>CAZCUH010000014.1:0-4142 GCA_964501795.1 uncultured Sulfurospirillum sp.
ATCGTCTTAGATATTATAAAAGATGATATATTAAAAAATGGCTGGAAGTTACCTGCTCATGGTATAAAAATTGGTGGTATAAGAAAGATTGACAATACGCATTATATAGCCAGTTATATGCTCAATTATCGTAATTATCGTCTTGAGATGATGATTTTTGATATAGAAAATAAAAAATCAACTGTACTTCTAGAGTCACAGAAAGAGGGACCAGGTGGAACATATTTACAAGATAATACACAAATCGATTTGGTTAAAAAAACAATAAGTTATAAAGTGAAATATGGTTCTACATTAACAGAGTATGTCGAAAATTATGCAACAGGTGAAACAATTAGCCGTACTGAAGTAGCGAAATAACAAATTTGGAAGTGTCATCTATTTTGTGTTAGCACTGTATTTAAGGGAGGCTCAAATCTTTTTGATGCCTTCTTCTTCAACTGTGATTTTTTTTGCTTCGATGAGTACCGTGAGTGCTCGTTTGAAAGCTTTTTTACTCAAGCCAAATGTTTTTTGTATGTCGCTAGCATCACTTTTATAGTTGTGTGGGAGTGTGCCACCTGCTTGGATGAGTATGCTTAGTACCTTATCGCTAGCTTCGGCTTTTGCATCTTTGCCTGTGGCTTGTAACGAGAGGTCTATCTTGCCATCGGGGCGTATGGCTTTGATGTAGCCCTCTTTTTTATCACCTATCATGATAGGCTCAAAGATTTCATTTTTATAGAGCATTCCCTCGTAGCGTTCATTGATGATGGCTTTGTAGCCTAGTGGGGTGGGTGCCATGATGTGTAGGGAGACTTTTTGCTTTTGGCTAAACTCTTTGCTTTCACCTTGTAGGTATTTGCCTATCTTTTGAGAGGCTATGAGACGATTGGTCGCTTCATCTAGGGTGAGATAGAAGAGTCTTTTGTCTCCAATTTTGAGATTTTTTTGCTCTTTTAGGGGGACAAACAAATCTTTAGGCAAACCCCAATCTAAAAAAACACCAAATTTGTTGGTATCGACTACTTCCAAAAAGGCAAACTCACCACGCATCGCTTTGGGGGTGAGGGTGGTCGCAACGGGTCTATCTTCAGAGTCTGTATAGACAAAGACATCTATGGTGTCATCTAGCTGCATAGCATCGCTGACATAGGCATTTGGCAAGAGGACTTCATCGTCATTGTCTCCTGTGATGAGATAGAGACCATTGGCGCTTTCTCTATTGATGCGTAGGGTGTTTATCGTGCCTATTTGTAGTGTATGTGTCATTTTTCTACCAAATCCTTTACCAAAGCGATAAACGAAGGAGCGTCATTAGGACACTTGGCAACACGATAATCCTCATACTGCATCCCCTTTGCTTCGATGCGATATTCCAAGTCAAGTTCAAATTCGGTTTCAGAGTTGTCAAGGACAAAAGAGATAGGGACGATGAGAACGCGTTTGCTCTCAAGCGCTTCTAATTTTTCACCAAGGGAAGGTGAGAGCCACTCTACGGGGCCTAGTTTGGATTGGTAGGCGAGATGATAATCTTTGAAACGCAATCCTTCATTTCTTAACATGCGTTTGAGGAGCTTGGCATGTCTCTCTACTTGCTCTTTGTAGCAGTCTCCATCACAGATGATTTTTTTGGGTAAAGAGTGTGCTGAAAAGATGATGTCCATCTGGCTTAAGTCATCTTTTTGGGGACAAATTTGCGCTTTGATAGTCTCTAAAAGGGTACGATTGTAGAGTGGGTTGGTATAAAAGGGTTCTATCTCTTTGATATTGGGATGATAGTTGATGGCATCACAAGTCTCATAAAAATCTTCCAATGAGGATTTAACCGTTGTGGTAGAGTAGTGTGGATAGAGTGGAAAAAGCACGATATCTTCGACACCTTTGGCTTTGAGCCATCGTAGTTCACTCTGGGCAAAGGGCGGTGTATAACGCATGATATTGATGACGATATGTTCAGGATAGACTTTTTGTACAGCTTCTAAGAGCTTTTGGGTCTGGGTGACTAGCGGAGAAAAACCACCTAATTTTTTATAATTTTCTTTTGCCTCTTTGCTTCTAGTTGCGACGATAGAAGTGGCGATAATCTTTCTAATAAATTTCTTTTTAACGGTGATGATATTTTTATCATTGAACATGTTTTTGAGAAAAACCCCGACCTCGTCCAAATCTCGGGGTGCGCCCATATTTAAAAAGACGATAGCCTTTTTGCCTCTTGTCATGATAGTTCCTTTTTTAGATAGATCTCAAAGCCTTTCTCCTCTTCTAAGAGTGTTATCTTGCCTTGGTGGGCTTTGATAATCTCTAGTGAGAGTGCGAGACCTAAACCGTGTCCTTTGGTCTTGGTGGTTTGAAATGGCTCATAGAGGAGTTTTTCATCCTTGATAGCTGTGCCAGAATCTTTGACAACAATGATATCATAACTATCTGTTTCTTGGTAAGAAAATGCCACAATTCCCGACTCTTTTTCATCCTCTTCGATGGCATCGATACCATTGTAGAGGAAGTTTTGCATCACCATAGTAAGGGTATCTAAATCGCCAAATATCTCTTTATCTGGAAAATCAATCTCTAGATCAAGCACTTTGGTATAGCCATAGTTGTCAAAAGCATCTTCTATCTCCTCTTGCAAGTGAGCAAGAGAGAGTGCTGTGCGTTTTATCTGTACCCCTTTGGTAAAGAGTAGGGTAGATTTGATGATGCGCTCTACACGGTAGAGTGATTTTTTGATTTCGAGTACCATGGGTCTGTTTTGTAGGGTGACGCGTTTGAGTAGGGTGGAAGAGAGGATAGAGATAGCACCGATTGGATTGCGTATTTCATGGGCTAAGTGTGCGGCGACCTTACCCATAGAGGCGAGGCGTTCATCGCGTTTTTGCTCTGTGATATCCGTAGCAGAGATGAGAATCTTTTCGCTGGCATGGTTGATATTGATGAGATAGATTTTTTGTTGAAATTCGAGTTCAAATTTCTCTTTTTCGATGTCGATATACTCAAGCATTTGTGAGAGCTTTTCTGCCTTGGTATTTTGTAGAAATATAGCATAATCTTTTGCCAAGACCCAGATGGCATTGGGTAGAGATTCGATGATTTGCTCGATGATATTTTGCAGACTCTGATAGGAAGCGTTAAGGGATTTGTACTCATTTTCGACGACATAGGTCTGGGAAATGAGGGTATCTAGGGTGTTTTTGAGACTCTCTTTGTCTTTTTCATTTAAGTTGGCTAAGAGATTTTTATCTATCATGATAGTAACCTTTTAAAAGCATTTAAATCATATAAAAGCACCTGCTTGTCCTCACCTTTTTCTAACTCTTTACTAAATCCATTTTTGCAAAACAGTGCATAATAATCAGCGCGAATACCTGCTTTTTGTGTCACTTTTTTGAGCTTATTGAGTATGTTTTTGCTTATTTTATGGTTTGTCCACTTGCATTCACCTGTGATTTGTCTGCCATCTTTGAGTTTGACTAGAAGATCAATCTCCACATCTTTATCCCAGTATCCCCCAAGTTCCTTGACCTCTCCTTGGTAGATATCTTCGATAAGGGTATTGGAGAGTTCTTCAAAGTAGCTACTGATGAAATAGTCTAAATTTTCACGGATCTCTGTTAAGGTTTGATTATACTCATTTTTCTCTAAATCATCGATATGGGGGTAGATGAAAGTGTACCAAAAACGGTAATACTCTTTTGAAAATCTGATTTTATCTTCTCTCTTGTAGCCACGAAACTCTTTTTTTAAAGGACCACGGTCTCTTGGAAGGGGCTTTTCTCTAGTATACTCTTTTTTGATGATGTTTAAATCGTAGAGGATTTTATAGATTTCTCTTCCTCTGCTTTGGCTGACATCTTTGTAGATAGAGTAGTGCTTTCTTGTTCCCTTGGCTAGGCGATGCAGGGTAGTTTCGATGTCTGCTTGTAAGTGGGTATCGTCTGTGTAGTGAAACAATTTTTTTTGTTCATGATAGTGCGCGAGGATGTTGTATTGGATATTTTGCATCAAATCTTCATACTTGGATAAACGGCTTAAATCATAAAAACCATCAAAGACTGCAAAATAAGAGATAAGTTCTTGAATCTCCAAGTAGGGCAGGTGCGTAAAAAAAGTTTTAAATCTTTTGCTTTTTGACACCCTCTTGACCCCTTGCGTTTTTGTGTTAT
>CAZCUH010000014.1:4242-5561 GCA_964501795.1 uncultured Sulfurospirillum sp.
TATAAAATATTTTAGATAGAATATCCCACTTTGAGAAAGGCTATCATGATAGTATATGAAAATAGAACGGATGAGGTTATAAAGCATGATTTGCTTGAAAAAATAAGTCTCTATCTTAGTGACAAAGAGGTTGAACTGATATTGACCGATGATGCAGAGATTGCAGGCATCAATCTTGTGGAACGAGGGATTGATAAAGCCACTGATGTGCTTAGTTTCCCCCTAGAACCGCTACCTTCTTTTCCTTTAGGCTCTATCATGATAAGTGTAGATAGAGCAAATGCCGTGGCAAAAGAGTTGGGGCATAGTGTGGATGATGAGATTGCCCTTCTTTTCACCCATGGGATGTTGCACCTTTTGGGGTATGATCATGAAGTTGATAGTGGAGAGATGCGACAAAAAGAGCAAGAGGTGATGGAGCATTTTGCATTGCCAAGTAGTTTAATTGTGAGGAGTCAATAGGTGGATTATATCATATTTATCATTGCCATGGCAGTGTTGATTAAGGGTGCGGATCTCGTGATCGAAGAGAGTGAGAGAGTGGCACTTCATTTTGGTATTTCACATTTTGTGATTGGGGCGACTTTGGTGGCACTTGGTACTTCTTTGCCAGAGATGGCTGCTTCGATGATGGCGAGTGGGAGTGGAAAAGGGGATATAGCGGTATCAAATATCATCGGAAGTAATATCATTAATATCGCTTTAGTCTTAGGTTTGGTCTTTTTGATGGCGGGGAAAATGATGCCATCGCGTGATATATTTGCCAAAGATTCTGCTTGGGGACTCTTTCCTGTGATGACCTTTATCTTGATAAGTTTTGATGGGGTGATTTCTCGTTTTGAGGGCTTGATGTTTATCATGATGATGGGAGCGTATCTACTCTTTTTGGTCAATAATGACGATGATATTACTTCAGAGATTGATGAAGAACTTGCCAAAGAGAAGTTTGATTATAAGCGTACAGCACTCTATTTAGGCGCTGGTTTTGTGATGGTGATACTAGGGGCAGATTTTACGATAGATGCCGCGACGGCGATTGCAAAAAGTTTTGGCGTGAGTGAGTGGGTGATTGGTCTGCTTTTGATTGCTTTTGGAACGAGTTTGCCTGAATTGATGGTCAGTATCGCAGCGGCAAAAAAAGGCAATGCCGATATGATTATTGGCAATATCATTGGCTCCAATGTTGCCAACTTTACGGTGGCACTAGGTGGGGCAGCACTGGTGCATCCTATCATGATAGATTTGAGTAAAAATGCCTTTGATATTGTGGCAGTTTTGATTATTTCAGTGATGTTAGTTTTCTTAACGGCAAACAAACT
>CAZCUH010000014.1:5661-20807 GCA_964501795.1 uncultured Sulfurospirillum sp.
TATCACTTGGATGATACCCAGTATGTTGGTTTGCTCTCTTCGCATAACCAAGTGGCAAATGCCTATTCGACGCAGATACCTTACAATTTGCAGATGAATTTCCCTGCTGGGGCGTTGAGTGTGGATTATTTTGCTGGCACATCATGGATCAAGACGCTTCTTTTTCATGAGAGCACACACAATTTTCAACTCAACCCCAAAAAAAATCCTCTCTCTTACTATACCCACAAGGTTTTGAAAAATAGTTTTTTTACGCTTTTGGCATTTGTGCCTGTGTTTCCTGTGCCAAATTTATCAGAATCATCCTTTATCCTAGAGGGTAATGCCGTACTCAATGAGTCACGACACAACAATGGGGGACGCCTCTACAATGGCTCACTTTTGGCTATGGCAATCACCCAAGCGCGCGCTGGATATATCACGCCAGAGCGAAGCTATAACAATCATCTCTATTTTCCTTATGGGGCACATCACTATATCGTGGGAGGATTTTTTCAACTCTATTTAGCCCAAAAATATGGCATCGATAAGGTCAATAGCTACTTTTATAACTTCTCAGGGCAGTGGATACCACTCTTTACCAATAGTGTTTTTAAAGAGACATTTGGTGAGACTTTTGAAGAAGCTTTATCGCGCTACAATGCGTGGATTTTAAAACAATATAAAGATTTTCACCCCTCTAAAGGCAAGGTACTATTTCACTCCAAAAATGCTTTACCTCTCAATAGTGATGCAAAATCAATTTATTTTTTAATCTCTGATCATCTCACTGCGCCGATATTGGTGGATATTGATAAAGAGACGATGCAGATAAAGCGTGAAAAAACTGCTCATCCGCTAGGAAAAGTTTTCAAATCTAAAGGGGCTTACTATACGCGTGCGTCAGCGCATACTTCCCCCGAGCGTATCGAAGTAGGTTTATATGACAAAAATGCGCAGATACGCAAAGAGAGTCAAGGCAAGGCAGTGCAATCTTTACAAAAGGGTAAGATGGTCTATTTTGATATCGCTTCCTCTTTTGATGAACCACAGATGTATGTGGATGGGAGATTTTATGCGCAGGTGAACTCTTCGGTATTTACCTATCATGATAAGCACTATTTCTTTATCCAAAAGGGAAAAAAACGCACACTCTATGAAAATCATACGCCACTATTTTCTTATCAGGGTTGGTATGGGTTTGTCTGTGATCGGGATGCAAATGGAATATATTTTATCGCCAATACGGACAATGGAAGTGGCTTGTACCGCTATCATGATGGGATGATTGAGAGAGTCACAAAGGGGGATGATGTCGTCGATGCAAGGTTAATTGATGCCAAAACTGCATTGGTGGAGACGATGGAGGCAGAGGGGGTGAGCTTTAAAAAAGTGGCACTTTCTCCTACGCTGCAGCGTGTGAAAGAAGTAAGATACTTTTTTGAAGATGACAAGCGTTTTGATGCCTTGGACTTTAAAAGTCAAGCTGCAAAAGCCAACGCGTATCATGCCATCTCAAACATGCACTATGCCTCACTTTCTCAAGCTATCACTACGACAACTAGAGGTATAGATTTTGATATTGCTGCTAATTTTACAGATCCGCTTTCTCAAAATAGTATCAAGTTATTTTCTTCCAAATCCAATAAAGATGTCATCGCTGGTGTAGGGTATGACTCTTCTGCATATCGGCTTCATTTTGGTGCATCGCTTTTTGGAGTGCTAGATCACGATAACAATGCTTCTTCAAGAGGTTTTGGGCTTTATAGTTATATGGCTTATCCTTTGATGCAGACTTTGTATAAAAAAATGGATCTGAAACTCTCATATTTATTGGATGATAAACGCGATGAGAAAGAGCCTTTGACTTTGAGTTTAAAGTATAGCAATCATCACCATTTTGGACATAGTATGTATCTCAATGATGCCAATGATATAGCACTCTCTGTGGGCTTGGATAGAAAAGATACGATGATTGGAGGGCGTTATCACTTCTCCTCTTCTTTTGCCCATCAATGGTATGGTGCATTTGATATGCGTGGGGCTTATGCCAATATCGTTGGCGAGGGTAAAAAACATGGTATCAAGTTGCAACAGTATCAAAATCGTTTTGCAGATGCTTTAAACTTTGAGATGCCTAGTCTTGTTGATGATATCTATGTCAAATCACTTGCCAATGTGGGACTTTCACTCTATAAGGTTTTTGATGTTGATAAATATTTTTTCTCTTTTCCTATCTCACTTCGTCGAGAATCCTTGTATGGAAAATATAACTATTATGCGCTTCAACTCCAAGATAAAAGGGAGCGCGATTTTCATGAATTTACACTTGGTATGACGGGAGATATGCTCTATTTTAATTCTCTAGCATTGCCTATCAGTTTTGAGTATATCGTGAATCAAAATTTAGCCAACGCGAACCATGTGAGAGTGTTATTTGAGCTTAATTTTTAGTATTGTTATTGTCTAGGAGGGGTAAAAACTCTTTTTTGACATATTTTTTGGAGATGTAGCCGAGTTTGATGAGGTAGTTGTAGAGTTTTGAGACGATCTCTCCCGCTGCCTTCCCTCCATGACCGCCATGTTCTACCAGCACGGTGATGATATATTGTGGGTCTTGGTAAGGGGCAAATGTAGTGAGCCAAGCATGTGATTTTTTATAATAAGTGAGGTCATTTTCACTCATACGCTCTATCTCTTCTTGTGGAATACCGATAACTTGAGAAGTCCCTGTTTTCCCTGCCATATAAAGCCATGCACTATTATATTTGTAGGCAGTACCGTGTTTGTGATTGCAGACTTCATACATCCCTTTTTTGATGAGTGGGAGGTGTGATTTTTGCTCATTGTTTAAGATCTCTGTTGGAGCAAAGGTGATATTTTTATCATCAATCATCTTGATAAAATGTGGTGTGAGCTGCTTGCCTGTGGCAATCAATGCCGTAGCTGTGGCAACTTGCATCGGTGTGACGAGAAAATTACCTTGACCGATGACCGTATTGAGTGTTTCACCTTTGTACCAACTCTCACCAAATTTTTCTATCTTCCAGTTCCTGCTTGGGACAGTACCGATAAATTCTGAGGGCATATCAATGCCTGTTTTTTTCCCAAAGCCAAAATGCATCAAATCTGTAGAGATGGTATTGATTCCCACACGAAGTGCTCCCTTATAGTAGTAGATATCACAGCTCTCACGCAAAGAGCGTTTGGCATTGACCTTGCCATGTCCTGCATGGTTCCAGCAACGAAACTTTCGCTTTCCTAGATTGAGTGTGCCTTGACAAAGAAATGTCTCTTTTTCACCGACTAGTTTGGAGGAGAGGAAGCTTAAAAGCACTTCTGGTTTGGTTGAGGAGCCTGGTGGGTAAAGCCCATGGATAAATTTATTGGTAAAAGGGTGGTTGAAATCTTGGGTCATTTTCTTCCACTCTTCTTTTGAGATGCCATGGATAAACTCATTGTTATCATACTCTGGATAACTCCCGGCTGCCAAGAGGGCACCTGTTTTTGCATTCATGACGATAATGGCACCACTTTTGTCACCAAAAAGTTCTTTAAGATAGTTTTGTACTTTGATATCTACAGTCAGTGTGAGTTGCGAACTTTTGGGTTTCTTCTCTTCTATCGTGCCTAATGATTGGTTGAGTGCGGTGACTTTCATCTTTTTTCTACCCAGTGTACCTTGCAAGATAGTATTGTAGTAGCGTTCTATGCCACTTTTTCCTACAAGTCCTTTCAATCGTGTCACTTTACTCGCGTTGATCTCTTTGGCATTGGCTTTGGCAATATAACCAATGATATGCGCCATGCGTTCACCCTGAGGATAGAAGCGTTTGGCAAAAGGTGTAATGACAAAATCTTTGTTGTTGGAGAAGGCAATAAACTTTGAGATGAAGTCATCATAAGAGATAAAAGGGATTATCATGATAGGCTTGTGGTTATAGGGGCTAGATTTTTTTTGGTAGCGGGATTTTAATTTTGTAAGATTATAATCCCCAAGCTCTTTGCTTAAAAATGCTAAGTTTTTTAAGAGCGCTTTCTCTTTTAAATGCGGTATGAGCGCTAGTGAAAATCCCAATTTGTTGATAGCGAGAGCAACACCATTTCTATCTTTAATCTCTCCGCGAGAGGTGGTGAAGTATTCTGTTTTGATGAGGTTTTGTTGGGCTAGTTTCTCATAGTAGGTATTGGACTTGATAGATAAAAAGTACAATCTAGAGAGTAATAATATAGCAACAATTGCAAAGAAAAAGAGTATAAAATGAATGCGTCTTTTCATAAAAACACCAAGATAATCAATATATCAGTCAGCATATAGATAAAATAGTATTCAGAAAATGCTGTGAGTGGTAGGTTGAAAGTGTAGGTTAAAAAAAGATTAAAGAGATAATAACCTAGATAACCGATGGTGACATAAGAGAGTACCAAACAAAGATGACAATGTATATACTTTTTAAAAGAGTGAAACAGAAAACTATAAAAGATAATGGTAAAAAAAATAAAAGAGAAAGGAACTAAGCCTCTATCTATCTCAACATAGAGGCTATAGAGTGCGATGAAGATAAAATCATTGTAACGCCTTTCATCATCGATATAGTGTACAATGTAGTAAAATATGACCCCCAAAAGAGGGCTTAAAAAGAGTGTCATCGATGCTAAAGATTCATAGATAATCGCCACTACAAAGAGTATGTAGGGGGTTATGGCTCTATGATAAGTGCTATTTCGTCGCATATTGGAAAATGTTTGCATTTGACGCAATCTGCCCATATTTTGTGTTCAGGGAGAGACTCTTTTGGGATCTCTCTAAAGTGAAGTTTCTCAAAAAAATCTTTTTGGTAGGTGAGGGTAAAGAGTTGTTGAATCTCTAACTCTTTTGCCTCCTTAATCGTCTCTTGAACCAAGGTCGCTCCTATCTTTTGTCCACGATAGTGGCTATCTACGATAAGGCTTCTGACTTCTGCTAAATTGGGCGCATGAATATGCAGGGCAACAAACCCTATCACTTTATCCCCATCAAGTGCCAAAGTATAAGAACGGATATTGGTCGCGATCTCATCATCACTACGAAAGAGTATGACCCCAGACATTACCTCGGGTAAGACCATCGCTTGCATCGCTTTGATGTCGCTTAACTTGGCTTTAGTATAGCGGATACTCATGAGCACTTTGTCCCAAAAAGTTTTTCAAAGATAAAGGCATTGGCTTTTTCGATACCTCTTTTGTTGAGATTTGAAACTAGCAGAGAATCAGGATAATCTTTTCTTAGTTTTGCCAAATCTTTCTGTTTGAGTTTATCACTCTTGGTAAAGATTTCGATGATCTCTTGATCTGGGCGTTTGATATGCGCTAGATACTCCCTCACATCTTGATCGATTGGCATATGGGGATGTCTCGCATCTAAGAGATGGATAAAAATACGAATGGAACTTCTATCTTTGATAAAGATATTGAGACTTTTTTGCCAAGCTTGTTTTTCTGTTTTTGAGACGCGTGCATAGCCAAAACCTGGTAAATCGACCAATCTCGCCAACATACGATTTTCCGCACATTGATAAGTGATATCAAAGAAGTTGATGAGTCTTGTTTTCCCTGGTGTAGAAGAGCTTTTGGCTAAATTTTTACGATTTGTCAGTGAGTTGATGAAGGAGCTTTTACCGACATTACTACGACCCATGATGGCTATCTCACTCATGTCAGCAGGCAGAGCAAGGGAGATATCAGGAGCTGAAGTAATAAATTTGGCGTCTATGAGTCTTGGCATTAGTGTTCTTTCACTTCAAAGATAAATTTAACAGGTTGTGATGGTGAACCATTGATCGTTGATTTTCCACTGCGTCTATCTATCATGATAGACTCACCATAGAGCTTTCTATTGAGCTTTTTATCATAGATAAAGGCATCACCTGAAATGGCATAGATTTTTGTATCTGGATTGTACAAGAGTTTGTGAGCATGTCCTTCAAAGCTTTGGTTATTGGTGTGGATTTGAAATGTGATATTGCCAGTGGCTAGATATTTTGTCGGTCTATTTTTTTTATCAAAATAGACTGTGAGTTTTTCTGTGTGTATCTCATCAGAGCCTTTTTTGATAAAGACATGACCTGTTAAAATAGAGCGCATTTTATTTTCATCTGCTTCCAAATGATCCGCACTAATCTGCACCTGTTGGGCCCGTAGCAAGGTGATGAAAGAGAGTATAATCATTAAAAGTTTCATTTTTCTTTATCCTCAAAAGTATAGTGCATCTTCTCTCCTTTTAGGCTCTTTTTTGCCATATCATACTCAAAACGCTCTCCTATCATGATACCTTGTTTGGATGTGAGCGTAAACGGTGAAGTGCTTTTGACTATTTTTGTTTTGGTATTATACTCTAATTCTCTGCTTTTTATCTGCATACTTTGATTATTTTCATATTTTACATCCTCTTGTAGTGTGAGATTGTTGTTTTCAAAACGCGCTTTTTTAGCGTGTAGCTGATGGGTGATACCTTGTTGTTGAAAACTAGCGTTTAAATCATAAAGTTCATCATGGGTTTTAAATTTTAGCGCTTTGCTTGCTGCAATATGGTCAGATATACCATGGCTATCGATATGCACCCCTTGGAGAGAGGTAAAGGTAATGGTGGAGAAATTGATATCTTTTTTAGCCCTTTGTAGTGATTTTGGCTCTTTGGTAGAGAGAAAAGTAATCTCTGCGATGAAAAGAATGAGGATAATCGTAAATATCTTTAAACCCACTGCTCTAAAAACCTCTGGGTGAGTCCCTCTTTTTTAAGAATGATTTCAATCATCTCTCGTATGGCACCATCCCCACCTCTTTTCTCTAAGATGATATCGACTAACTCTTGGATAACTTTGACGCCATTGTTGGGGGTAAAGGAGAGTTTAGCAGATGAGAGCATCTGATAGTCATTGAGATCATCACCAATAGCAGCGACATTTTCATAAGAGAGCTTACAATCTTTTAAAATGGTGTCAAGTGTGCGTTTTTTATCGCTCACACCTTGATAGAGGTAGGAGACTTGTAGCTCTTTAGCACGACGCTCGACGATTGTGGAGTTGCGACCTGTAATGATGGCAACTTTTTTTCCCATCTTGATCCATGTGGCGATTGCCAATCCATCTTTGACAGAAAATGTTTTCAATTCATCACCATTTTCACTATAGGTGATACCACCATCGGTGAGACAACCATCTACATCAAGAACGAGTAGTTCTATCACAAAATACCCTTGGTACTTGGAACCCCAACGCGTCTATTTTCTACAACAGCACGCCTAAGAGCTACAGCAAAGGACTTAAATGTGGCTTCTATGATATGGTGCTTATTTTTACCTCGCAGACAGACGATATGTGTGGTAAGTCCTGCATTGAAACAGAGTGCTCTAAAAAATTCTTCGACTAACTCGACATCAAATTCTCCCACTTTTTCGCGCACCTCTACCTCATAATGTAAAAAAGGACGGTTACTCAAATCAAGTGCACAAGTGACTGCTGCTTCATCCATGACGACTGTTGCTTCCCCAAATCGTTCTACATTTTCGATAGGAAAAATCTCTTTTTTCAATGCTTGACCGATGAGTATGCCCACATCTTCTACGCTATGGTGAAAATCGACATGGATATCACCCTCACACTGTAGTGTCAAATCGAGAAGACCATGTTTGCTAAATGATTCTAACATATGGTCAAAAAAGCCTATACCCGTTTGAATCTGGCTTTTTCCTTCACCATAGAGTTCTAGGCTTAAGGAAATCTGTGTCTCTTTGGTATCTCTTTTTAATGCTGTCATTGTTTTAATCCTTCACGACAAATGCACCATCAAAATAGTGGTCAGCTATAAAATTTTGTGCTTCATCTGCGCTTTGAAAATCGCCAATGAGTACTTTATAGTAGGTGCGTTGCCAAAATGTTTTTGTTTTTAAACTTGCTTTATATTTTCCATCTATTATAGCATACTTTTTGAGGAGTTCTTTTGCTTTTTGTTGGTTTTGTGTTGAGACAATTTGTACTTTGTAAACAAAAGTGTGCTTGTCATTTTGCTGCACTTCCGCCTCACTCATGGGCGTGATTACCTCTTCTTTTGGAGTGACATGCTCTTTATGCTTGTATGGAGAAGCACTTCGATCAAAATCAATCACCTCTAATTTTACTTTTGCGGTACCTTTTTTAATCATACCAATATCAAGGGCAGCTTGATAAGAGAGATCGATGATACGATTTTTGACAAAGGGCCCGCGGTCATTGACTCTGACGATGGTGCTTAGACCATTTTCTAAGTTGGTAACTTGTAAGAGGGTATTGATAGGTAGTGTTTTATGTGCCGCTGTGGCCGCATGCATGTCATAATATTCACCATTTGAAGTTTGATTGCCGTGGAAATTGGGTCCATACCATGAAGCGATACCTTGAAATGTTTGTCCAATTTGTGGCACAATGGGACAGTATCGCACACCATCAACGGTATAAGGTTTCATCGTAGCCCGATACATCGCTTTTGTCTTGATAGGTTCACAAGAAGTAGAGGGGCTTTCATCATAGATGACCTCTTGTGTACCGTGCGGGATAAAAGGGTTATAAAGGGCACAGGCGTTAAAGAACACAGCGATGGTTAAACTACTAGCAAAGAGAATGATTGATTTCACATATTACCTTTTGATGATAAGTTGGCTACCTACTTTTAATCGTGAAGGGAGTTTTCCATTGAGACGCTTGAGCGTGGCAATACGATTGTTAAACTTTAGACTCACACTAAAAGGGGTATCTCCCTTTTGTACCGTATAGCGAAAAGTCTCTTCTTTGATTTTTTTTACTTTCGGTTGCTTATGGTGTATCTTAGTTATTTTTGACTTATTGTTGTCATAATTTACATCTTTTTTAACACTTTTTTTCTCTCTTTTTAACTGCTTTGCCTGTAGCGGTCTCTCCATGCCACCAAAGGTAACTCTTGTTGTCTCTTCTTTGGGGGTAAATTTGATATTTTTAACTTTGATATCTTCTTTCATCTTGCCGATAAGGGCTATCTTTTCACCTACTAAGAGTGTTTTAGAAATCTCTTTATTGAGATTTTTAATAGCAGATATTTTATTGTTAAAGCGTTTAGAGATGAGAAAAAGGGTATCTCCATCTTTGACTGTGTAAGTAAAGATATTTTTGTTGGTACTACAGATGGATTTTTCGCGATTGACCTTATCCTCAGGGATATAGATACAGTACTTCTTCTTGCCTTTGGGTGTGATGCCTTTTAAGATATGGGCGTTGTACTTTTTGAGGATTTTGATAGGGATATGATAAGAGTGAGCAATCTTTTTAAGGGATGTTCCCTCTTTGACATTGATCGTTTTTAGTTTTGTGTTGTTACGCTCTTTTTGCATTTTTTCTACAGCGCTTAGGATGGCATCGGAGTGTGCAAGTAAAGAGCTGATGATGAGTTTTCGCAGATAGCGTTTTGTCTCTTTGGGTAGATACGATTTTTCAGGATCAAGGAGTACAAAAATGTTATCTGTGCCAGCTTTTTTGATGGCATTTGCCAATCTCGTCTCTCCAGCATTGTAAGCAAAGGCAACAAGATACCACTTGCCAAAGCGCTTGTGGAGATATTGTAAGTATTGGATAGCAACTTGTGTGGACTTGATGGGATCGAGTCTCTCATCTATTTTACTGTTGATAGTGAGTTTGAGATGTTTGGCAGTACGAGGCATGAGTTGCCAAAGACCTGCGGCTGATTTTTTAGATTTGGCGGTAGTGAGAAATTTTGATTCCACCATTGCCATGTAGAGAAAGGTATCTGGGACATCACTTTTGTCTATCATGCTTTTGAGTGTTTCGATGATAACTTGCCCACTTTTGAGTGTTTTTGCAAAGTAGAGTACATCTGTTTTATCAATCTCTGTTTTCATATTTTCATAGGGAGCATCGCCAATAAAGGCTGCATCAATGTCAAGAGACTTTAAAATAGCAATCTCCTCTTTTTCATCAAAACTAGATGCCACATGCTGAAAGTCAAAGGCATACAGAAAGGGATTGATAACAGTAAAGAGTAGTAATAGCTTAACTAGTATAGGAAACCTTTTTTATTTAAGTATATCAAATAAACTTAAATTTATCTTTAAAAAGTCTATTAGTATTTTCTAATAGACGCTTTTCTAGTGCATCTTGTGGTATCTCTAATATTTCTGCCATTTTAGCAGCAATGAGTGTGGTATAGTAAGGTTCATTGCGTGTTCCACGATGGGGATGTGGGGTGAGATAGGGACCATCAGTCTCTATCAAGAGTTTCTCTTTTGGGATGTGAGGGAGAATCTCTACCAATTTTTTGGCATTTTTGAAAGTCACCACCCCTCCAATCCCAAAGTAAAAATTATGCGCTGCTAACTCTAGAAGTATTTCACTAGCATTAAAACAGTGTAAGATACCACCTACTTTAGCAACTTCATGTGCTATCATGATAGCCTTACTATCCGCAGAGGCTTCTCGAATATGGACGATGAGCGGTTTATTGAGTTTTTTGGCAAGTTCTATTTGTGCGATAAAAACCGCTTTTTGCTCCTCTTTTTCACGCTTCTTTTCTTCTTCATCTTTTGGCAGACGAAAATAGTCCAAGCCACACTCTCCCACCGCAACACATTTGGGATGCGAAGCATATTTGAGTAGGAGCGCTTCATCATAGAGTGCTTTATCATAGGGATGCACGCCCACAGCAAAATAGAGTTCTGGATGTTTTTCACAAAGTTCAACCGCTCGAGGTAACTCTCTAGGATCCGCACCTGGGATGATTGTCGCGATGACATGGTTTGCTTTTGAACGGGCTAAAACTTCATCCAAATCTTCTATATATTGTTTGTCATTGAGATGGCAATGGGTATCGATAATCATACTTCTCTTATGACCTCTATATAGCTATTGATGCTTGCATCAGGTGTAAAATAGGCTGCGATTTTCTCTCTGTTTTTTTCAAGTAAATCATCTGTGATAGCGCTGTTTTGTTCATGCTGTTCTTTAAAAGCTTCAAAGTTTTCGATAAAGAGTTTCTCTCTTGTCATGCGTGCATCTATCATGATATCACCATAGAGATAGGTGAGATTTTTACTATAAAGTGAGACGATGAGTGCAGGGGAGTTGGAGAGAATGAGTGATGTATCTGCGATACTAAATAAGAGGGCAATCTGTTTTGCAGTGAGTAGCGCTTCAATGAGCAGATAGTCAAAGTTTTTTCCTGCAAGATGGGCTTTGAGTGCTTTTCTCTCTTCTAAGGTATGGGCATTGAGATGAAAGATGAAGGTACTTTGTCGCAACCTATGGATAGGTAGTGTCATCAAATCATCAATCAAACACATCTGTGTTTCAAGGGTGCCACTCATATCACAATAGATGATATCTTTATCCAAATCAAGCCCCATGGTATGGGAAGCTTTAAAAATTGCTTCTTGTGAGATCTGATCTATGGCATCAAGTAGGGGTACTCCATCATAAATGAGGCGACTCTTCTCTTCATGCTGATAGGCAAAATTTTCTTTGCTAGCACTAGTGTTAAAAATTAAAAATCGTGCCTTATTGTAGAGGTATTGATAAAATTGTGTGATGAGTAGATTGGGTTTTGACTCTTCTGGTGAAATGGTGACAAAAAAATCGTAACATTTTTCACGGATTTCATCGACGATAAAAAGCGCTGATTTTTCACACTTGTAGAGGTCAATGATATCATAATCATCAAGTGAAGAGAGTAGGGATTTGCGTTTAAAGATACGATTGAGAACTCTGAGTTTGGGGCTATATTTTTCTAAAAATTCCAATTTACTAACAGGCTCTAGCTGGGTTGTTTGAGCATCTTCTATCAGTTTGTATTCTAGTAATGAGAGTGCTGAGACTTCAGCATTGTGTGCTTTTAAAAGTCTAATCCTCTCTTTAAGAGCACTATCAAACTTTGTATATAAAAAGAGTATTTTCATATAATCATTATAGCCAAGAGAGATTAAGTTTAGCCAATCCCTTATAAAAAGGGAATGGTGGCTACTCTATCACAAAAGAGATTTTTGCAGTGATTCTATACTTTGTGATTTTGTTATTGACCACTTTTGCACTCTTGTCTTGGATGTAGATAGACTTGATATTTTTGATGGATTTTGCTGCCTCTGAGATTGCACTTTGTGCTGCATCTTCCCAACTCTTATCTGATTGTGCTAAAACTTCAATTACTTTTACAACTTTTGCCATGATGAATCCTTTATTTTTTTCTTCTTATTATACCCTATTTTTACTACCTTTGCAAAGATTTTGAATATTGGAATAACTTGTACTTTTTATCAATCTAGTTTTTTTCTTATTATTTCTCTTTTAACGGCAATACTTTTCTATAAAACCAATTTAAAAGCTTAGAGGCTTTTTCTAAGGAGTTAGATTTTAGTTTAAAAGAGAAGATAGATGCTATCTCCTATATTAGGTCATTATATCTTGTAGTTTTCACCTACAATGCAGGCAAATGGTGAAAAATCTTTAAAAAGCGCACGCTATGTTCAAAGAGCATTAATCAAGAAAGGTGAGTACACTTGGGAGTGGAAAGGACTTAAAAAGGATGGATATCCCCTTATCATGATAGGCACCTATGTAGAAGAAAAAGCGTTATTATTGAGATAGAGGATAATGCAGGAGGCATTGCACAAGGTGACATCACGAAAATCTTTGATTCCTATTTTTCAACTATCATGATAAGAGGCTTGTAGCAAATTTTCGTGCTTCGGGGGTGATGCTGTCACCTGAAATCATGCGTGCCAATTCCTCTATGCGTTCTGTTTTATTGAGCAACTTTACCTGACTCTCACCCTTTTCTTTGTGGACTAAAAAGTGCATATCGGCTTTTGAAGAGAGCTGCGGTTGATGGGAAATGGCAAAAATTTGATACTGCTTGGAGAGTAGCTCAAGAACAAGTGCAATACTCATGGACTCTTTACCACTGAGATTGGCATCAATCTCATCTAGGATGAGGATTCCTCCCTCTTCTTGGATAAATTCACTTGCTGCGGCTAGTTGGGCGAGTCGGATGCGGTTTAGCTCTCCCGAAGAGACCTTCTCAAGGGGTGTTTCATGGAGTGAGACTGTGATATAATCTTGCCCTAGTGCATGTAGCGTATCTTGTGTGAAGTGAAAATCTAGTGCTTGTAGATGCAAGCGTTCTAGATAATATGCCACACGATTTTTGAGGGTTTTTAAGGCTTCTTGTCGTCCTTTTGAAAGTGCTTGTGCAAGTTCATCGACTTGCAACTGCAAACGCTTGAGCTCTTTTTGGATATTGGATTTTTCAAAGCTTATATTCTCATAATGCGCTAGTTGCGCCTTTTTCTTTTCAAGATAAGCTAAACTCTCTTCAATAGAGCCATATTTTGTCTTTAAAGAGGAGAGCTTTTCGAGTCTATCAAGCATCTCTTCTATATCAAGTCCATCGAGTGCCGAGAGCCTATCATGGGCATTTTCAAGGGTGATTTTGAGTTCATTCATCGCATCGTTAAAGGTTTCATTTGGCGCTTCAAGAAGTGTCAAAATATCATTGACTTTACCCTCATACTCAAATATCCCCATGGCGACATTGAGTGCCTCCTCAATCTTCTCTTTTTTAGAGAGCTCCTTTTTTTGTGTCATAAGAGATTCATACTCATCTGGGTTGGGATTGATCTCTTCAATCTTTTGGATTTCAAAGCGGGCAAATTCTTTGAGCTCTTCAATCTGCTTCTCTTGCTCCTCTAAATCTTTGAGTGTGTGCTTGGTTTCCAAAAAGGTTTTGTACTGGATTTTAAAATCACGCAAAAGCGTATCATGATAGGCATCATTTTCAGTCGCGATGGTATCTAAGAGAATGAGAAGATTGTCATTTTCAAATTCGCTAAATTCGCGTAATGTGAGATAGTTGATAAAGCTGCTTGAGAGATGTTTGATATTTTTTTTGCTGATTTGTTGTTTGTTGATAAAGTAGCGGGCGGATTTTTCTTTGGTAAATTTAAAGATATTGGGGCTGTCGGCTTGGATGCCACTATCTTGAAAGTCTATATCGTCACTCAGTGTGGCCTCTATGCTTTTGGCATCAGACTCTTTAAGCCCAAAGAGTGCCAAGATAGACTCCATCAGTATCGATTTACCCGCACCTGAAGGCCCTGTAAAAATCACTAAGTTTTTGTCAAATTCTAAATCAACCTCTTTAAATGAGAGATGATTTTTGAGATAAAATCGTTCTATCACTTAACTTCCCCAGTGTAGTTTTTGTTTGAGGACATCAAAGTAGTTTCGCTCCACTCTGTGAATCATTCGCACTGAGCGAGAGGCGATCTTAATCTTGATAGCGTCAAAAAATTTGAGATTGTAGATATCTTGCCCATCGACCACGATGATGGTTTCATCTTCACTCTTGAATGCTATCTCAAAATCAGCAGGTAAAACCATAGGGCGTTCTGTAAGAGAGTGCGGACAGATAGGTGTCAAAATCAACGCTTCTGTAAGTGGAAAAACAATAGGTCCACCGGCTGAGAGATTGTAGGCAGTCGAACCTGTTGGCGTAGAGATGATGAGTCCATCACCACGATAACGATTGAGATGTTTTTGATTCATGCCAGCATCAGGGCTTGTGACATAAGCATCGACATTGATCATCCCCTCAATAGAAGGGCGAGAGAGCACGACATCATTAAAGGCGATGAGATTTTTTGTACCCGTAGCAGAAAGAAGCTCGACTTCTAAAACCATACGGTGATCTATACGGTACTCTCCCGCAAATATTTTGTCGATAAAGCTCTCTATCTCATCGAGTTGGATATCGGTCAAAAAGCCTAGATTACCTGCATTGATACCTAGAATAGGCTTATCATGATGATAGGAGCGACGACTCAAAGAGAGCAGGGTACCATCACCACCAAAAGCGACAAGCATATCGCTTTTTTCAAACATCTCTTCTCGTGGCAAGCCCCCTTCTACGCCAATCATCTTGGCAGAATTTTCTGCGATTAGCAAGGTGACATGGTACTTCTCAAGGGCGGCTTTGAGTGTATGGTAGTAGGGTAATAGATGTTTAGAATCTGGGCGGATTACCAAGCCAACAGTGCGAATGGAGTCGAGTGTTTCATCATCAAATATAAAGTGCATAAGGATATTTTAGCATAAGTGTGGTTAATGCTATCATGATAG
>CAZCUH010000015.1:0-20010 GCA_964501795.1 uncultured Sulfurospirillum sp.
AGAGAGTGGCATCGATCCTACACTATTGGAGCTTGAAGTGACAGAGAGCTTTTTGATGGAAAATATTGAACAAGTCGAAAAAGTGATAAAAAATTTAAAAGAGTTTGGCATCAGTACAGCTATTGATGATTTTGGTACGGGATATTCTTCTCTTGCTCGTTTGAAAAAACTCTCTATTTCTAAGCTTAAAATCGATAAATCATTTATTGATGATATACCAAATGACGAAGATGATATGGTCATCACGGAGATGATTATCACTTTAGCCAAACAGTTAAGCCTTGATATCGTGGCTGAGGGTGTTGAGACACAAGAACAGGTCGCATTTCTCAAAGAGAAAGGCTGCCATCTGATGCAAGGATATCTCTTTTCAGAAGCCATTCCTGAAAAAGATATCAATGAGTTCATCAAAGCATCCGTATAAAGAAAACTTTCTTATCATGATAGCCATTTATAAAATCTTATGAAGCGTGGTTGCATCTTGCATCCACGCCTCTAAATCACTCCACTGCTCTTCTTCTATCATCGTTTTAGCCAAAGCAAGCTCTTTTTCAAAATCACCAATAGTGCGTAAAAGGTTGTCGCTATTTTGTTTAAAGATATCACTCCACATCTGCGGTGATGATTTTGCGATACGACTCATATCACGAAATCCACCTGCTGCTAGTGCTAAAATACTTTTAGGATCTTCTTGTTTTAAAACTGAATTTGCCAAAGCATAAGAAATAGCATGAGGCAAATGAGAGATATATGCAGCATGTAAATCATGTTCTTTGGCATCTTCCATATAAACGATATCCATTTTTAAAGCTTCAAAGACCTTGATTGCCAGTGCTAACTGTCTCTCTCCACTATGCTTTGTATCACACAAAACAACTGTCTGTCCTTCATACAAATCATCACAGGCAGCGCTAGGACCAAACTTCTCTTTCCCTGCCATAGGATGTGCTGCTACTAAATTTTTTCGTATTGGTGCTGGTGTGTTTTCAACTATTTTGGCTTTTGTGCTTCCCAAATCGATAATAGTAGTATGCTTGGAAATATCTGTCAAATTCTCCAAGGAAGCAATGACGCCTTCCACAGGAATAGCGAGTATGATTAAATCCGCTCGTTTGACTTCTTCAAAAGTTACTATCTCATCTACCAAAGCATATTTTAGCGCTTCTTTGCAGTGATTTTCATTGTGATCAAACCCCATAATCGTTATCTCACGCATACTCTTTTTTAGGGAAAGTCCAAAGGAACCACCCATTAATCCCAAACCAACGATTGCAACTCTCATTTAAAACTTCTTTCATTTAAATTCTCTGAATTATTTATTTCATCGAACAACCCCTGCAACGCAAGGGTCAAAATTTCTACGAAATTTTGGGGTACCCAGCGTGAAGCCGTTTGAGATGGAATAAATGATTCAGAGAACTCATTTACTTTTCATAAGACAAATATGCTATTATATTATCTTATTAAAATAAAACATAAGGTTAATTTTATGAAAAAAATCTTGATAGTTTTCTCTATGCTACTTGTAGGCGCGGAAGCAAAACAGATTAAAGATATACAATTTGATGGCTTGGTTCATATCTCACCTGAAATTGCAAAAGAGATTATTGGTATCAAAACTGGTGATCAACTCAATGAAATGCAAGTAGATGCCAGTATCAAAAAGCTCTATGCGCAAAAATATTTTGAAGATATTTGGGTAGATGAAGACCATGGGATACTTCGTTATCATGTCAAAGAGAAACCTATCATCTCACGCGTGAATCTAACAGGATATTCCCAAGATAAAAAAGATGAAATCTTGGAAGGTGCTGGTGTCCACAAAGGAGATATCTTTGATGCACAAAAAGCAAAGAAAATTAAGAAAAACATCAAGAAAAAGTTAGAATCCCAAGGCTATTTTGACTCTGTTGTCGAAGTCAAAGATAGCAATCTTAATCCTGGTAGTGTGCAAACTAATATCACTGTCAACAAAGGGGAACAAGTAACCATTAAAAAAGTCAATTTATTAGGTGCCACCCACTTTAGCTATGATGACATCAAAAATGTGATTGCCAACAAAGAAGCACAATTTGCAGGATGGTTTTTTGGCAGAAGCGAGGGTAAACTCAAAGCAGATCAACTCAAACTTGATGCGGAGCGTATCAAAGAGTTCTATCTAGAACATGGCTTTTTAGATGCCAAAGTTTCACCCCCTTATCTAAGGACTAATTTTTCCGACTATACAGCTGAGTTGACCTATAAGGTTGATGAGGGTGAACCTTATACAGTAGGTGAAGTAGCCATTGATGTTGATTCAGATATTGCCAATGCAAAAAAACTCAAAGAAGCGTTTAAAGTCAAACCAGGCAAAGTGTTTAATGTCAAAAAACTCCGACATGACATAAGCGCGATACGCAAAGCACTCTCAGATAAAGGGTATGCGTTTGCCAATGTCATCCCAGATGTAAAGCAAGATAAGGCAAAGCATATAGTCAGTATCACCTATCGCGTCAAGCCCAATGCCAAAGTCACAGTTCATAACATCACTATTGCCGGTAATGCTAGAACCAAAGATAGTGTTATCAGGCGTGAACTCTATCTCTCTGAAGGAGAAAACTTCTCCCAAACTGACTTGAGCGATTCACTCAATGCACTGAGACGAACAGGATATTTTAATGATGTACAAATCCAACCTCATCAAATATCACCAACTGCTATGGATTTGCTAGTCAAGGTAGATGAAGCGGGTACAGGTAGCGTCATGGGTGGTGTCTCTTATGGTTCTTATGATGGATTTGGTGTCAATGCTGGTATCTCAGATAGAAACTTTTTAGGGTCAGGGATAGAGTTAGGAACCAATATCGACTACTCTGAAAAGACACTCAAAGGCAGTATCAATTTTAATAATCCTAGACTTTTTGATTCACTCTATAGCCTAAGTGGTAATATCTATAAAAAAGATTATGACTATATCAACTATAAAGAAAAATCACTAGGTGGTATGCTCTCTCTTGGTCGAAAAATAGGTCGATATCTTCATGTAGCACTAGGCTATCAATATGTCGATTCAGAACTCACTGATGTAGCTGACAGTTTGAAAAATAATGTCTATTATCAAGAGGGGCACTATACAAAAAGTTCATTTATCCCAAGCATCAGCTACAACAATACCGATGACTACTATATCCCAAGACATGGTGTCAGTATCGGACTCAGTACAGAGTACGCTGGCGCAGGTGGAGATACCAAGTTTTTAAGTAATACCCTGAGTGCAAAATACTACTATGGCATGGAAGATATCATTGATTATGATTTGATTTTTAGAATCAAAGGGCGTGCAAGCATCATCGATAACAGAGGAACACTCCCGCTAAATGAAAAACTCTATATGGGTGGTATCGGTACGGTAAGAGGATTTAAATATGCAGATCTTTCACCCAAAGATGCTAGTGGCAATCTCCTAGGTGCCAAAAAGATGGCAACTGCTTCTGCTGAAATCAGTATCCCACTGGTTGAATCGATGCAACTTCGTGCTGTAGCATTTTATGATTATGGAACAACGGGAGAGGATGATTGGAGTCAAATCCATCGATCTTCTATTGGTATAGGAATGGAGTGGCCAAAATCACCTTTAGGTGTACCACTTCAAATCTTTTATGCGAAACCTTTAGATGATAAAGTAGGCGATAGACTCAACAAAGTTGAATTTAACTTGGGTAGAAAATTTTAGGTCATCTCCAATAAAAAGGGTAAAACGCTCTGCGTTTTACCCTCTACTTTCACAATTGGATTTTCATCCCCGCTGGTACCTGTAGCTTTTCTATACACTCTTCACAAAGATAACTCTTCTCATTCATAGCTATCATGATAGTCTTTTTTTCTACTGATATATTAAGTTTTTGAATTTTTTTATTGCTATTAATACAGATGGAGAGATTCAGTATAAAATAGAGCCACTCCAACACTTCCACTTCAGGTAAAAGTATCGCATATTTTTTGTAATCACGATGGCGCTGTTTCTCCTTGGATGAGAGTTTTAATAACAACGCAAGCAAAAGTTTCTTCTCATGCGAAAAAGTAAAGTTAAGATTTTCAAGTAAGGAGTAAAAACTATTACTACTATTTGAGTAGATATTAAAGACTTTTGCAATGGGAGAGAGCTTTGCCGAAAAACCTAGCACTTCTCTATAGGCGCTAGGAATATGATGTTTATCTTCTAACTCATCAAAAAGTGCTAGAGCAACACGCTGTACATACGCACAGTTTTTTTCATTGAGTGCATATCTATCGATGAGACTCTTGATACTGACATTAAAATTATGAGGAAATTTATCATTTGAATTTCTCAATATATCCCGTAGATACACCCCCTCTCTCACCCCAGCTTTACTTGCTATCACCACTTCCGCCTCGAGGTGCTGCAAGAGTGCATAAAATATAGCTACACCCTCGCTAATGGTATCTAGCCTAGTCGCTGGAAATTCAAGCTTCTTTAACGCCTTTGTATCCATCGTTGGGATACGCGCAATCAAATCAACATAATCTTTGACACGATAATCAAAACCGTGCAAACTGCTAATAGGATATTTCTCTTTTATCATGATAGTATTGCTAAGAGAACGGATAGTACCCCCAATCCCCACAATTGTCACAGATTTAAATATATCAGGCACCTCAGCTAACATCTTAGAGAGATACTCCTCTATATGCCCTTGATCAAGTCCCTTATCAAAAAAGAGCTCTTTTAAGCGTACCGTGCCTAAATCTAGTGAGCGTGTGGCAACAATTTTTCCATTTTCTACTTTGGCAAGTTCTGTTGAACCACCACCAATATCTATCGTCGTAAAACACTGTAATGGTTCTAGTAGATTCATCGCTGCGACCGCACCAAAATATGCCTCTTGCTTACCATCAATAATTTTAATATTGAGTTTTAACTGCTCTCTTACCCGTTTTAAAAAAACTTTTTTATTGGGGGCATCGCGCAATGCCGAGGTAGCGACACAGAGAATTTTTCTACATTTTAGACTCTCTGCTACCGATAAAAAATCTTTTAAGGCACCATATGCCTTATCCATTGCAGCATCTTGTAGGTATCCATCTCTCTCATAAGCACCCTCCCCTATCCGCACGCGTGCGCGTACTTTTTCTATCAAATGAAAAGCATAACGAGAGCTTTTTTCATAGACCACTAAGGAGAGTGAATTTGAACCAATATCGATAATCGCTGTTCGTTTTGCCATTAATTCTCTTGTAATTTTTTAAATTTTTCTAACAGTGCCTCTTGACTTTCAATATGCTTACTATCCACAATGATACAGTCAACAGGACAGGCTTCAACACAAGTAGGCGTTTGTGCAAATCCTACGCATTCTGTACAAGTATCAGGATTGATCAGATAAATGGGATCATCTGCAACGATTGAATGTGTAGGACAAGGAGGGACACAAGCATCACATGCAATACAATCTTCTAGTATAATGAGTGCCATATCAATACTACTCTATCATGATAGAGATACTTAACCTCTTCTAAATGCACCAAAGAGTGAAGGTCTTCCCTCATCTAAGTCGTCATCTAATGGACAGTAATTTTTAGAATTCAATACTACTGTGGCTATAGCACCCTTAGCATCTTTTCTATTTTTCAAAGAAAGCGTTGCCCCAATAGCATCCGCAGCACCTTTTGCCAAAAATAGTCCTAAGCCAGCACCACTTTGATCGCCAGTTCGTTTAAATGGAGCAAAAAGATCTTGGCTCTCATCAATACCTACACCATCATCAATCACTTCAATCTTAAAGTCATCACCCTCAAGGCGACTTTTTATCTTGATAGTCCCACCCTCTGGTGTGAACTTGATAGCATTTTGCACAAAGTTTTGTAAGATATGTGTTAAGAGTGTAGGCTGCGAGATGATACAGTATTTTTCAGGCTCAAAATCAACTTCTATCGTTTTCTTGACACCTTTTGCAAGGAGATTAAAATCTTTAGATTTATCTTTCAAAAACTGTACCAAATCTATCTCCACAGGTTTTTCAAACTGTGCACCCTCCTGACGACCCACTTCTAAGATACTAGAAATCATCTTGTTCATCTCATCAATAGTGCTATTATTAATTTTTAATGTCTCTTTATATTTATCACTATCTCGATCTTTAATCAGCGTGACTTCATTTTTTGTCTTCATCACCGCTAGTGGTGTTTTGAGTTCATGTGCGGTACCAATAAAAAGCTCTTTTTGATACTTCACAAAATTTTGAATTCTATCTATCAATTTGTTGACACTCTCCCCAAGCGGGATAAATTCATCGGGCAAAGAGTCTATCTCTATTTGTTCCAAAAAGTTTTCATTCATTCGTGCCAATTTTCTAGTGATTTGTTTGACTGGATAGAGCAAAGTCTCTGAGAGAAACATCGCATACGCAAGAATCAAAAACAGTGCCAAGAATGAGATAAAGATGATACTTGAGAGTATCTTTTTTAAGAGTGTCTTCGTTCCTGTAATATCCCGTTCTATCTTTAGATAGGAAGATCTAGCTTCATTATAAGGATGATAGATAGTCAAGTAGTCTCTATCGCCTTTACTATACTGTTCATATGAAATTCCAGGTTTTTTATCAACACGAATCACCACAGAGATTTTATCTTGTCCATATTGATCCAGCGTACTATCTTTTTTTGAAAAAAGCGCTTTTTGCTTATTTTTCACGATATATTCTGTCGCCGTTTGTTGTAGATTGTGTGTGATATCATCTAACATAGAGATACGAATATAGTTGTAAAGGACAATGGAAAATATCGCAATCAGTGTCGCTGATGCGAGCACCAATTGGATGAGAAATTTTCGCTTTATGCTTTTTTTGGAAAACAAAATCTATAACCTCTTCGTCGTACTGTTTCAATGGTGGATATGTTTAATGGTTTGTCCATTTTTTGTCGAATTTGGTTAATGGCAACTTCAATAACATTTGGTGTCACCAACTCTGGCTCTTCCCAAATAGCATCTAAAAGCTGTTCTTTTGAGACGATTTGATCACTATGTCTTGCAAGATGGGTTAAAACTTCAAACGGTTTCCCTTTGAGCTCTATGTCTTGTCCCTTATAAGTGATTTTCTCTTCATCTGGGTCAATCGTTAAATCTTGAATCTTAATCACATTGGTACCACCAAAACGAAGTCTTGCCTCAATACGCGCAATCAAGATATCAAAATCAAATGGCTTTTTGATATAGTCATCCGCTCCCACTTTGAGTGCTTTAATCTCACTCTCTTTATCATCTTTTGCCGATAAAACCACACACGCTGTTCTAGGCGTTTTTTGTTTAATCATTGAGACCAAATCCACACCATCACCATCTGGTAACATCCAATCAGTCAATACCAAATCATAGTTTCTGATACCTATGTAATACTCCGCATCTTTGTAATTTTCTGAACTATCCGCTTGATAACCAAACTCTTGTAAACCCTCAACCAATGTTCTATTTAATGTAATTTCATCTTCAACAATGAGTACTCTCATTATCTTCCTTTGTTATAAATTTTTGTGTAGTATATCATAATTTTGAGAGATTTTAATCTTTTTTTAATAAATTTTTAATAATTCTTGAAGATTTCTACCGAAACTTCGCAATTATCGAGAATATCTGGCTTACAAATTTTTAAGTTTATACTTGAAATAGTTGTAAATTCTCTCTTTATCTCTAAAACAAGCGCATCTAAAGCCTCTTCCAATAGAAAATATTTCGCTTTTTGCATCTGCGTTTCTATCAATTTTGCCACTTGTGCATAGTTGATAAATGTCTTACCTTCCTTGTAATAGGTAAGCTTTGCATCCACAACCACACGCTGTGCTTTTAAACGCTCTTGTTGCAAGATGCCAATAATAGCCTCAAATGTCAAATCTTTGATTGTAATAGTATATTTATGCAAGCTTTCCCTCTTGACCAGAGACTAAGCGCATGATATTATCACTATGTTTGTAGATGATGATAAAAGCGATAAAAACGATAGGGAAATGTGCAATATCTGGTTCGAGTACAAAAGAGGCGATGACCACCGCTACCAACCCTAACAAAGAAGAGAGGGAAGATATTTTCAGTACCTTGGCAGAAAATGCCCACACGACAACACCAATGAGTGCAGAGAGTGGAATCATATAGAGTAGTACACCAAGCCCCGTTGCTACGCCTTTGCCACCCTCACCCAGCAAAAAGAGTGAAAAACAGTGACCAATGACAGCAAAAACAGCAATCGCCCACATCGTCTCTTCAGGCACACCAGCCCATGTCCCTAGAGCCAAAACCACTATCCCTTTAATCACATCTAATGCCAAAGTAGCAATAGAAAGCTTCTTGGCTAAAGCAGGATCTTTCTCTTTTACCACGCGAAGCACATTGGTCGCACCGATATTACCAGAACCTGCTTTTTTGATATCCACTTTTGCAAAAAACTTTGCTAATATAAGACCAAAAGGAATACTCCCCACTAGATATGCCAATAGATAAAATTGTACATTCGTATTTGTTAAAAAATCCAACATTTTTCCTTGCTTACTTCATAAATTTCTTTCATTTTATCGCTTTTTTTGTTATAGTGTCATTAACTGATATATGGAGGAGATAGTTCAAATGGATAATGAGACGCTTAAAAAAGAGATTATACGCTTAAAAGAGCAGCTAAATGTCACTATCGTAGCACACTTCTATCAAAAAGATGAAGTCTTTGATTTGGCTGATTTATCGGGTGATAGCTTACAGTTAGCACAGATGGCGATGGATGATGACAATCCCTTTTTGATTTTTTGTGGTGTAGGATTTATGGGAGAGAGCGTGAAGATTCTTTCTCCCCAAAAACGCGTCTTGATGCCAAAAATCGCCTGCTGCGCGATGGCAAGAATGATAGATGGCGAACATTTTGATAACAATGTCAAAATCCTAGAAGAGCAAGGTATCAAAAAAGAGGATATCTTACCTATCACCTACATCAACTCTTCTGCAGAGGTCAAAGCACGCGTTGGTAAAATGGGCGGTATGGTCTGCACCTCTTCCAATGCCAAAAAGATTATCGAAAAAGCGCTCAAAGAGGGCAAAAAGATTCTTTTTGTACCAGATCGTTGTCTAGGCGAAAATATCGCTATCATGATGGGGCTAAAATCCTGTGTCATCGGTGATGGTCAAGACCCTAAAGAGGCTGATATCATCTGCTACAATGGCTTTTGTTCGGTTCATCAACTCTTTACACCTGAAGATGTAGAATTTTATAGACATAAATTTCCAGGTATCAAAGTCATCTCCCACCCAGAGTGCCCACCAGCAGTCTGTCAAGCCTCTGATTTTGTCGGATCAACGAGTCAAATCATCAACTATATCAAAGCCTTAGACCCTGAAGAGAAAGTCGCCGTAGGGACAGAGTTCAATCTCGTCAATCGACTCAGAGATAAAAATACTTATGTACTCTCTTCTACCAAGCCAGAGTGTCCGACTATGAATGAGACTACACTAGAAGATCTCTACAATACTTTAAAATCTATAGAAGAAGATAAAATTCTCAATGAAATACAAGTCGATCCAGATGTTGCTAAATGGGCGAAAATAGCCTTAGAGAGGATGTTTGAGATATGAGGATTAAAGAGATAGTCAGAGAAGCTATTCTTGAAGATATCGGTCGTGGTGATCTCTTTACATTGGTCAGTGACAGACGCCAAGTAGAAGCCAAAGTCATTGCCAAAGAAGATGGCATACTAGCTGGAAAAATCTATGTCAAAGAGCTTGGTCTTATGGAGCATCTTGAGATAGAGTTTTTAAAATATGATGGAAACACTATCAAAAAAGGTGACATTATCTGCTATGTTCGAGGGAGCGTGGATCGTGTCTTGATGTATGAGCGAGTCATTCTCAATATGCTTCAACACTGCAGTGGTATTGCTAGCAATACAGCCGCCTTTGTAGCGCTTGTCAAAGACTATGATATCAAGTTACTTGATACGCGAAAGACACGACCAGGACTGCGTGTGATGGAGAAGTATGCTGTGCGCTGTGGTGGTGGCACCAATCACCGTCTAGGACTTGATGATTGTTTGATGCTCAAAGATACACATCTTGCAGCAATCGATGACTTGGCACTTTTTGTTAAACAAGCTAGAAAACGCATTCCCTATACTTCCAAGATTGAAGTAGAGTGCGAAAGCGTTGAAGCCACCCATGAAGCGATGCAAGCAGGTGCGGATTTGGTGATGTGTGACAATATGTCGCCAAAGGAGATTCGCGAAGTGGTGCATTATAGAGATGCCCACTATACACATGTCTTGTTGGAAGCCAGTGGTAACATCACACAAGAGAATATCTTGGAATATGCTAGTACAGGGATAGATGCTATCTCTTCTGGAAGTTTGATACACAAAGCTGTGTGGTTAGACTTTTCCATGCGCATCGAAGATACAAAATAAATCTAATATATAGGGGAAAATATGGGATATTCAGAGATTATAGAGGTACCACTAGGTACAAGAGCTGAGGTTAAAAGACCAGTACCAGCATTTTATGCTACAGTAGGTGAAGAGGGAATGAGAAAACTCATCGATGCCCATTATGAGCTTTTAAAAGTGAGTGATGCAAAACATCTTTTTCCTATCGAGGATGAAGCAGAATTTGCAGCAGCCAAAAAACACGCTGGGGACTTTTTCATCCAATATCTTGGAGGACCAAAATATTTTCAAGCCTCTCGTGGCGCACCACAGATGGTAGGAAGACACGCACCATTTGCTATCACACCTATGATGCGTCGCGTCTGGCTTGTCGCTTACAAAGAGGCACTTGAAAATAGTATTGACGCACCTCAAGAGCTCAAAGAATCCTTTTGGGATTATCTCAATACATTCTCGACTTGGATGGTCAATACTCCAGAATAATCTTTATCATGATAGGCACTCACGCCTATCATGATACTACTCTGTCGCACTCTTTAACAAAGCAACGATATCTTTTTGTGCTTTTTCTAAGAGATCTATCAATTTTTTATCTTTTAAACCTAGTGTTGAAATCCAGTTATAGACATTTGGAAAAACCATCACTGTTTTGTTGGTACCCGTCTTGTGATAGAGTGCCATCGTACATGGTGCAAATGCCCCTGCTTCTGGATGTGTTTGTGCAACATTGTAAATCACTTTGAGTTTACAGAGTGAATAGGCATCATAAAATTCATAATCTTCATTTTTAGCTTCATCCAAATCTACACCAAAAGGATTAAAACTCGCTTTGATAAATCCAATAGGCTTCAATCCTGTGTCAATGACCATCTCTAGCTCATCTTTATTATCATCTGATTCATCATCTTCTACCTCTACTGTGATTGAAGTCATCAACTTCTTATCTGTTGGGAGTGAAGTATAAGAGAGTTTCTCTTCTTTTGCATTTGGCATCGCGTGTAAAAATGCCTCACGGCTGTTTTTCTCTATCTCATCAAGCAAAGCATCTTTAAACCCCAGTATTTGGCTCTGTTTTTTAGCAGATAAGAAGGCTACATGAAGAAATTTATCCCCTTTTTTTTGATAAATAGCAACCGAGAAAGGAACAAATATCCCTGCATTAGAATGTTTTATCACTAACTTGGTAGCCAATTTTTTATGATAGGCAATTAACAAATTGTATGTATCAAACGATGTTTTTTTAAACTGCTTTTTAAAAGGGCCGTTCATATTTCTATTGACTGGTACCGCATACCCTGCTTTAACCAAAGCTTTTTCGATAGTAGTAGGCGTAATCGCACCTTTCGCATTATCTACTTTATAAACGATGATATCTCCACTAGCAAACAATGCACCTGCTGATAATAACACTATCATGATAACTTTTATCATACTCTTTCTCCTTATTTTTATTGACATTTATGGACGAATATAAGTCCAACCCGCTTTATCTCTCTCGATGAGTTCTACAATCCCCGCTGTCACAAACTCTACACCTTTTAATATCTCTTTTCTCTCTATGTGGTAAGTTTTCATTGTGTTTTCACATGCGATAAACTCTACATCGTACGCCATCAAAGAGCGCACCCGTTTTTGTATATCTTTATCAAAAAAATAAGACTTTTTTAATACCGTTTTAATCCCTTTAGAGTAACAAACAATCGCCACTTCACACTTCTCTGGACCATAAAATTTCATCACATTACTCGCAGATGAAAGCACATGAGAAATCTCATCTTCATTTTCTGATGTGATAGGAAATATAAACTGTCTTGGATGTTCTATCGATGGTACTGGCTTGGCAAACTCTGTATCTGCATAGACAAACCCTATCATGATAGCTATCATGATAACCATACTTACCATCTCTTTGCTCCTTTAGTAAAATTATTATGGCATTGACAATATAAGTACAACTAAAGGAGGATCTTTTCATAACTTAAATATATCACCAATCACCATAAATCCACAAAATAGTGGGAAGAAGACAAGCATTTATCCTCTACTTACTATTTTCATAAACCAAGAAGACTTAAAAAGTCTTCTCAATCTATAATTTTCTAAAATTTATACTGATACTGTACTAACCAAGAGTTTTCTGTATAAGCACTTAAGAGATCATTCTTTTTATTTTTCTCATTTGTATCACCTGAAGCCAACACATAGTTCACTTGGATTCTATGTGCATTTCTCTTTTTCTTTGCTCCACGGCTCATCTTGGCATCAAATGGTGCGATATAATAGTTAAAGCCTACATAGGTATTACCAATACTCGTATCTTTATTACCCTTACTTGCTTTACCTTGTATATGTTTGAGCGCAAGTTCCAATGTAGGTGTTGTATAATAAGTTCCTGTAAACGCGTAGGTATTGATATCCCAGCCAGCAACACCTTTGACATCTTGAGAACGGAACATTTCAAACTTCAAATTTCCCTCTCCCAAATGCGAATCAATACCAAAGTTTAGAGATTTATAATCATTAGTCCCCGCTCCTCCTGCATCTTCCGAGATAGCGTATGAGAGTTCAGTGTGAAATATCTCTCCTGCATCATACATCACTCTAGCAGCATAAGAGTTTGCATTGCCTGGCTTCGCCTTGGTGACAGCACCAGATCTTGCCGCTTGATTTCCTATCATGAGATCATAACCAAAACCATCCCAAGGTCTCTCATGACCCATTTCAAGACCATTAACTTTTTGTCCTTCTTTTCCACCAATAGCACGACCAGAAAGCATAAGACCCATATTTCTTTCTAATGCAAGTTTTTTATCAAAACCTCTCTCAACCACATCCAAGTTCCAGCCAGGAATCGTAAATCCCATACCATGAGGCATCTTAATCGCACCTAGTTTAATCGCTAAAGCATTACTCATATAATAAGATACAAAAGCATCTTTTATCATCAATGGTAATCCAATATCCTTGGATTTATCGTGCTTTTGGTTAAAATCTAAAAATAATTTTCCTCTTAAAGGACCCGCTATATACTTCACACCAAGTCTTATGCGTTGCGCACCAAACTTCACAGAAGCATCTTGAGAACTACTAATTTGCCCATCGCCACCTCTAGCTTCTAATTGTGAAAATCCAAAAAGTACCATTTTTGTATTGACATTGCCAATCTTCTTTTTGAGCGAATATCCCGCCTGTGCTTGTGTTGTTAGTAAAAGTGCCGTTGCTGCACCTATTGCTATTTTTGTTATCTTTTTCATAAAATTATTCCTCCTCAAGAATTTTTACAAGTTGCACCCTTTTGTGGGCAACCACAGCTATAATCTAAAATCTTTACATTTGATGTAGCAGAGATATCAATCTCTTTTTTTGCACGAATATAATCAGAAACCACTTCATACACCGCTCGTATCTTCTTCTTGTCCAAGTTTTCACCTGCATTTTGCAAGTTTCCACCCCATGAAGAGACTTTATAGGTTTTCTTCAGATCGATTGGCTTACCACCAATCATCAATTCAGAAATCCTTTTACCTGATTTTGCACCAACTTTGATACTATAACTAGCACCTGTCAAGCGGCTCATATCCCCACCTTGTTGATACAGCGGATTTTCATTAAACACATTATCCGCGATATCTTCAAGCAATTGTGCAATCTTAGCACCTTTAAGCTCAAAAGTATAGACTTCAGGATAAGTAATCGCCGTCATCTCATAGACATTGTCTTTGAGGATTTTATCACCAGGAAGCAAGCTAGTTCCCCATCTATACCCAGGGGTAAAAACGATATCACTCTTCATCTCTGCTTGAATGGCTTGCCCGATAAGTGCGTCAAATGTTGAATAAAAAGTATCTCTTTTATAGAGTGTTCCTTTTGTTGTACCCAACACTTCATTTAACTCTTTATCATAAGGCTTATACCATTTAGCGATAAGTGCATCACCTTTTGGATCGGCAGGGATGATGTTAGAAGCAACTGGCATAAGTTTAAAACTATAATCCACAACCTTCTTGTTTTTTATCTCTAAATCCAACCTAGAGATAAATTTTCCATGACTACCAGCAATCAAAATCACCGTATCATTGACAACGATAGGCTTAGGCGAAGGATCATGCGTGTGTCCACTCAGGATAAAATCAACCCCTTTAATCTTCTTTGCCAACTCTTGATCCACTGAGAATCCATCATGAGAGAGCACCACAACACAATCTACCTTTTTCTCTTTTCTCAGTTCATTGATATACTCTTGAAGACTCTCATGTCGCAGACCAAAACTCCACCCTTGGGTAAACTTCTTAGGATTTGCCGTGGAAGTAAATGGAAAAGATTGCCCAATGATTCCTATCTTCGCGCCACCAATCTCTTTGATAGTGTAGGGAGGGAAAACAAGCTCTTCAAAATTATCTGAAAAAGGATCATCATCAATCACATTTTGAGAGATAAACTCTCCTTTTAACATCTTGATAAGCTCTTGTACACGCTCTTTACCATAGGTAAATTCCCAATGCCCTACCATCACATCTACACCAAGATAATTTTGCGCATCGACAATCGCTTCACCTTTGGTTTTGAGTGCTACGGCTGTTCCTTGCCATGTATCTCCAGAGTCAAGTAAAAGAACATTCTTTTCCCCTCTCTCTTTTTTCACATGGTCAATCATCGTTTTCATATGAGATATTCCACCCATCTTTCCAAACTTCTTTGCTAGTGTTTCAAAATTCACACAAGTATCAAAGTATTGATCCACCGTATTAGGGGTGATACCATAAAACTTCTCAAAGGTATCACCGCAGATAAATCCGGGTGTTCCTACCAAGTTTGGCGCTGAAATCAAGGTCGAAGGCTCTCTCCAATAAAGAGGCTTGATATGGGCATGCATATCACAGATATGCAGTATCGTCGCCTTTCCTTTTGGCTCAATCGCCATGATGTCTTTAAATGACATATTTGCTAATTTTTTATTGACCTTCTCACCAGCCATCAAATCATTCGCACCGACAAAGCTAAAAAGCCCCATCGCCGCTGCAATTTGTAAAAAATCTCTTCTATTAATATCCATTGATTACCCCTTATCTTTTCAGACCGGGAATAGCAATCTCTGCATCTTTTGCCATATTGGTCACATAAACTTCTAGTGCTACCATCTCTTTAGAACCGATAGGAATGACTGCTTCAAGTGCATTTTTCATACAGCCTTGAAATCTTCTTTGCAATGTTCTAAGAGAAGATTTTGTCATACGATAGGCTGGCCAAGTCGCTCCTGCTTTAACTGCACCGAGATTTGGTAAGATTTGCGTTCTCAAGGCTAGTCCTACTGTCGCTTTTGAGTGACAAGAGAGGCAAGCTAGTCCACGACCGCCACGCGGTGTCGTATAAATCTTTTCACCCAATGCATAAGCTGCTTTGATATGCGCATCTGCATTGACATCGAGATTTATTTTTTCATCATTTGCCAGTGACTTAACATAGGCCAACATCGAAAACATCTTTTTACTTTTGAGTTTTGGCACTTTTTTTCCAGACGCTGCTAAAATCGCCTGCATCACTTGATCAAGCCCTGCAACCATATCCATTTTCTTTACATAGCGAGGGAATCCTGCTATATACTTTGGTAACTCTTTTTCACTGACACCCAAATACTTTGCAAGTGCCCCTTCGCCAATCTCTTCGTCAAAAATCTCTCCACCATCAGCTACAAAGATATCTGCTGGATTATTCTCTAGCATCTCTGCGTACATCGCTCTATCAGCTTTTGACATAGAAAATTGTGCACTGTCTGCCGCAAACGCACACGAGAGTGACAAGGCGGCTATCAATACTATCTTTTTCATTTCTTTTCCTTATGCTTTAGGTTTTATTTTCTTCGTTTTTTCGCCACTTTCTCCCGTGTTGTCTTTATAAACAACCTTTATCTTTCCAGGTTCAGTTACTTTCATCTTGACAGAGAAGTAAGGATTTGTTGAGACTGTCTCCCAAATCACCATCTTTGTAAATGACTTATCATTAAAGAAAAATTCTACTTCATTGATATATTTTGCAGGGATGATTTTACCTGTCTTTTTATTTTTTTTCATTCCTGTTGCCATCGGATGAATTGCGATAAAATCTACTTTTACCGTATCGCCTACTTTATATTTTTTTGGTTTTACTTTTACGAGTGCTTTTCCCATTTTTTATCCTTTTATATTATTTTATATTTGCGTATCATGATAGGGTATGGGCTTATCAACCACATCCACCGATAGTCACTTTTACTGGTTTTTGTACTTTTAAAAATTCTCCATTACTCAGTGCCACTAAAGCCATCACATCTTGACTCTTTCCTAACTTAATTCTTGTGGAAAAATATCCTTTCCCATTGAGTGGTGTCAACATCACATCAGCCGTTCGTACATTGGTATTTCCCGTAGCGATGACATGAATCGCTTTGACATAATCTTTCTCAGTCATAGGATGATCAACTTCTATCTTTACCGGCACAACAGCACCATTTTCTGCGATTTCTGGTACAGTCAACTTCACTTTATCCGATTCTTTGATGGCTTTTCCATTCGTTATCGCTTGTAATGCAGATTTTAAATCCAAGGCATTGGGACTCTTTGGTTTGGCATCTTTGGCATTCAATGTCATCGGCGTTGCTGCTACTGCTAAAGGTGCTGTAGCGACTAATCCTTTTAAAAAATTTCTTCTTTTTATCATTTTACTTCCTTTTTATTTTATTGTCATCTTGATGAAGAGCAAAGCCCTCCATCAATTCACACGCTACTAAAGCTTCGATTTTTGTCGAGACTTGTTTTTATTTTTTTTCACTTACGATGTATGATGTCAGTGCACATACCTCTGCAGGTGTAAATAGACCTGTTGTAAGATTGATAGTCATTCTTGAGTCTTTATTGTGAATGCGTGAATCTGCGATTTGCTGATAAACATATTGAGCATTTCTAACTTTTGTATCTATAAAATGTTTTTTATAGTTATGCAAATCAGGGCCAATATTACCTGCACCAACCGCACCTTCTATATTGTGACAAGCGACACAATTTCCAAATTGTTTTGGCTTTTTCTTACCATTTTTTGTAATAAACTTTACCAATCCCTCTGGTGCTGGCGCTTTGGCCTTTTTACCATTTAAGTTATGAAAAAGGTATTTACCTATGGCAATCACCTTTTTATCGCTACTGACACAATTTGCAGGCATCTTGTAAGCTTGAGGGGCTTTAAGCGCATCTTTTTTCAAGATAGCCGTAGCATCTGGCTGCTCCACACCTGCTGGCGCAGCGTGTAGTGAAAGGGAGCTGAGCATACCCAGCAGTGGTACAATCAAAACACTTTTTGCTAATTTCATCTATTCTCCTTTTATGAATGATGATGAAAGTATAGTAAAAGAAGTGTAAATTTTGTGTAAAGACTATAAGTTAATGTAATATTTTATTTCTATTCATAAATAAGAAAGATTTATTTGACTAGAGGTGCATACCCCTAGCTTTTTTATGTTCTAAACTGTGAAAGTTTTTCATTGAGTGTATTGGTCGAATCTGTTAATGTTTGTAGTGTTTTATCCATTTTATGCACTTCTTGGAGATTTTCTTCTCCGTGCTTATGCATCTTAGAGATACGCACTAGCATCTCTTCAACCTTAGTTGAGACCGTAGATGATGATGCTGATGTTTCCTCCACTGCTTGTGTGGTTTCATCTATCTTTTCATAAGATTCTGTCATAAAAGATTCAGCTTTAGCAGAGAGTGTTATTAACTCTTGGGTATTTTCAGAGTTTTGGTTCATCTCTTCACTCGCATCGATAATAGATTGTACAATGACCGAGATAGTCGCATTGATTTCCGCCAAAGATTTTTGTGTGCGCTCTGCTAGTTGTCTCACCTCATCAGCCACAACAGCAAATCCGCGTCCGTGTTCTCCTGCCCTTGCTGCTTCGATTGCGGCATTGAGTGCGAGTAAATTGGTTTGATCTGCGATATCAGATATCACTGTTAAAACCCCTTTGACTTGATTGGCTTCTGCTGTGAGTTGCGTCAATTTTTCTGCAAGTTCTAACTCTTTTGAAGAGTTCTCTTCGACTTTAGAAGTAAGCTCAAATAAAATATCTTTTGTTTCATTGAGATTTTCTTTTGTCTGCGCAATCGTCTCTTGTGCTTTTTTGGAAATTTCTAAAGAACTACTCATCGTATCATTGATATTTTGACCATTTTGATGCAAATCATCGATGATATCTGCACTCTCAGAGACCCGTGTCATGATATTGTTGGAAATCATCGAAAACTCTTTGGTTATTTCACAATTTGCATCGCCAGTTGCTTTAGCATCTTTTATAGTATGCTGTATGCGTTCTATAAATTTATTGATCCAAGAGTTGGTCTCAGCGATTTCATCGTTAGAAGAAGTATCTAATCTTTTTGTCAAGTCTGCTTCTCCAGAACCCAAATCTTTTGTCATAGAAATCAATCTATTCAAAGGTTTATTGACCACCATCATGATAATTGCAACTAATATCAACAAGACTAAGAAATCAGATAAAACACTCACGCCTAACTGCTTCATACTAATTTTCTTAGCTTCATCAACCAAGGCATTGACTAGTTTTATATCTTTTCCGAGTACCACATATCCCAAGGTTTTTCCTTGATAATCTTTGAGAGGAATTTTGGTGATTAAATATCCCTCTGAAATTTTATAATCATCAAATTGCAACATATTTTTCTGCTGTAAATCTTTTAAAAATCCTTGATTTATGGTACTGCTATTTTGTGCTACAACATAGTTAGCCACACGAGGATTTGTTTTGAGTTTTTTAGCGATTGAGAGATATTTTTTATCTACCAATACCAAAACCTCTCCACCCGTATCTTTTTTAACTTGTTTGATGTTACTTCCAAATCCCATCATAAACTCAATAGAACCCACATAATTTTTATTTTCATCAAACAGAGGTGAAAGCCCTCTAAAAGTTGGACCCGCTTTTCCTAGCTCGATGGCAGAGAGTGCTTTGTGGGTTTTGGCGACATAATTGATTGTATGTCTAAATGAACTTAAATCATCTCCATTCTTTTGAGGTTTCCATACACGCATAAAACTTTTTACATCGGCCGTATGAAGATGGATTTTGATATTTTGATAATCTGTATTTTTTGTATAAGAAGAGAGAAGTGCTCGACCCGTTTTCAGCGCCAATGCCTTGTCTCCTGTTGCTAAGGCTCTTGAAAAATCTCTATTTTGGGCAATACTCAAAACATTGGTCATCACAAGCGTCTTTTTGACATCTATAGACTTGTTTGCAACCAATTTCAATGCATTGGCTTGTTCCTCATAAACATTTTTTTTCATCCCCTCTTGTCCTGAGTAAGAGATGTAATAAATGATTAAAACACTCACTACCAAAGAGGCAATTAAGGGGATATGGATTTTTGTAGAAATTGATTTTATATTTAACATAGACAGACCTTTATTGTGTTAGTTACAATATATATCGGTAAATGATGAAAAAAGTTTAAAATTTATATGTAAATGTACTTCCTTTTTTGGGTATAGAGATGATATCCAAGCTCACACCATTTTCATCAATAATCTTTTTGACGATATTGAGTCCGATACCAA
>CAZCUH010000016.1:0-2003 GCA_964501795.1 uncultured Sulfurospirillum sp.
TTTGGTGGCAGTGGTGGATTTGGTAGTTTTGGTGGTGCTGGCGGATTTGGTGGTGGCTTTGCCGAGCCAGATCTTGATGTTGAGACTTCCATCACTATCCCTTTCAATGTCGCGGTACTAGGTGGAAAGCACTCTGTTTCATACAATGGTAATACCTTTGATATCAAGATTCCTGCAGGGATAAAAAATGGTGAAAAACTGCGTGTCAAAGGAAAAGGGAAACAACATGGATCAAATGTAGGAAATCTCTATATCAAGGTACAAGTGGCAGCTTCGCCTGAGTATGTGAGGGAGGGAGATAATTTAACCAAAGAGATAGATATCTCGTTAAAGAGTGCACTATTTGGCTCTAAAGTCGTGATTCCTACCTTGCACAAGGAGATTACGATGAAGATTCCTGCAGGTATCAAGTCAGGACAAAAGCTTCGTATCAAGGGGCAAGGTGTCATCAATCGTAAAAACAAAGAGATGGGTGATTTGTATATACGCGTCAATGTTGTGTTGCCTAAGGTAGAGGAACTTGATAAAGATTTAGTCAAGATGATGCAAGAGAAGTTGCCAGACTAAGGGGCGAAGCTTCAGTGCGAGGAATTGAGTAGGGGCTTTGCTCCTACTCAAGGAGACAATTAAATAAAAAAGGAATATATGATGCATGGATATGAAGAACCAGTATATTTGATTTCTGTCGTTGCAAAAGCCTTGGATATCCATCCACAAACGCTGAGACAGTATGAGAGAGAGGGACTCGTGTGCCCTTCAAGAACAAGTGGAAAGATGCGGCTTTATTCGCAAAAGGATATTGATCGTATCAATATGATATTGAGGCTTACGCGTGAGTTGGGTGTGAATTTGGCTGGTGTAGATATCATCTTGCAATTTAAAGATCAAATCGATGCTTTTGAAAGTGAAGTAGAAGATTTGAAAATGCAGTTAGCGCGTGTGAAAAATCAAGGCACAATTCCCCCTGAAAAGACACTCGTGAGACGAAAAAATATTTATGAAGTGATACTATTTGGAGAGTAAGTTAAGGGTGTCACCTATGATTAGAGGTGCCCTTAAGAGAGCTTTTTCCCTGAAATGATGACGGGGAGGTACTTTATTGACCAGGAAACAAAGAGTACGATCCAAAGTGTTGCCGTGATATCAAAGAGCAAGGAAGAGCTAGAAAAAGAGTATAAAGCTCTAAAATAAACAACGATTTGTGTGAGGTAAAAAAGCACTTTTGTATAGCTGTCTATCTGCATGGCATTACCTGAGTGCCCTAGTGTGACACGGGTGCCAAAGCCTATCATGATAGTGGTCAAAAATCCTAGTACCACTAAGTGTATGGAGAGCGCGAGAAATGATTTATTAAAAATCAATCCAGCAAGTTCACTAAATCCTCCGATGATGAGCGCAGTAGGCAGCCAAAAAATAGCTAAGTGCAATATCCATAAAATAGCATCTGCACTTTTAAAAGGCAATCTCCAGCGAAGCACCTCTCTCATCATGATAGCCCCAGCTACCAGCAAAAAAATAAATCCTATTTTTAAATCAAAGAGATCGCTAAAAACTTTTAAGTTAAAAAGAATAAACATCGTTTTTAATAAGTTTTTATTTCTATCCACTAAAACATGCGAGAAAAATGGAATCATCCTCTGTCCCACAGAGAGCGCTAAAAGGATGAGATAAAGGTAAATTCCCGCTCCAATAGTGAGGGGACTTAGTGGTAAGATATCTAAAAAATAACCGATAAAAAGCACATTAGCCACAATCCCTTCTAGCCAAGCGCTAAGTATCCAAAATTGGTCATGTTTATCTTTTTGTGGCGAATTTTTATAGATAGTATAAAAGATATGGGTGGTGTAAAGCTGTGCAAGGAAGATTAAAAATCCCCCAAGAGCCACTATCATGATAGAGGTAAATGCCCCTAATAAAAAGAGTAAAACACCCAAGCATAGGAGTGTGAAGGCAGTGAGATAGACTTGCTTCTCAATGGCTGCTGTCTGAGAAAATCGTGGAAA
>CAZCUH010000016.1:2103-11494 GCA_964501795.1 uncultured Sulfurospirillum sp.
TCTGAGAAAATCGTGGAAAGGTCGTGAGTAAAAAACCTAAGAAAAAGGGTGTAAACACTGTAAAGATCAGGGAATAGGCATGAAAAGCTAAGGTATCTAAACTAAGCACAAAGATGCCCTTAAAGGAGAGTAAAAAAACAAGCATCATGATGATGGCATTGAGGATGCCCAAAGTAAAAAAGGGTTGGTGTGGTTGGGAGAAAAAATATCCCTTTGTTTGTCTCATCGTGTTTCCTTAAAATCTGATGTTTATATGTACATTGTTGAGTTGGCGTTCTAAAATGTTGTCTTGACTTTGATCTAGCTCTGATAGATAGAAGAATCCCGCCAAAATTATCATCACGATTAACACAGCAAAGAGTATTTTTGTTTTACTATAAGGTCTCTCCCCTTTGATAACACCCGTTCTTGCATTGATAGCAAAGCGATACTCTTTGTTGTTGTGTTTGAAATGGGCTGTCCAGATAGGCAGAAGTATATATTTAAACGAGGTATTATCATGATAGATTTTAAGATCTGTGATTTGTTGTCTATCCCCACCTATATCTGCGCGGACATCTTCTCGAATGATATACTCCATATAATCTTGTGCATAATCAAAGCCTTTATCCAAGGCAACTTGATAGGTCTCACTCTCAAAGCCACTTAAGTATCTATCATCATAGGGGGTGAGATTTTCTAAATCCCAAGGCTCTAGTGAGTCAGCCAATTTCCTTGGTATCGTAAGCGTTGCCCCGATAAGTACATCATCAAAATGTCTGCTTACATGTCCACTGACGGGTGTCCATTCGATGCGTTCTACGACATCTTCTACGAGTTGCTCACGCCCATCAATAAAGACACGCCTTGTCACTCTCGTCTGATAAATGATGCCGCGTTGTCCATGATAACGACTCTGTGTATCACTATCATAAGTCCAGTAGGGCAGATAGATACCTAAAAACTTGCCATCACTTTCGGTAAACTGCTTCAGCGAAGAGGGGGCAAACCAGAGATTGCCTATCCACTTTTTTAAAATCGCTTTCGCCTCTTTTTCATTGATATCAAAGGGTAGGAGCGATTTTGGAGACAAGGGCATATAGATATCCATATTGGTGACGATGGGAGAGTGACAGTAGGGACAAGAGGTACTTCTTGTGTGAAAATTGATTGTAAAGCTCGCAGCACAAGAGGGGCATTTTACCTCTTTGTCTTGATTGTCAAGTGACCAATCCCCTTGTCGTATGGTGGAGAGTGCGTTATGAAAATTATACTCTTGTATGGGGATAGGAGGAGGGGTGATTTGATTGATGGCACCACAGTATCGACACTTTAGCGCATCATCATCTGCGCAAAAAACAAGATTTGCACCACACTGCTTGCAAGGAAAACTCTTTTGTGTAAAAAGAGTGCCCTTTTTGATTTTTTTAAATGTTGCCATTTATGCGAGTGGTGGTGGGGTGAGTAGATTGAAGAGGGATTCTATCTCTTCTATCTTTTTAGCTTTTATCCAGTGTTCCATACCACTTGACCAAAGCAAGGTATCGGCGTTTATTTTTTTACCTCTGATGAGTGCTTCTATCTCATCGATGCTCAGAGGTCCTATAGGTTTTTTATCTTTGGCATAGTAGTACATCTTCTCAAATGGCTCAGGGATATAGCCTTTTTGCTCACCAAAGTTTTTACTCAATTTATCTGCCATAGCAAAACCAACCCCCATGGATGCACCCATGGCAGCCGTTGAGTTAGCATTCTCAGTTGTCATTGACTGGGCTGTTTGAAACTCTAAATATTGGTGTAAATCCGTGATAACACCCATGCTTGTTCGTTTATCCAATGCTTCCTCAACACTTTGTGGCACAGAGATATTTTCTATCAAAAATTTAGTCAGTTCAATGCCATATTTACTAAACTCCTCTTTGAGTTTCTCAAAGATATATTGTCCTAGTTGTTCATAGTTAGAGGCGAGATCAAGGACAGGGATATTGGCATTGGCGATGATACTAGAAAAACGAGAAATGATGATATTTCGTAGTTGATTGGAGATATCTTCTACCATAAAATGTCCATCTGTTCCGACAATATCACGGATAAAAAGGGCAGGGTCATCGATACGCATCTCATAGGTACCAAAAGCGCGCAATCTTACCACTCCAAACTCTTTGTCTCTTAAAATGATAGGATTTTTTGTGCCCCATTTAAGGTCGGTAAATTTACGAAGATTACAGAAATAGACTTCTGCTTTAAAAGGTGAATCAAAGCCATGATCCCAATGCTGTAGCGTAGTAAGGATTGGTAAGTTTTGGGTTTCTAGTTCATAGAGCCCAGGACCTAAAACATCAGCGATTTCCCCTTCATTGACAAAGACCGCTGCTTGTCCTGTGCGTACGGTGAGTTTTGCCCCATATTTTATCTCATTGTTATAGCGCTCAAACCGATACACCATCGTATCATTACTCTCATCAAGCCAATCAATGACATCGATGAATTCACCAAATATTTTATCCCAAAAACCCATCTTGTCTCCTTATGCTTTTTTCTTACTAGCTGCCATGAGGGCATCTTTTAACTGTGCTTCCACTTTGCGAAGTTCTGCCTCAGCTACGGCTCTTGTCTCTTTGCCTTTTCTTGCAATCTCTAAGCTCTCAGAAAGCGTATCTATCAAGGTTTGATTTGCTATTTTGATAGATTCTATGTCATAGACACCGCGTTCAACCTCTTTTCTAACAGCAGCATTGGCATCTTTGAGATTTTTGGCATTTTCTTTTAAGAGGTCGTTGGTCAGATCCGTTGCATTTTTAACTGATTTGGCTGCTTCAGCTGAGCGATAAATAGTGATAGTTTGTGCAAGTTGGTTTTTCCAAAGTGGTACGGTGTTGACCAAAGTAGAGTTGATTTTAGAGATGAGATTTTTATCATTTTCTTGTACCATTTTGATAGATGGTAGTGCTTGCATCGCCACTTGTCGTGTGAGGCGTAAATCATGGATGCGTCGCTCCAAGTCATTTCGTGTTGCCACGATATTGTTGAGTCCTAAAGTTTTGGCAAGTTTTTTGCTCTCTCCCGCCTCTTTTTTGAGTTTTGGAATAATCTCTTCATCTAATTGTTTGAGTTTGTAAACACCTGCTGCAATATAGAGTTCTAAATCATTAAAATAGTCAAAGTTTACATCATAGAGTCTATCCAAGGCGGTGATGTCTGTTAAGAGTTGTGTCTTGTGCTGTTCTAAATCATCTGTGATTCTATCAACTTGGCTTCGTACCTCTTCATATTTTCCCAAAAATTTTACAGCAGGGGAAGCAAAACCAAATAGTTTAGAAAAAAAGCCTTGTTTGACATTGGGATTTAAGGCATCTACATCAAATCCTTTGATTGCCGTGACAAGGGCATTTAAGCCATCCCCAGAAGAGCCTAAGTCTTTATTTTTAACCCCTTCAAGCATGCTATCGGAGACAGAGTTGATCTGCTCTTGTGCCCGTGCACCAAAAAAGATGACTGATTGGGCATCATGTATATCAATATCTTTAGCCAATAATTCAATCTTGGTCTGATCCTTGATAGAAGCATTTTCATAGGCGATGACATCTTTTGTTGCATCATCTAGGATATCGTTTTTACTCTCTTTTACCTCCTCTTTCAGCGCTTGTGCCATCTCTTTGATCTCTTCTTGATTTTCTTTTAGTTGCTTATCCATTTATACTCCTTCGTGATTGATTTGTTTAGTGAGCGCCTCTATCTGTACATCTAAGCGCAAGATATCGTCATCGTTTAACTTCTCTTTTTGTGCTTTAATCGTCTCTTGTACACTCTTTAAGAGACTATTATAGTTTGCCGTCATTTTCTCATCGATATTACTGTTTTTTAAATTTGTGACAAATTCATCTGTGATTTTCTCTGTGCGTGAGAGATAAATCTTAAAAAATTTTCTAGCACGAGAGAGATCTCCTGGGTTTTTCTCGACAGAGTCAATAATCTCTTGGGTCTCCCAAATGATACTTTGTAGATACTCTTTTGAGGTAAAATCACGAAGTTCTCTCTTTAAAGAGGCGAGCTTCGCCACTCTTTGGCGTGCATTTTGTGTGATTTCGATGAGATCTTCGGCATTGACACCGATGGGTAAATTGCCGATTTTATCTTGTTTGGGATCAAATCCATAATAGAAGTAAAATCCTACAAAAGAGGCCAATGCCAAAAGGATGCTCAAGAGTAGGGAGTTACTGGTTGTGGCATAAGAGGTGTAGAGTGTTGCTACTGCCAAAACAAGGGCAGCTACAGTTTTGTAGGGAAGCTTTGGTGCTTTGATAAATGTGCTATCATGATAGATTTTCTCTTGTACAAATCCTCGTTTTGCGAGTGTGGCAGCGAGTAAAAAAAGTGCAAATGCAATAGAATTTGTGATGATAGCAGCTACATCTCCACGCAAAAAAGCGATGATATCTGCGAGTAAAATGGGTGCAGGAAGCAGATAAAGTAGCAGACCTTTTAGGGTGAAACTTCGGAGTTTTTGACTGTTTTGTCCATATCTTTTTGCTTTTGACATATCATTTACTTAGGAGTTGAAATAGGGTTTGCCAAGAGAGTGCAGCGACACTGACGAGAAGCAGTAGTAAGCCTATAAACTTTTGAAGTCCGTTTTGCGTTTTACTCATATATGTACCTCACTGTAATCTACTTCTAGCATACCAAATATTAATCCATTTAAAGATAAAATAAACCATTATAAATGAATTATAAAGCTAAAATTAAGGTTTTGAAATGTTAGAAAAAATGGATAAAGATTTTGTTTTACCAACCTATGCAAGAAATTATGTAAATTTTGTGCGAGGAAGCAATGCGACATTAGAAGATAGTGAGGGTAAAGCCTATATCGACTTTACAGCGGGGATTGGTGTCGTGAGTGTAGGACATGCCAATAAGCGAGTGAGTGATGTGATTTGTCAACAAGTCAATCGTATCACTCATATATCCAATCTCTATTTGATAGAGCCTCAAGCGAGGTTAGCCAAAAAGCTTGTTACTCTCAGTGGTTATGATATGCAGATATTTTTCTCAAATTCAGGCGCTGAAGCCAATGAAGGTGCCCTGAAAATCGCAAGAAAGTATGGCGAAGTGGATGGCGAAGTCAAGCGTTATAAAGTGATTACCCTCAAACACTCTTTTCACGGTAGAACAATCTCGACGCTAAAAGCAACGGGACAGCCTAGTATGCACAACTATTTTGGACCCTTTCCTGATGGCTTTGCATATGCCTCTGATATAGATGCTATTGAGGGGATGATTGATGAAAAAACAGTGGCTGTCATGATAGAGCTAGTCCAAGGGGAGGGTGGTGTAGAACCACAAGATAAAGCCAAGGTACAAGCATTAGCAAAGATGCTCAAAGAGAGGGATGTGTTGCTCATTGTAGATGAAGTGCAGACGGGTATCTATCGTACGGGAGAGATTTTCGCATCCAATTTATATGAGATTCAACCAGATATCATCACCCTTGCAAAAGGTTTGGGTGGAGGTGTGCCTATCGGTGCGGTGATGAGTGCGAAAAAAGGGGTGCTCAAGGCAGGCGATCATGGCTCGACTTATGGCGGTAATTATCTGGTGACTGCAGCAGCCAATGAAGTGTTAGATATCTTGGAAGAGGAGAAAAATGCTGGCGCCTTAGATGCTATCATGATAGCCTTTGAGCGTGAGGTGGAAAAATTGGCACAAGCATATCCGCATATTGTTCTTAAAAGTGTGGGATTAGGTCTGATGCGAGGATTGAGAATCGCTGATGCCCAAACCTTGAATCAAATCATTGCTGCAGCGTTTCAAGAGGGGCTTTTGGTCTTAAAAGCAGGAAGAAATACCCTGCGATTTTTACCACCGCTTACTATTAGTCAAAAGGAGATAGAGGATGGCTTTGAGAAACTTCACCGCGTCTTTGCTGCTTTGTAGTCTGCTTTTAGAGGCTAGTGATGCACCCTTATCTGCTTTCAAAAAAGAGCAGATAGCCATCGATAAAGAGATTGATGCAAAAAAAGCGAGCAATTTGAAATATGATTGGGTCAAACCTATCGTGGCGTCCTATACTTATGCGGTAAGTGATCAATATGCCCTAGAGAATAAATCGCGTTATTTTAGAATTTCACTAGATCAGCCAATCTTTAAAAGTGGCGGTATCTATTTTGCGATAGAGTATGCCAAGGCTTCAAAATCTTTTGCCAAGATTGCGACAACATTAAAAGAGCAAAATCTCATCAAATCACTCTACGATACAGTTTTGGGCTTACAAAAGCTTGACTTACAAATTCAAAAATTACAGTTACAAATCGCCAATGCTAAGATGGATATAGCACGAAAAAAAGAGCAATTTGAGAGTGGTTTGCTTGATAGTAGCTTTTTAGACAATGCTATTCTTGCTAAAAGTGCGAGAGAACAAGCTTTATTGGATAGTAAGCAGAGGCGATTTGCTTTGCTTCAAACCTTTAAAAATATCTCAGATGTTGGGTATAAAACCATCACATTACCACAGTTTAAAATGGTAGATAAGGAAGAGTTTATAGCAAAAAATCTTGCCTTGCAAAGTGCGAAGAGAGAGAAAAGTCAGCAGAGATATCTTAAAAATATGACAATCTCTAGTTATCTGCCCACAGTGTCACTCTTTGGAGATTATGCCAATCGAAAAGATAGTTTCAGACCGTTTAAACAAAATAATGAATCTAAAAATTATGGTATTCGCGTCTCTATGCCACTCTTTGATATCAATCGTGGCAGAAGTATTGAAATCAAAAAGTTAGAATATCTCAAATCTCAAATCGCGCTCAAAGATAAAAAAAGGGAGATTGAAAATAGTTTTGAAACTTTTAAAAATGATATCGCTATCTTAGAAAAACGCCAAGAAATAGCCTATCATGATAGCCAGCTTTATAGTGCTTTGTTGCAGGTGGCAAGAGATGGATTTAAAGCAGGTGAAAAGACAAAACTCGATGTCGATACGCTAGCCAATTCAAAGCGTATGGCCACGCTAGATGCCAAGATGTATGCGATTGATATACAGCGTAAATTTTTAGAACTTTATACAAAGATGCGTGATGAAATTTAGTGATTATATGGGTGAATGGCTCTATGCCAAGGATGGATACTATGCGTCGTTTCGTGCTATTGGAAAGGGTGGAGATTTTTATACGGCAGTGAGTTCTAGTATGTTTTTTGGGGGCAGTATTGCTAAACGCTTTATTGCAAGTGTGGAGGAGGGATTTTTACCTGAAGATACAACGATTATCGAAGTGGGAGCGCATCAAGGTTATATGCTAGCAGATATGGTGCAGTTTATCTATACGCTCAAACCCTCTTTGTTGCAGACGCTCTCTTTTGTCATCATAGAACCTCACCTTGAAAATAGAGAGGCGCAAAAAGCGTATTTTAGGGACTCTTTTGGAGATTTGGTGACTTTAAAACATGTGGATACTTTTGATGATATTGTCTTAGAGAGTGCGTTTGTGGTTGCCAATGAAATCTTTGATGCCTTTCCTTGTGAACTCATCAAAGAGGATAAGATGCTTTATATGCAAGAGGGTGTACCTCTATTTAAAGAACAAGATCAAGAGACAGCAGCCTTGTGTCAGAAATATGGGGTCCAAAAAGGGGAGCTTTCTGTAGGCTTTGAATCTTTTGCACATGCTATGGCAAAGGCTATTACAAAGTTTGAATTTGTCACTTTTGATTATGGCGATAAAGAGAAGAGACCTGATTACTCTATACGGATTTATCATAAACATAAAAGTTATCCCTTTTTTGCACTAACCGATTTTGTAAAAGAGGAAGATGAAAAGCCAAAAGATGTCACCTTGGCATCACTTTTTAAAAAGAGTGATATCACTTATGATGTCAATTTCAACCATCTTATTGCCGCCTTTAAAGAGGCAGGCGTAGCGTGTGAAGCGTATAAGACACAACTTGCTTTATTGGTGGAGTTTGGGATTATAGAATTACTAGAGATGTTGTTACAAAATACAGATGAAGAGACTTATAATGCTGAAATGAATCGTGCCAAAGTATTGATTGATCCTTCATTTATGGGAGAGCGTTTTAAAGGGGTGGTCTTTAGAAAGGTGTAAATACAGAAGTTAAGATAACGACTCTAGGGGGGATGAAGTACTTGTTATCTTAACTCTTAGTACTATTATACAGACAGAATGTTGCCCAATTGTGACCATGGTATAAATATGTAAGAAAATATAGTAACTTTTTTATTTAATGTGTACTTAAGTAACATTGATTTTGATGAGATTTTTCCCTTTTATAAGGCGGGTCAAGATGACAATTCTTACTAGGGGGGGATGAAGTGTTTGTCATCTTGATCCTAAGCGATATTATAAAATGAGAATGTTGCGCAATTGTGGCAGGGTGTAAAATAGTGTGCTAGATGCTGTTTTATTTTTTATAGTGTGTAGTTTGGTAACAATATGTCTATCATGATAAGACGATGTGAAGTGTGTAAGATGAGAACGCTCTCATCTTACATCGCTGCTGTTTCAAATGTTTTTTCCTCTAAAAGTTCCTCTTGGGCTTTACCAATATAGTAGCCTTGTGAGTAATCAATACCAATCTCGTTGACGATGTTATAAATCTCTTCATTTTCTACATATTCAGCAACGGTCATGGCGCCAATCCTATCTGCAAATATCTTGATCATCTCTACCGTTTTTCTAGCAAGCGTGGAAGAAGCGATATCTTGGACGAGAGAGCCATCAATTTTGATGATATCTGGTTGAAATTCTAAGATACGCATAAAGTTTGAGTATCCTGAACCAAAGTCATCGATAGCGATTTTGACACCATAACTTTTTGAGATATCAATAAATTGTTTGACGACTTCGTAATCTTCTGTATCTTTATCTTCTAGAAGTTCAAAAATCATCTTATGGGCGATATCGGCATGATTTTTGAGAGACTGAAGCAGATAAGCACTCATATGTGGATCTTCGATATCTAAAGAGGAGAGGTTGATAGAAAACTCTTTACCTGATTCCTTGATCTTTTCAAAAACTTTGTCGATGAGGATTTTAGTGACCTGCGGATAAAGCTTTCCTTTTTTGGCGCTCTCAAGAAAAAATGGTCCTGGATAGATGGTATTTCCATGTTCATCTTTCATGCGTATGAGGGATTCATAACGGTAAATTTCTTTTGTTTTATTGTTAAAGATAGGTTGATATTGTGGCGAAATATTATTTGCTTTTAGTGCTATTTTGATGGTTTTTAACATCGAGAGATTTCTGCTGAGTCCATCACGCAAGTCACCAATGACATCTTCTGCGAGGAGATACTCTTTTTTATGAGTGATGGCAGAAGAGAGGACTTCATTGGCATCTTCATAGATAGAATCGCTGCCTCTAGCAAAGCTCATCGTGATATTGACATCAAAATCATATCC
>CAZCUH010000016.1:11594-19205 GCA_964501795.1 uncultured Sulfurospirillum sp.
GCATCCATGAGGATGACATCTGGATGATGCTCTTTTGCTTTTTCAATGGCTTCTAGTCCATCTGCTGCTTCTATAAAGGTATAATTTTCACTTTTAAGAGATAGTTTGATGGTCATTCTATTGACGCTGACATCATCTACTATCAATACTGTTGTATTAGGCATAACTAATTTGAACCTCGCTTAGTCGTTCTATTTTCTCTTCTATTTGGCTAAAAAGGGAGAGATAATTAATCTTTTGATTTGACTTTGCAGCCTCTTCCATCTCCCTAGCCATATCTTGTATATCGACTAACATTAAATTTGCTGCACTCCCTTTGATAGCATGTGCCTCATTTTGAATAGCCACTATGTCATTTCCTTCGATAGCTTCTTCAATATTTGCTAGAGATACTTGGGCATTTTCTACAAATAGTTCTACTAAAACGGCAACATCTTCTATATCAAAATCTAATGTTTGTGCTAGTGCTTCTATATCCATCATACATTCTCCTTTGGTGCTAAAAATTCTTTAAATGTTTGGGCTAATTTCTCTTTATTGATTGGTTTTGTGAGGTACTCATCCATACCTGCCTCTAAAAACTTCTCACGATCTCCCTTGAGGGCATTGGCAGTCAGTGCAATGATAGGGGTATGTGAAAGAGATTTCTCTTTTTCTATCTCTAAAATTCTTTTTGTTGCCTCAATACCATTTAGGTTTGGCATATTTTCATCCATGAGGATTAAGTCATAGTTGCCATTTTCAAATGCAGTGATGGCTTCTAATCCATCGTTGGCTATCTCGTATTGCAGTTTGAACTTTTTTAAGATAAGCGACATAAACATTTGATTGGCTTTATTGTCTTCTACCAGCAAAATTTTCTTGCCTTGGATATTGAGTTTTTCTGGTTGGATAGGGCTAGATTGTTGTTTGTATTTTCCTATCTCAACATCGATAGCAAAAGAGAAAGTACTCCCTTTTCCTTCTTCACTCTCTAATTGTAGTTTACCACCTAACATCGAGATGAGTCTTGATGAGATAGAGAGACCTAGACCCGTGCCACCATATTTTCTAGTCGTAGAACTCTCTGCTTGTGAAAAGGCTTTGAAGATATGTTTTTGTTTATCTTTAGGCACGCCAATACCACTATCCTTGACGGATACGAGGAGTTTTTTGTTTTTATATCCGATATTGAGTTCAACTTTTCCATTTCTTGGTGTAAATTTGAGGGCATTGGAGAGTAAGTTTGCAATGACTTGTTTGATTCTGAGTGGATCAGAGTGTAGTGATGCAGGCATATTATCATCCATATTGAGTGTTAAATTGACACTTTTTTCAGATGCTTTTGCTCGAAATAGCTCTACTAAAGTACTAAATTCAGCATCGACATTGAAATCTACCTTATCGATAGCCAAATTACCACTCTCAATCTTTGAAAAGTCCAAGATATCATTGATGATGCCTAGTAGGGTCGTACTAGAGTTTTGAATCGTCGCGATATATTTCAATTTCTCTTTGTCATGCTCTTTTTCTCTGAGTAAATCGATAAATCCTAAAATCGCATTGAGTGGGGTACGGATTTCATGGGACATATTGGCTAAAAATTCTGATTTTGATTTACTCGCTTGCGCTGCGCGTACGGCCATTTTACTTGCTTCTCTACTGGCCTCTTCTAACTCTTGATTATTAAAGAGTATCTGTTTTCTGATAGGATTGGATGTATAAATGAGTGAAAATATGATAAAGAAAAGCGCAAAGACTTGTGCATAAAAATAGAGCTCTTTTTTCTCTTCTATGTTGGCTTCTATCTTAGTAAGTTTGCTAAAAGCATTTTCAAGGCTTGTGTGTAGGGTATCAAGTCGATTGTTGAAAAGTGCATTAATATCTTCTGATTTTTTGCTTATAGCATTCTCTATCTTTAAAAAAGCATGCATGTCTTGATTTTTCATAGCATCTAAGCGTGCTATCATGATAGTATCTAGCTGTGAATAAGTCTCTTTTACATGACTATAAATGCCATCACTGGTAAGATATAAATTGCCTGTATCTTCTACAAGTGGTTCATATCTTTTGGCTTCGTGTGTGATTTCGCTCGTGAAAGTACCACCATATTTCAGTATGGTAAGCAAGGCATCAGATTTATCAATATCTTGCATAGTCAAAGCTTTGTATGTACTATAATTATTATTTTCTATGAGTGAGAGTGATTTCTCAAAATCATACTGTGCTTTTTGTGTTTTGGCTTCACTCTTTTTAGCGATATCGATTAATAGCTGTGTATTTTTAGTCTGTTTTTCTAAATTGTCAATGAGACCATTAAAGACATACCCCAAGCCTCCCACGATAAAAATACCTGCGATTGACAAACGAAGCAGGGCTTGTAAATCTTTATAAGTTTGATTTGCAACTTGTTTCATACTCATGCTTTTTCCTAATATATTGAAATTTTATATTTATAAATACAGTATTTTAAATTTTAGGTAAAAAATATACCTATAAGTTAAAATTCTTCTTACTCTATATCGACAAATGTCATGCTTTGTTTAATAAAAACTATACTTTTTAAGTATAAAATTTTAGGAAATATTAAAAATAAATTTTCTTGTTGGATATAAATGATGTATTCGGTAGAGAGTTTAGAATATGACGATTTGCTGCTAAATCGTCATAAGGGATATGTTAGTTGGATAAAACACGGATACTTTTACCGCTGCTATCCTCTTTTTGTGCTACTTCCCCGATGCCTTTTTGATAATAGCCAGGCGTGGTACCACAAGTGATTTCAATGACATCATCAAATGATTTTCCTGCGATGGAGAAGGTAGGGTAATGATGGGTTAATTTACAGCTTGAATTTCTGACTGTGACAATATCATTGATATTGGCAGTGAGCTTGAGGGCATAAGTCCCATTGGCTTTGCCCCCTTTTTCAAAGCGTACAATAATTTTATCACTATCTTTTTCGTAAATGGTCTTTTCATCTTGCGCATAGTCTGCTACTTCTGTGACACGATTAGTAGTCACACTATAAGTAGATTTATAGGTACTATTGACACTGCTGCTAGAGAGCTTAAAGGTATTTGTATTGGAATTGCTAGGTGTCATATACTCCCATAGATTATACTGCCCTGGGCTTGTTTGTGTTTGTTTTGTTTGTGTGCCTCCAGTGCCACAACCTACAAGAAATAGTGTTGTGATTGTTGTGAGCATGATGCGTTTTGTCATGATATTTCCTTCCTAATAGTTAACTCTATATCGCCCTATCTGCCAATAATCTAGCTATTATAGTATAATTTAGGCTATTTTTTTCACTATTTTTGACTAAATAGAAATAAAGTAACATAAATTTATCCATTTTCTCTAAAAAAGAGGGCGATAATGACAAAGAGTGTCAGACTTAGCAGTGGTGAGAGTATCCAATAGAGTTTTAAAATATCTTTTATGATATAGCGATAATAGTGCCACCACGCGAGCATCAAGAGAGCAAGATGCAAGATGAGTAGTGGTTTATAGACGAGTAAAATTTTACTAGCATAGGTGAAAATCATCAAGGTGATTAACAAAGCAATACGCACGAAGAGTTTTTGAGCATCATGCGCATTTTGGTAGGAGCGATAGATAGCTATCATGATAAGAAGAAGTAGCAGTGCCAAGAGAAGATAGGGCATCTATCGTTCCCCCTTCCAGTCATCTATTTTTGCTTTGTTTGTGCCATCTTGCAGCGTTTCTAAGAGCGATAACTCTTTATGAAGGGTGTTATCGTCCAAACTCGCTAGCTGTTTTTTAAAGTAATTGCTAAAGAGCGCAAAAATCTTTTGATACCCTGGGCTCACTTCTAGTGGGCAAGATTTTCTCTCCCATGTTTTGATGAAACTATAAAGTGGACGCGTTGGAGGATAGAGCCCACAATGCGCTTTGAGTGTGGCAAAGGGTGGGTAGCTTACCCTGTCATTGCAAGCTTTTCGCATATCCATGGTAAAGTTTTTCATCAAATCGACATAGCGGGAGAGTAGAATCGCTTTTTGTATGGAGCGGTTATCATGATAGGGGGTGCTGGTGTTTTTAAACTGTGCGATTTGGCTATCATGATAGGCTTTGCCTGCTCTATCATGATAGGATACTGAGAGCTTTAGGCTGTTAGCATTGGCAATCTTTTTGAGTTTTAAGAGGATGACACCCCCTCGTGTTTTGCCCTCTTTGGAAGGGGAGGGGAAAAGGGTATTGACATACATCAAAGTGCCTGTTGTACGATTGGCATCTGGCGAGCCATAGACGGCTTCTATGGCAAAGGCATCACTTTTTAAATGAAGCTTGAGATCAAAGACAAGTGGTGTTACCATATAGTCAAACTCTTCATCAAGGCGTTTTTTAAACGCTTTGGAGGAGTGAATGGCATAGTAGTTTGCCCCTTTTGTCTTCGTGATGGCTTCTACTAAATCATTGTTGAAATCAACACCGATACCGATAAAAGTTGTGTAAATATGTTGATTGGAGGCATTTTTAGCAAGTGCAAAGAGTCCATTTTGATGAAGTTCTCCACGATTTGGCATGGCATCGGTGAGAAAGATGATACGGTTTTCATAGACTTTGGGATCTTTAAAGTGTGCTTCTATGGAGTCAAAGAGTGCAATACCAGCTTTGTACCCAGCTGACCAATTCGTACCACCTTTGGGTTTGAGTGCAAGAATATGCTTTCTAATAGCGTCCATGTTGGTCTCTTTGATAGGGCGTAGTGGCTTGGCATGATAGGCTTGATTGTCAAAGAGGATGACACCCAAGCTATCTTCCTTGCCTAAATGTTTACTCATATTGACAATGGCTTCATTGGCAAGTTGCATTTTACTTTTTGCTTGTTCTTTATTTTCGATGCGTCTATTTTGGTCATAGTAATATCGATTAAAAGGAGAGGACATAGAGCCAGAGATATCCAAGACTACGACGATATTGAGCTTTTTTCGAGCAAAATCATCCTGCTTGATATGGCTATCAAGCCCAACAGCTAGATAATACTCATTTTTTTCAGTGAAAGGATTTTGGGAGATGGCACTACTATAAGCAGGACAAAAAAGAGCCTTGCACTGCTTTGCTTTAGGTGCTTTGAAGTAGTGATCATAAAAGACACCTTCATAAGTCATCGCTTCTAGTTTTGGTAGATAGCCTTGTTTAATATTTTCATAAAAGTTATCCGCATCTTTGGCACCTCCTACTGAAAAACCGATACTTTTTTTCATCATCATCGGCGAAGAGAGCACCATACCCGTTGTCATGAGTCGAGCATGTTTATTGCTACTTGGGATTGTGGCATTGTACTCCCAATCATCTATCTGCTCTGTAGGGGAGGGTTGCTTTTTACTCATCGCAAGCAAAGAGCTAGTCAAGAGCAAGCTTAGCACTAAGAGTAGGTATTTGTACATCGAATATCTCCTTTTTATTCTATTATACAATAAAAAAGAGATAAATTGTGAAGCGATATCGTGCTAAAATGGTCTCATGAAGTTATTTGTATCTATCATGATAATACTCTTTACGATGAGTGGCTGTATCTTTACTCCACCTGCCAATGAATATGTGATTGACAAGCGCACGCCTGCTGTCACGATAGAAGAGAGCAATCCGCTACTTGATGAAGCAAAAAATCAGTTGGGTGTACCTTATCGCTATGGCGGGATGAGCCCTGCGGGCTTTGATTGTTCTGGCTTTGTCTGGTATGTCTATCAACAAGCCGTGGGCAAAAAATTACCCCGTACGGCAAGGGCACAATCTCAATATGGAGAGAGGGTATCAAGAGAAGCCTTGCTCCCTGGTGATATACTCTTTTTTGACACGGCGCATAGGGGTGCTATTAATCATAGTGGTATCTATTTAGGGGAGGGGAAGTTTATCCATGCAAGCAGTGGACGATCTTATTGCGTAAAGATATCTTCTTTAGATAAAGGTTTTTACAAGCGGGTATTTCGCTGGGCTAGAAGGGTGCAGTATTAACGCTTCAATCTATCATGATAGCATCATCATAGGGGCTGGTGCGAGTGGCTTGATGGTGGCACATAAGTATCATGATAGAGATATCGCAGTGCTTGATGCCAATAGCCAAATCGCACAAAAACTTAAAATCTCTGGTGGTGGCAAATGCAACATCACCAATACCTCTGTCAAGGTATGCAATTTTTATGGGGATGGTACTTTTGTGCAAAAATCTCTAAGCTCTTTTTCTCGGGATGATTTATTGGCTTTTTTAGAGGCGCATGGGGTAGATCCTATCATTCGTAAAGGGCGTTACTACTTTTGTAGAAACTCTTCTCAAGAGATTATCAATATATTTAGAAACAGCAAAAATCTCTATTTAGGTGAGAAAGTCCAAAAGGTTGAAAAAAAAGAGCATTTTATCATCCATACTGCTGAGAATATATTTACTTGTAAACATCTTATTGTCGCGAGTGGTGGGCTGAGTTATCCGCGTATTGGCGCGAGTGATATCGCTTTTGAAATTGCCAAATCATTTGGGCATAGTATCATCACGCCCAAGCCTGCGTTGGTTGGCTTGACCGTACAAAAAGAGCAGTTTTGGTTTAAAGAACTTTCTGGTTTGTCATGTCAAGTGGCGATCAAAGTGGGAGGGAAAAGATTTATGGATGAGATGCTTTTTACGCATAAAGGGGTCTCTGGTCCTGTCATTTTAAATGCTTCACTCTATTGGGATAAAGGTGCTATAGAGGTGGATTTTGTTCCCTCCCTTTCGCTATCTGCCTTACAAACGCGTAGCAAACGCAAGATTCCTTTGCCAAAACGATTTCTCAATGCTTTTTTAGAGCGTTATCCCTTGGCGATGTTAAAAAGTTATCATTTCGCTCCCGCTGGGAATTTTGGCTATGCAAAAGCAGAAGTGACAAGAGGTGGAATCTGCACCGATGAGATCGATGCGACGACGATGATGAGTCTAAAAGAGAAAAATCTCTATTTTGTAGGAGAGTGTTTGGATGTAACAGGAGAACTAGGTGGATACAATTTTCAATGGGCCTTCTCTTCAGCGCAAAATCTCACTTTAAGGGGATAAAAATATCACCCAATCCCAGACTGTACGATTGTGTTTCATCTCTTGATTAATGCTCTCATCATCAAGCCCAAAATCACTACTTAGTAAAGCTTTAAACTTCTCTTTAGCACTCTGTGATGGGAGGATTGATGAGATATAAGAGTTTAAGACGATATGCTTTTTGGCATAATAGGTAGAGGAGGATTGTTGGAGGATTTTTTTGAGTTGCTCAAAAATCATTTGATTGTAACTCTGCTGAGAATTGTGACTCTCTTGTTTGTTATTGTGGTTAAATTGGGTTCTATTGTGGCGCAAATCATCTAGGGAGAGGTACTCTTTTTCTGGGGCATGTTTTTTTTCTACGGGTATGGTTTTGGCTGTTGCTAAGTTGGATATATAATCATGTCGAATTTCCTTTTTCTCTTTCTTTAAAGAGATAGGTTGTATAGCCACTTCGACATGTTCAACCTTTTGTTCTGTGATAGGCGTATAAAAAAAATAATAGACAATAAAAGATAGGATCAGTATAGTGAGTGGTATTAATATTTTCATACAGTTATTTTAACTAAAATAGTTTAAAATTAAACATCTTTTAATTTTTT
>CAZCUH010000017.1:0-5828 GCA_964501795.1 uncultured Sulfurospirillum sp.
AAGTATCGAGATAAGATAGCAGAGATTAAAAAGATGTAATTGTCATTGAGAGGCTGTTTGGTTTATTCATATCGTAGAGGCTCAGACCGTAGGGAGGATTTGCCCTCGTAGAGATGAATAAACCAAACAGCCCCTCAACACCTCCAAATTATGCTATAATAGACAAAACAGAACAAGGATAGCCCTATCATGATAGACCTCAACGACCCATCACTCTACACCAATAGAGAACTCTCATGGCTACAATTTAACACCCGTGTTCTCGCACAAAGCACCAAGGCGAGTAACCCCTTACTAGAAAAACTGAAATTTATCGCTATCTACTCCACCAATCTTGATGAATTTTATATGATACGCATCGCAGGACTCAAACAGCTCTACGCGGCAAGGGTCACGACCACAGCGCGAGATGAGATGACGCCGCTTGAGCAACTCACCGCTATCACTTCTTATCTACATGAGGAGAAAAAATCACTTGAACATCACTATACGGACATCATCAAAGGACTAGATGAGCAGGGGCTGTTTATCAAAGATTACAAAGAACTCAGTGTGGAGCTTCAAGCCCAAGCAGATGATTTTTTTCTTGAAAATATCTTTCCTGTCATCATCCCTATTGCCGTAGATGCCACACACCCTTTTCCACCTCTCAATAACCTCTCCCTCTCGCTTGCTGTCACCTTACAAGATGACAATGACGAAGAAGATATCAAGTTTGCGATGATTCGTATTCCTCGTCTCTTGGAACGATTTGTGGCGATTGCAGAGGATACTTATGTGCCTGTTGAATCTTTGGTGCGTGAAAATATCAACAATATCTTCCCTGGCTACAAAATCCTCTCTTCTGCCACCTTTAGAGTCACTAGAAATGCGGATATCGTCATCGAAGAGGAAGAGGCTGATGACTTTATGGAGATACTTGAACAGGGATTAAGACTACGAAAAAAGGGGGCATTTGTCCGACTAGAAATAGAGAAAAATGCCAGTCCTGAGTTGGTCAAATTTTTAAATAGCCACCTCAAAATCAATGAAGAAGATATCTATGAGTACGATATCCCTCTCAATCTAGGTGCCCTATGGAGTATCGTTTCAAACAAACTCTTTTCACACCTCACCCTACCAACCAATATCCCAAAAATACTCTCACCTTTTGATAAAAATGAGTCTATTTTTAAGGCACTTGATCGTGAAGATATCATGATATTTCAACCTTATGAATCTTTTGAACCCGTCGTCAAGTTTATCCAAGATGCTGCCAAAGACCCCAAAGTCCTCTCTATCCGTATGACACTCTATCGTGTCGGTAAAAACTCCCCAATCATCCAAGCCCTCATCGATGCCTCCAACAACGGCAAACAAGTCACAGCCATGGTCGAACTCAAAGCGCGTTTTGATGAAGAGAACAATCTCATCTGGGCAAAAGCCCTAGAAGAAGCTGGCGCGCATGTCATCTATGGCATACCTGGATTTAAGGTTCATGCCAAAATTGCCCAAGTGATACGACGCTCCAATGATAAACTCAAGATCTATCAACACTTCTCTACGGGTAACTACAATGAATCTACCGCCAAACTCTATACAGATATAGGCTACTTTACTTCGCGAGAAGAGTTGCGTGCTGATTCTATCACCTTTTTTCATATCCTCACGGGATTTTCTAAAAACAAAAAGCTCAACAATCTCAAAATGTCACCCTTTCAGATAAAAGACACCCTTCTAGCTATGATAAAAAGAGAGATGAAAGAGGGAGCAAAAGGGCGCATCATCGCTAAAATGAATTCACTCGTGGACAAAGATATCATCAAAGCCCTCTATCGTGCATCACGCGAGGGTGTCAAAATAGACTTGATAGTGCGTGGCATCTGCTGTCTCAATCCAGGAATTGCAGGCGTGAGTGAGAATATCCGCGTCATCTCACTCATCGGAAAATATTTGGAACATTCTCGTATCTTCTATTTCAAACATGCCACGCCTTCTGTCTATATCTCTTCGGCAGATTGGATGCCTAGAAACTTGGAAAAACGCTTTGAATTGATGATACCCATGTATGATGAAGCCATTGCCACCAAACTACTAGACTCCTTGCATCTTCAACTCAAAGACAATGCTTTGGCATGGGAGATGCAAGCAGATGGTAGTTATAAAGAGCTCAATCTGGCAAAAGGTGAAGAGATGCTTGACTCACAAGCCTTTTTAGAGAACTATATCAACAAAATTTTCAAGAAAAACACAAAGACGGTTTCAGCAGATACCCTCTCAACTAAAGATAAAAAGATTTTCAAATGATACTAAACTATAAAAACCTTAGCCCTAAAATAGGAAAAAATACTTGGATAGCTCCCTCCGCAGATGTCATCGGTGATGTACGCATGGGAGAAGATTGTTCTATCTGGTTTGGCTCAGTCTTGCGTGGTGATGTGCACAAGATCATACTAGGAGATAGAGTCAATGTCCAAGATTTGAGTATGCTTCATGTCACACACTATAAAAAAGAGGACAAAAGCGATGGTCATCCTACCATCGTAGAAGATGATGTTACCATCGGTCATCGTGTCATGTTGCATGGATGCACTATCAAAAAAGCGTGCTTGATAGGGATGTCTTGTACCATTCTCGATGGTGCTGTGATAGGGGAAGAGTCTATCGTAGGTGCAAACTCGCTTGTCACAAAAAATAAGGTTTTTCCTCCACGAAGTTTGATTATGGGGTCGCCTGCCAAAGTGATTCGTCCTTTAAGCGATGAAGAGGTCCAAGAGCTTTATGCCTCAGCGCAAAGGTATGTTACCTTTAAGAATAATTATAGCCTATAAAATTTTTTAAATAATAAAAACTAATGGTATTTTAATAATAAAAAACCTATAATTATAAAACTACATTATATCAGAATAAAGGAGATTATATGGCAAGAGTAGTTGTTATGGGTGCTGGTGTTTCAGGACACACATCCGCAACATTTCTAAGAGAGTGGCTTGGAAATGAACATGAGGTTGTGGTGGTAACACCAAATAGTAAATGGAATTGGATTCCTTCAAATATCTGGGTTGGTGTTGGTCAAATGACTAAGGAAGAGGTTACTTTTGATTTAGCGCCTGTTTATGCAAAACAAGGTACTGACTTTAGACAAGCTAAAGCACTCTCAATTCACCCAGAAGGTGGAGCAGATGAAGAGAAGCCATATATCACTATAGAATATACCGATCCTGCAAGAGCAGGTGAAAAAGAGACTGTCACTTATGATTATCTCATCAACGCAACAGGACCAAAGCTAAACTTTGATGCTACGCCAGGACTTGGTGATGGCAATGGGCAACTTGGGCCAAACACGGTTTCAGTCTGTACTGCAGATCATGCTATACACGCCAACCAAGAACTTCAAGCGGCAATCGCCAAAATGAAAAAAGGCGAAAGACAAAAATTCCTTATCGGTACAGGACATGGTATGTGTACTTGTCAAGGTGCTGCATTTGAGTATATCTTCAACATCGAAAATGAGCTTAATAAAGCTGGTGTGAGAGATATGGCAGATTTAAAATGGATATCTAATGAATCTTTCTTAGGAGATTTTGGTATCGGTGGTCTTCATATCAAGCGTGGTGGTTATGCCGCTTCTAGTAGACTCTTTGCTGAGTCAATCTACTCTGAGAGAAATGTTGGCTGGCTTATTGGTGCACATGTCTCTAAAGTAGAAAAAGGTAAGGCACACTATGAACTCCTAGATGGTAGTACAGGTGTGGAAGAGTTTGATTTTGCGATGCTTATTCCACCATTTGCTGGTGTTGGTTTGACTGCAGTTGCAAAAGATGGTTCAGATATGACAGCAGAGATATTTGCACCAAATGGCTTCTTGAAAGTAGATGCAGATTATACACCTAAACCTTATGAAGAGTGGAAAGCAGCAGATTGGCCACGCACATACCAAACTCCAAAATATGCCAATATTTTTGCAGTGGGTATCGCCTTTGCACCACCACATTTGATTTCAAAACCTATGAGTTCACCAAATGGTACACCAATCAACCCTACCCCACCAAGAACAGGTATGCCTTCAGGTATCATCGGTAAAGCGGTTGCTTCTAGTATCCGTGATATGATAGAAAATGGTGCAACAGAAGCTACACATCCAGCCTCTATGGCAGAAATGGGTGCAGCTTGTGTCGCTTCGACAGGTAAAGGACTCTTTGATGGTACCGCAGCGGCACTGACTGTCTATCCAGTTGTACCTGATTTTGAAAAATATCCTGGACTTGGACGAGACCTTGACTATACCTTTGGTGAAGTAGGACTTGCAGGGCATTGGATTAAACATATCTTACACCATATGTTCTTGCACAAAGCGAAGTTAAAAGCTGGATGGCAATATATCCCTGAATAGAGAGAGCGTATCATGATAGCATCCAAGCTATCATGATAGAAATAATTTTAAAATATATTATCATAAAGGAAAACAATAATGGCAACAGAAGAAAATAAACATACAGCGCATGTTGATCATATCGCACCATACTCAGACGAATTTACCACAATGGTTCCAACTGGATTTGTAAAATTCTTTAGAACTTGTGTAATTTGGCAATTTATTAGATTTGTAATCATCAATATCAAGATGCTACTTGTCGTGGCAAAAAGTCACTAAATTTTAAGGCTAGGATTTCTCCTAGCTTTTTACTTCCTCACTCTTTTTAGGAGAAGTTTTTTTATGTTTGGCGGGAGCCTTTTTGGAAAACTTGATTAAATCTTCTGTGGTTTCAACTTCACTTGGTAAATTTTTCATACAGACATCAAGCACTCTAGCGGCAGAAAGTGCATCCGAAAATGCACGATGATGTGCCCCCTCATCTATCTCTAAAAACTCTTTTAAAAATCCCAAACCATGTTTTGGCGCATCAATCGTTTTTCGTGAGAGATCAACCGTACAGAGTCGTCTATTGAGCAAGGCATTATCGCCTATCGTTTCTAAAGATTTAGAGATAAATCCAAAATCAAAATTGACATTATGTGCGACAAAGACACTTTCACCCAAAAATGATTTAAATGCTTTTAACACCTCTTTTAAAGAAGGTGCATCTTCGAGGTCAGATACTTCAATATGTGTCAATCTCCGAATCGAATCAGGGATATAATCAGCATAGACATAAGACTCAAATTTTTCTAAAATTTCTCCATGTTTATACTTGATAGCACCTATCTCTATGATTTGGTTTTTGATGGGAGAATTGCCATTGGTCTCTATATCTACGATACAAAAGACCTCATCTCTGCAGGGGGTTTTGGCAGTGGATAAAAAAACCTCCTCTTCACTCTGTGCAATAGGAAGTCCATAACACTTTAAAGTCTCCGGATCAATATCAGAATCAAAATGTGTCTTCATACGATATAGACAGACCTCAAACTCATTTTTGGAGAGACTACCTCGTTCCAATTTACTTATCAGGGAATCAAATTTAACCACGCTGCACCGCTTTCATAAAGTTTTCTATCTTCATTTTATCTTTTTTGCCTTTAGTTTCCTCTACACCAGAACTTACATCGACACCATAAAAGCCATATTGTGCCACTTCCCGTACATTTTGGCTATTTAATCCACCTGCCAATATCATCCGCGAGCAATCTACACCATCAAACCACTCTAAATTAAGACGCTTTCCCTCTCCCCCATACTGTTCTACAAAAGAGTCTACTAAGATATATTGGGATGTATCTATCATGATAAGCTCATCCTTGCTTTGTGCGCGTAGGACTTTGATATATGGTACTTCTAGTGCTTCATAAAAGGCAGCATCTGCTTCAAAGTGGATTTGTGCGAGTGAGAGATGACTATCATGATAGGT
>CAZCUH010000017.1:5928-19176 GCA_964501795.1 uncultured Sulfurospirillum sp.
ATTTTTGCTGCATAATCATCGCTGTTATAGACATAAGAACCTGCTACTACGATATCCACACCCGCTTCTTTTAGCGCATGAACATTTTCACCATTCACCCCACCATCCACTTCGATGAGACAAGAGGCATTTTTACGCGCTATCAAACATTTTAATCTTTTTGCTTTCTCTATCACCGAGGGAATAAACTTTTGCCCACCAAAGCCAGGATTGACTGACATCAAAAGTACCATATCCAAATCATTGATAATATATTCCAAATCATCAGGATTACTATGGGGATTGAGCACAATGGCAGGAGAGATACCAAGAGAACGGATATATTGTATCAGGCGATGCGGATGTTTCTCTTCTTCAAAATGAAAAGAGATATACTTTGGTTTGAGTGGCGCAAAAAGATTGACAAAAAAGGTGTTATTTTCTACCATCAAATGGATATCTAGAGGCTTAGTCGCCGCCTTCGCAACAGCTGACACCACGACTGGTCCAATCGTGAGGTTTGGTACAAAGTGACCATCCATGACATCGACATGCACCAAGTCACATCCTCCATCACATATCGCTTTGACCTCTTTAGCCAAATTTCCAAAATCTGCTGATAATATACTCGGTGCTACTTCTATCATGATAGATATCCTTTTTAATGTTACTGTTTCTTATAGTTCTATTTATTCACTAAGGCTGCGCCGTAAACGGCTGTAGAGTCGTTCACAAATAGAACTATAAGAAACAGTCAATTTTACATGCCTGCCATATTCATAGAGAATATCGGTAATAACATCGCGATAACAATAAACCCTATTGTCGCTCCCACAAAGAGAATCAACATCGGCTCCATCAGTGATAAAAAGAGATCAATTTTACCTCTGTTTTCACTAAAATAGAGATCTGCTAAATTCTCCATCACTAAGGCAACTTCACTCGTCTCTTCACCTAAGGCAATGGCTTGGATAAAGGAATTGTCCACATGTTTTCCATACTTTGCCAATGCTGAAGAAAATTTCTTCCCCTCAACTACCTCTTTAGAGGCAGCTTCAAACTCTCCTCGCATCACATCATTGTCAAGAATCCCCGAAGAGAGCTTCACAGCGTGGACAAAAGTTACACCAGAGCGCACCAAAACAGAGGTGATATACGAAAATCGTGCCAACTCAAAGGTCTGAATAATCTTACCAAAGAGAGGTAATTTTAACAAAAAGGCGTGATATTTATACTTAAACGCTTGACTATGTTTGACAAAATAGCTAAAAACGCCACTCGCAATCACGATCCCAATCGCCATAGGTAGCCAATAGGCAGTCACAAAATCCCCTGCAGCGATGACGATTTGCGTCACTTTAGGTAACTCTTGCTTGAGTTGATCAAACATTGCTGTGATTTTTGGCACAACCGTGGTGAGCATAAAAGCTACCATAAAAATAGAGATGATGACAATAAACATCGGATAAACAAGGGCTTGTTTAACCCGTCCTGAGACTTTATCTTGCTCTTCGACAAATCGTGCCATCTCAAAAAGCACTTCAGGCATACTACCACTCTCTTCAGCCACTTTGATGGACTGCTTATAAAAAGAGGGAAGTGCGATGATGTGCTGTGAATCAAGCGCGTGATAGTAAGAGTTTCCCTCATTCATACTTGTTTCAAGTGCAGAGAGAAAATCCACCATGACTGCGTCATCTTCATACTGTGATTTTGCCAATTTTACGACATTGACGATAGGAATACCAGAACGCAGATAAATCGCAATATTTTTAGAAAATTGTGCCAAGCGCTTGGCAGGTAAGGTATGCCTGCGTTGAAACTTGAACTTCTTTAAAAGACCTTCGCTACTCTCACTGATACTCTCATACAAGATACCCTTAGCTTTTAATTTACGCTTTGCTTCTGCTTCATCACTCGCTTCTATGCGTGCCTTGACTTTTTTGCCGTGGGTATCAAATCCAGTATATTTGTATATCATGATAGCTTAATCTTTTAATCCCACACGAATGACCTCTTTGAGTGAAGTTTCACCCTCTATCAAAAGTTCTAAGAGCTTTTCTGAAATGGTTCTCATCCCTTTTTGTCGCATATTTTCTCGAATCTCAAAATCGGTCATTTTATTTTTGAGCATGATTTTGACATCATCATCCATGAGCAAAAGCTCCCCGACTGCATGTCTGCCATCATAGCCTGTAAAGTTACAGTGTTTACACCCTTTTTCTTTATAAATTGTCCTATTTTTATCGATGTGAAACTCTTCTAAAATCTCAGCTGGTAAACTATCGACTTCTTTACACTCACTGCACAAGCGTCGTACAAGTCGCTGTGCTAAAACACCCAAAAGAGAAGAGCTAATCAAAAAATCATCAATCCCCATCTCTACCAAACGGGTAATGGCTGCTGCCGCATTATTGGTATGGAGAGTAGAGAGCATCAAGTGCCCTGTCAGTGCCGCTTGAATCGCAATCTCTGCAGTCTCTTTATCACGAATCTCACCCACCATCACGATGTCAGGATCTTGTCTAAGAATGGAGCGAAGTCCTGCTGAAAATGTCAAACCTGTTTTTGAATTGACTTGGATTTGGTTGATATTATCTGCTTTGTACTCCACGGGATCTTCTACGGTAATGATATTTTTATCTGGCGTGGCAACAAGTTGCAAAAAAGTATGTAAAGTGGTTGATTTACCAGAACCCGTAGGACCAGTCACCAGTATCATCCCATGGGCATGCTCTAAAAGTTTTTCAAAGTGCTGTGTTAAATCTTCTTTAAATCCAAGCTTTTGTAGTGTTGGGATATCTGAACTCTCCATCAAGATACGCATCACCACCCGTTCACCATAGTAGGTAGGAAGCACAGAAACCCTGATATCAAGCCCTTTCCCTGCGATTTTTACTTGGGTTCGTCCATCTTGGGGGATGCGTTTTTCAGAGATATCAAGATTGGAGATGACTTTGATTCTTGAGATAACCAAAGCGATGATATTTTTATCTAAGTCCACATGCTTTGTCAAGACACCATCAACACGAAAACGCACTACACCCCGAAATTCATGCATCTCGACATGGATATCTGATGCCCCTTTTTTCACAGCTTGATAAAAAAGAGAGTTGACAAATTTAATAATAGGTGCGGACTCTTCACTCGTTAATATATCTGAAGAGTTTTGCAAAAATTCTGAAAGTGAAATCTCATCTTCTAAAAGTTCACTTTCACTCTCTTCGTTGATAGTCGAAGAGAGTTCATTGTCGGTTTTGATCTCTAAAAAACGGTGATAGAGTCGCTCAAAGGAGTCAGAATCCACAAAAGCAATCGGCAAATTACAATCAATTTTGGAGAGATAGTTAAATCCCTCCGCCATCTTCTCTTTATCCAACACAATATGTGTTTTATCTTCTATCTTGGTAAAGAGCAGTGCATTTTTCACTGCCAAGTCTATGTCAATCCCCTCAACATGTTCGGGATAGAGATCCAAATCAAAAAGCTCGGGGATATTACTCAAATGCATATCACTCTCCTGTATAGCCTGTTGGTACGCGTCGTCTACTTAGCTCATTGCCATGACCATCTTCTAATACTTCATAAGTGTTGCCAAAATCATCTATCTCTATATGTTTGACTTGACTAGCAGGTTTAAGTGCTAGGGATGGCGTGATGTTGCTACTATCCGCTTTACGCGTCTGTTTTGTATATTTTCCATCCATATAATCGACTTCAAACTGTTTGGCTAACTCATTTTCAAGGACAGAGAGTTTACCCAAAGCATCTCTAAGCGATGCTAAATCTTCACTTTTCTTCACGATATAGGGGGTGAGCATAATCACAAGACTAGTCTTATTGTGTTTGGTACTAGTATGACGAAATGGAATACCCAAAATAGGAATATCACCCAAAAGTGGTATCTTGATGACATCATCACTTACTTTATCTTTAGACAAGCCACCGATAATCACCGTCTCTCCATTCATCACGATAGAAGAGGTTGCCACTTCGCGTTTGGTCGTGGTAGGCTGTCCCGCTGTACCACCTACTACATCTTCTGAGACCACACTCACCTCGAGAGAGACTTTATCATCTGCGGAGATGCGTGGTTTGACCTTTAAAGTGAGTCCGATATCTTCACGAGAGAAATTTTGTGTTGGTATTGCTGTTGTGGTTGCCGCTGCTGTTGATTGTGTCAAAATCGATTGTGTCTGTCCTACATAGATAGAAGATTCTTTGTTATTGATACAAAGGATGGAAGGTTCTGATAAAATCTTTGCCGCATTGTTGTTATCAAAAAGAGATATCGTCACACCCATAGCCAAGGCTTTTGAGAGATTTTGTGGTACTTTTATCCCATCACCAAAGAGTGAAGCTGCCTGCGTCAATGGATTTAACACACCCCCTAGCTTTGCACTGATTCCATAGAGACCTGCACCCCCAGCAATACCACTTAAAATCTCATATTTTGCACCCAAGTCGCGTGCTTTGTCATCTTTGATTTCCACAATCTTTGCGACAACATAGACTTGCTGTCTCTCCGTATCTAGCGAATTGACCACGGATCTGATCTCTTTTAGTTCATTTTCAGTCGCATAGACGATGATGGCATTGAGCTCTGCATCTACCGTTACTGTTGGTTTATCTTTATCACCCACGATAGAAGGTGTTACCGTCTCTGTTTTGACAATTGGTGGCAAAGGTCGTCCATTTTTTGCTTTGCGGGGAATCTTGGTTGTCACTGTTTTTCCCCCTGCTTTCACAGGTTGTGCTTTTGCAAAACTCTTATCTGAGAGCAATTTTTCTAATGTTTTAACAATCTCTGTGGCATCTGCATTTTTAACATATAAAATCTCCATGCGCTTATCAACTGTATTATCAGATTTATCCATTTTCTTGATTTGAGGAATGAGGGCACGCACATTCTCTTTTTTTCCGACAACGATGATGGAATTGCTTGCATCATCAGAAAATACTTCTACTTTCTGTGTGGCAATTTTACGATCAAAAAGGGCATTGGAGAGTTGTCTTACTTTAGGATAGACAGATTTGGCTTGGGCATTGTGTAGCCCTACAAAGCGCACTACCGTATCGCTATCTTGATCTAAGGTATTGATAACTTTCTCTATCGCACGGATATTAGAGGGATAATCAGTCACCACAACGGAGTTATTTTCATTAGAAAGAGATATCTTCCCATAGCGACTGAGTAAAAAATTGATTTGCCGTAAAATAGTTCGAACATTGAGATTGTAGATTGGGATAACCGTAGTCTGTACTTCATCAATTTGACTCTCTCCATACATCGGTGGCGATGATTTTGAGGCATCCGCACTCTTAATGACTTTTAAAAAACCACTTTTTGTATCTCTTAGCGTATATCCTTTGCTCGCCAAGATATCAGAGAGTAGCGTAAAGATTTGACTTTTCTTAATAGGCTTGATTGATACATAATCCACCGTTCCCGTAATATTTTGTGAGATGAGGATATTTTTACCTGTTATTTTTCCTACCATCTTTATAAAATCAACAATTTTAAGGTCTTTAAAATTTATATTGACTTCATCTCTATTGGTTGGTCTAAATGTATCATGCTTTGCTTGCATCGATGATATTCCTAAAGAACTTACCAGTATCAAACTAAGTACTATTTTTTTCATTGTAACCCTTTTGTTAATTTACATTGAAGTCTAGATCAAGCTCTTCACCACCGCGTTCTACGGTGAGTGTCAAAGAGTCCAAACTATCTACATTGGTATAATATTTCATCACATCTGCTAAAGAGTGTATCTCATTGCCATCGATGCCTTTGATGATATCGCCTGATTTTAATCCTGCCTGATCAAAAAAAGAGGATTTTTTCACATAATTGACCCTAAATCCAGAGATCTGACCATTTTCGCGTTGCTCTTGGATACGGATATTTTTCCATATTTTATTGGGGTCTTTGATATAAGAGTGTAGCTCATTTTTTGTTATCATGACAGGTGCACCAGGAAGATGTTCAGGTTCAGGTACAGCAGATGGCATATCTAGTCTGCTTTGTGGTTTTGCTTCTTCATCACGCAGGAGAATATAATAATTCTTACCATTTTTCTTCAAACCAACTTTTTTCTCAGAGACTCGAACAAGCTCATACCCTTTATAACGCTCACCGATATAGACAAACTTACTCTTACCCCCATCTTCAATAATCATAAAAGAGGCATCACCTCCTAAATAGGTGCCTTTTAATTTCATATTTTTTAACTGTTCACCATCATCACTCGCTACCACAGGCTCTGCTTTGAGAGGCACTTCATGACGCCCTATGACTTTATAGGCGACATTTGTATTGTAGTGATAGGCATAATTTTCACCATGTGGTATCTCTAAGGTTCCTTCATCTAAAAAGAAAAGTGCTAAAGACCATAAAAACTTTGCTAGCACCAGTGGCAAAACCAAGAAGAGTGCGAAAAATCGAAGTTTTCGACTAAAGTTTTGACTCATAAACCAACCCCTCCTCTTGCTTTTTAAAGTACTCTCTAACAACTTGATGGTTTTTAAACTTCTTACTAGGAGCCAATACCAAATGAATCTTCCGCTCTCTTAAATCTATATACCCTCTCAAGGTGCCAAAATCACCTTCTGCGGCTATCATGATAGTTTTATAAGAGAGTAGTGAATAGGTTAAGGTGATACTATCTGCCTTCGCATCAAACATACTTGTTAATGCCTTCGCAGGTCTTACATCCTTGAGTGTCACTTTATCGTAAAAAATCCAAGGTAAGATATCTATCTCTTTGGCTTCAAGTGAGGCAACCCCATCATAAAAAACGCTAGCATCTTTGATCTCTAAGGCGACCCATCTATCCTTGATTGCACCCTCTTTTATCATGATATGCTCTTTTTTAAGAAAGTTTTCTAGCGTGTAATAGAGATTGATTTTAGGCATAAAAAGCACAAGACCTAGTATAAAAATGGTGATAAAAAGTACTATCTTTTTCATTTTTTTATCTCCATTCGTAAAGAGGCTTTTGCCGCATCTTGTCGCCTTATCTCTAGATTTTTGATAGTGAGCGTGCTATTTTGAATCTTTCTTAAAAGATTTGCTAGGACTGTGACAGATAAATTTTCATAGACCAATACACGCACATCTGACTTTTTAAAATCTTTGTCTGCTTGAGCAATACGCTCCAAACTTTTTATCGTTCTTTGTCTACTTTTTTTATCTGCAAATTTATTTTTTAAACTTGCTAAAGATTTTGCATCTTTGGAAAAAAGCTCTACATTGTTTTTCTCAACGAAAAAATTCTTTTTTGCATTGATGCCCATAGTATAAACTAGCACCAATATCAAAAAAGCCAAGAGAAAAAAGAGTAAACTCTGTTTTTGTGTCATGCAGCAACCTTTAGTGTGAGAATCTTATTATCTACCCTACTCTCTTTGATGAGGATATTTTTGGGAAGCATCTTTTTTATGGCTGCTTCTCGTTCTTTAGCGCTCAGTACTATTTTTACCGTAGTCTCTTTAGTAGAGGCTTCTATACTTTGGATATATTCACCGCTTTTAAGTTGCAATGAAGCAATTGCAACTAACACATCTCTTAATTTTTTTTGGCTCTTAAACTTCTTGAGCAAAGACTTTTTAATACTCTTTAGCTGTATCGAGGTGCGTGGTAAATCATTGCGTTGTATAATCTCTGCTCTTTTTTCCTCTAAGTTGGCTGTAGCTCTTTTATAGACGATATATTCACTCAAAAAGGCAAAAAACAACAAAGCAAAAATAGCAGCTATCACTTTAATATCTCCAGCAGAGAGAAGTGTATTGTCAAAGGAGCTTAACTTGACTTTTCTCTTCTCTAGTGTCGCATGGGATAATAGTTCATCTAAAGTACCTGCTGTATTGGTACAAGCACGAGGGACTTGTATGATGATACCGTCCATATTACTCAGTGCTGCACGCTCGTTGATCGCCACACACTCTTCTATAAAGCCAAGGGCATCTTGGGCAAAATAGAGTGCTGCAATATCACTTTTATAAGGAATAATCTTCTCTAGCTCTTGTGCTATCTTCTTTTTATCATAGGCTATCATGATAAAGGCATCTCCGCATTGGCGCACTTCATAAGAAAATTCACCAGCAGGAAGAAAGCCCTCAAAGATAGAAGGAGCAAGTTTTAAAGCATCTCTCTCTTTTTTGACAGGTAAAGTGACTTTTTTCACCCAGTAAAATTCAGGAGAGAGTATCACCGCATAACTATCTCGTTTTTCAACCCTATCACTCTTACTTACAAAAAGTGTTGTGGTTTTATTCTTGAAAATTTTTGTCAATGTTGCTTATCCTCTTTGTTTTTACATCATAATCAAACGAGATATTTCTTATGTTATTGTCTACATCTAAGTAAAGGGTACATTTTACCAAATATTTCTTTTTATTAGCAAATTGTGAAATATTATATATATTATTTAAAGTTTTCATAGCTGGATTATTGCTGGTATTTAGCTCTTGGCAGTAGCCATCATCCTCGAGTGCATTGAGTTGCATCTCATCATTGACTATCAGACTCAGTGCCCCATAGGGATTGCGTCCAACATCGCGATCTTTTTGACAATCTAAGCCACCTGCTGTGTCATTGTTCTCGCCAAAATAAAAAAAACGCTCCAATTCATCTCTACTAATCTTATAAATATTTTCATCTTGTGTATTTTCATAGTAATAATCTTCTATTTTTTTAAAATGGTCAAAATTGTATATTTTGCCTACTCTAAAGTCAAAATCCTCCAACGCTATCTCAGAATCTCCTCGGCTAACGGCTAAGAGTAAATCTATAAAGAGATAAGGGTTAGAGAGTTCATGCGTATCAAAAAACTTATTAAGCGGTCGTAATAACTCTTTTGGTACTGTTTTATTTTTCCTCTCATCTTCTACGATGGATTTGAGAATCGCGTTGAGATTGAGTTTATCCATATAGCTTTTGATCGAAAAACCCAATCCAATCTTGGTCTTCTCTTCTGGTATTGGGGGCAAGGTAGGCATCGCCAGTAGTGTCTCAAACTCTTTTTGAGGTATCGATTTTATCAAGCTTACAAAATCTTTCAAAACGATTGAAACTTGATTCTCCCCATCAATCTCCACAACCTTATCAAAACGATTTTTAGAGATAGAGACAGACCAAAGTATGAGTGCTGTAATGACAGCAATAAAACCCAATGTCATCATCAAGACGATACCATGTCGTTGGCGCATAGATGCATCCTTATTTTTATATCATGATAATATTTTAATAATCAATCCAAAAGCAATATTAATGTAAAATGCTTTAGTAAATCATATACAATAAACACTTAAGGACATACATGAGAAAAGGTTTTTCATTGATAGAGATTATGATTGTTATCATAATTTTAGGGCTTTTAGCAGGTTTGGTACTTCCCAACCTCTTAGGACAAGGTGAGCAGGCAAAAAGAAAGATAGTCTGTATTCAAATGCAAAGTATCAAAGATGCACTTAAAAATTTTAAATTGCAAAATGGTATGTATCCAACGACTGAAGAAGGTATCAAAGCACTGCTAACAAACCCTGATGAAGAGAAATACAAATCCTATCCAGCTGGCGGTTTTTTAGATGAGAAAGAGCCACATGATCCTTGGAAGAATCCTTATATCTATACCAATGATGATGGAAGTATTGATATCATCTCTCTTGGTGCTGATGGTAAAGAAGGTGGTAGTGGTGAAGCAGCTGATATCGCGATGTCAAGCTGTAACAGTAAATAACATATTAAGGCATCTCTAATAAGAGAGAGTCGCAAGACTCTCTCTTATCTCTCAAATACCCATCTGCTAAATTGCTTTTGTATTAAACATCAATACCGGTACAAAGATAAGCGATACGGCTACAGCTGCTACCGTTCCCGAAATCAGGGCAACACCCAATCCACCAAAGATTGGATCAGAGGCTAAGAGTGCAGAACCTAGGATAATCGCCACTGCTGTCAACATAATAGGCTTGGCGCGTGTTGCCGTTGCAACAGCAATCGCTCTTTGTTTATCCATACCCTCATCTTCTATCAGTGACTTGGTAAAATCAACTAACAAAAGTGAATTTCTTGAACTAATACCCATCAAGGCAATAAACCCGATCAACGATGTTGCTGTCAAGAAGAATGTCTCGGCAGTAAAAAGATTTGCCACCCAGTGACCAATCAGTACACCAATGATAGAGAGGAAACTACCCCCTAAAATAATGCCTGAAATAGCAAAACTTCTATAATAGATAACAAGAAGTAAAAAGATCAAAACCAAAGCTGCAATAAAAGCACCACCTAAATCTCTAAAAGTATCTAAAGTAACTTTCATCTCACCATCCCAACGCAGTAAAATCTTCTCTCCAGTTTTTTTATCTACTAAATGGAGATCAAACATATAGGTTGACATACCAGGTTCTTTTGTGACATTGTACTCTTTGGAAAAATAGTCAATCATCTTCTCTCTAGCATCAAGTAGTGGATAGACTTGTGAAACCATATCAGTTTCACAGATGACATTGGTACTTCGTTTTAAATCTTTTGAAAAGATAGCTGGAAAACTCTTTTTTTGCGCAATATGCACCAACTCACTCACAGGCACCATCATCCCTTGTTGATTCATGAGTTTCAGCGATGATATTTTCGCTTCTAGCGCCTCTTTTGATAAGTTTTCAATTCTCTTGGTATCCTCACTTAAGGCTAAAAATATAGGTATTTGATCTGGTGCATTCTTGGAATTTTTGACCGCGATATCCATCCCCTCAAATGCTAAATATAAAATTTTATTCAACTGCTCTAGAGAGATACCAGAACGAGAAATCTTCTCTGTATCTGCTACCAGTTCATATTTATCATAAAACTCTTCTTGCATGATATCCACATCCACCAAACCAGGCGTTTTTTTCAAGATTTCTGCAACTTCTTGCGAAATTTTTCTATTGGTATATAAATCATCTGTGGTCACTTCCACCACTATAGAAGCGAGCGTTGGTGGTCCTGCTGGTTGTTCTATCATTTTGATGTTGGTACCTTCTTTAATACTTTCACAACGCGATTGTATAATAGGTCGTAAGCGTTGTACCATCAAAAATGATGCTTCATCTCGTTCATGTTTATCCGTCAAATTCACAACAATTTCTGAAACATTTTCACCCTGTTTTAGTGTAGAACCTTTGACTAAACCTGCATAATCTAGAGGAGCACCCATACCCAAAAAAGTTTCCACATCTGTGACTTCATCTTCGCGTTTTAAGATATCCACCACACAGCTTGTAATCTTCTTCGTCTCTTCAATCGAAGAACCAGATGGGGCATCGACATAAATAGAAAAAGTATTTGCACTTTTACCTGGTAGCATCCTTGCCAATACAAGCTTGGTTGGAAGCATCATGATAGTAGCCCCAAGTGCTACAAAAGTCAGGAGAATGACCATCATCCGTTTAAAGCGACTACCATTCACATTATAAATAAAATTTTCTAGCCACTTCATGAATTCTCTCCCTCTAATTGATCTTTTTGAAAGTGATGCTGATGATGATGTGCCTTTGGCTTTTTCAACAATTTATTTGCCAAATAGGGGGTAAAGATATAGGCAACAATCAAAGAAGCAAAGAGCGCAACAGGAACATTATAAGGAATTGGCTTCATAAATGCACCCATCATACCACCTACAAATGCCATGGGTACCATAGTCAAGATAATAGCGAGTGTCGCAATATTTGTTGGTGCACCTATCTCATCTGTAGCAGTAATCATAATCTCATCTTTTGCCCTATCTACAACATCATGTGCATGCATATGCCTATGAATATTTTCAATCACAATAATAGCGGCATCGACCAATAAACCTAGAGAAAGTAAAAATGCAAAAAGCGTAATTCTATTGATCGTCTGCCCCGTTAAGTAGGCGATAAATAGTGTTACAGCTAAAATAGCAGGTACTGTAAAAGTAACAATCAAAGATTCTCTCCAGCCTAGTGCAATCACTAAAACAATGGCAATAATGATAATAGTAATAATAAGGTGATGCATGAGTTCGTTAACGGCTTCATCTGCTCTCACACCATAATTTCTTGTTAACTTATAGCCAATATTTTCTTTTGCCAATATAGGGTCATACTCTTTTAATTTTTCCAAAACCTTCTCAGCAACAGTTACCGCATTGGTACCTTTGAGTTTAGAGATAGAGAGGGTAATTTGATCGGTTAAATCCGTAAAATTACCATTTTTATCTCTTTGTGTAATTTGTGAACCTTTGTAATTTTGAACATCATAACCATCTTCTACTTCTGCCACATCTCTTAGGTAGATAGGTGCCCCCATATAAGAAGCAACAATCACATTTCGCACATCTTCAACACTATTGATGGCATTTTGTACACCAAACATCACGATTTTTCCATCTGCTGTTCTATCTTTTACCTCTGGGACATTGATAGCAAGGGCTTGCACTGCTTTCATCACTTGTCCCAAGGAGAGATGATATCCTGAGAGTTTATACAAATCTACACGCACATTAAACTGCTCTTTATGCTCTCCTTTAAGCGTCGTTTTAGAAACATTTTCAATAGCATTAATCTCTTGCTGAAGGTCTCGAACTTTCCTAAATAATGCTGTCTGAGAGAGTTTATTTTTATCTTTGGAGTAAAACGCAAGCGATAAAATAGGCACATCAATATCGATATCAAAAGGTCGTACAATAGGTTGCAACGCACCCTTTGGCAATAGACTCATGTTTTGCATCACTTTATCATAGAGTTTGAGGTTTGAATCTTCTCGATTTTCTCCTATTTTATACATGACATTGATAATACCCACATTATTGGCTGCAACACCATAAATATGCTCTAGCCCTGAAATCTCTCTTAGTTTTCTCTGTAAAGGTTTCACAACGACATTTTCTATCTCACTAGGTGTTGTACCTGGTATCACAACCATAATTGTACCACCAGAAATTGCGATTTGGGGATCTTCTTCTCTTGGCATAATCACCAAGGAAAGATACCCAACAGCTAATAAGAAAACTGCCAATACCGGAGTAAGAGGATTGTATATAAATGTTTTGGCCAACCTCCCTGCATAATCGGTTACGGGTATAGCACTAACATCCTTATCGCTTTCGATTTTACTCATCTTAGCTTCCTTTCTTAATCATCAAATGATATTTTACTATACAAACCAGGATAGATAAGCTTACCATCTCTATCAAAATCTATTTTAATTTTAAAGGTATGTGTCATAGGGTTTGAACTTGGTATGATAGAAGAGACATGCCC
>CAZCUH010000018.1:0-18977 GCA_964501795.1 uncultured Sulfurospirillum sp.
TACTTCAAAATGATTTCTATACCATTGTCTGTCTCAACAAAACCATCTCGCTCTTTAAGAGGGGTCAGTAATGGATCACGATTTGCCACATCCTCAGCAGTAATTTTTCTAAAAATAGTCCATGTTCCATTGCCATTATCCTTGCCATTGAGTATCTCAAATCCCGCTGGCAAATCTTTTAAAATCACAGAATCTACTTCAAATCCCATCGGTTGTTCCGCATTGATCGAGATCAGGCGAGAGAGGTATCCATCACCAAAATACGCTTCATTATCCGCGTGAATAACCATTCTCTCTTTATGTGAAGAGAAATCCAGTGTTTCAAATTCTGATTGTGCTTCACCAGAGCCATCGTATCTCGCTCTCACACTACCACCACCACCATCTACTTGGGTGCTATCACCATCTTGACTTATACTTTTTTGGGTTTGAAAAAGACCTACAGAAAAACTCAAAGTCGCGGTGACATCTGCCTGGGCATCTTGACTCGCGGAAGCAGAACTATCATCAGCAGCTTTAAAATTAGAAGTATAATCATTCTCTGGAGCCACAGAAGTATCTGTATATTCATCAATCTCCACCATCTTCATTTTTTGTGCAGATTCTTGCGCTTTTTCATCAGATTGGTTTTGACTTTGAGACTCTAGCTTGGCTTCTTGCTTCTCTAAGGCTTGCTCTTTTTGTGCTAAGGCTTGCTCTTTTTCTTTGATACTTTCACTTTTTTCTTTAAGTGCTTCGCTTTTCTCTTTTAAATCTTCTTTTGCTTTTTCAAGTTTTGTTTGCAAGGCAACCATATCATCTGTCATCATGGATTCAATAGGAGCTTCTTTGATTTCATCAACTTGCATCAACAAGCTAGAAAGCTCTAGTATCTGACCAGAAGGAAGTACGATGACAGGAGGATTCTCTTCAAAAGCCAAAATCGCCATCGAGACAAAGACATACTCCCCACCATCAGGCATCTTTAAAACGACATCTGACCCAAGCATCTTAAAGTGAGCTTTGCTTATATCAAAGTCAAAAGTTATCTTATCACCAGGTTTTGCGTAAACTGCGATACTTTCACCCTTAGCTGGGGCATCAAGAAGTGTTACTTTTTCATTGTTATAGACAACATGGGTTGCGTCATTTTTGGCCATTATTCATCCTAAAATATTATTCTTAGGATGAATATCGACAATTTATGTAATATCTTTAATTATTATTTATATTATTGTAGCACCTTGATTTTGACATATCCAAAATCATATTTTTCATCTCTATTTTTGTGCATTTTTAATGTAATATTTGCGGGCTTTATATCCACCTTTTTAAGTAGATTTTTCACATTTAAAGCACGCCCAAGTGAAATCTGTTTTGGCAAAGTAGTACCCAAAATTTTTGTTGGTTGAGCGACAGAAATCTCAAATTTTGCATTGGGGTTTTTCTTTTTCTCTTTTTGGATAAAGGCTTTGATGTCTGATTTTATTTTGGCAGTATTAAAAATCTTCTTATCATGATAAGCCACCAAAAGTTCTCCTTTACCTTTTTGTGCACTCTGTCCCTCTTGCTCCTCTTTTGAAGCACTTGTTGAAAGCCCATTGCCTTCTGCTTTTCCACCCGTAAAAAGAGAATCATTACCGGCACTGTCAAGTTTTGGTTTCTCTTGCTTGGCGATGGTAATCATATCGGTCGTATCCATCCCTGCTTGGAGGTTGTCCGTAGCAGATTTCGTGCTAGCTTCTGAACTTGTTTTTGAGTTAAACTGCATATAATAGGCAACATTGACGATAGTTACCATGATAAAAAGAAGTAGTACCAAGATTACCGAAGAGAAGACATCCACAAAAGGAGGCCAAGGGTTAAACTCTTCTTCACACTTTTTTGCTCTTGCCATCTATATCTTTTCCTCTTTTGAGAAATGTTTTTTTAGAAAATCAAAATTTTCAGAGGCTTGCCGCTTTGGTGCATCATGATGTGATGAAGTAGCAAGGATTTTCTCTATTTTTCCCAATCTCTCTTTAATGTTTTTATCCATACTCTCTAAAGAGTCTGCCATTTGAAAGATATTCATCTTGTTTTCTTGCTCTTTTTTCTCCTGCTTTATCACCATATTTGCAATGATGTGTTCTCGCTTTTCGAGTGCTTTTTTCTCATCTTCATTCATACTACCCAAGGCGTCAAGTCTCTCATTTTGCTTGTGTTGCTTTTCTAAGAGTGTTTGCATACTCTCATGCGTATGCATAGCAATACTCTTGATATCCCTATCTTGTTCCACCATAGAAGCAAGAGAATTTTTCATATCTAAAAGCAATGCTCTCTCCTCTTTGGATGCTTCATTAAGCGTAGAAATCGTCTCAACAAATGCCCCTTGAAACTCACGATTGACTGTTGAAATCTCACGCATATCATGGCTAAGGGTAGAGATTTGCTCGACAAAGATATCCATATACGATTTTTGTCTACTCTCTAGCTGGTTGCTAGCTTCCAGTGCACCGGCTTTATTGTCCTCAGAAATTTGCTCTACGGTTTTACTCTGTAACCAGTTCTCTACCCCAGTCAGCAATGACTCTTGTGCCTTGTTTAACAAGTAACCTTTGATACTTAGCAATATCGCAGAGATGACACCAAAGAGTGACGAACCAAAGCCCACTGCCATAGAAGAGAGCGGAATCGCAAAATCACCCATAATTTTGCCTATATCGACATTGTCCCCTGCCAAAGAGGAGACAATAGAACCCATACTCGCAATCGAGCCCAAAAGCCCAGCAAAGGTACCCAAAAGTCCTATCATGAGAACCGTACCGATAAAAAAGTTGTTGTACTTATTTTGATTGGAGTAGCGTTCTTCTAGCCATGCCAAGATATCTTCTGACTCTTGTTGGGTAAAGAGCAACATCCCACTTTTGGCACGAGAATCTATCTTTTGAGCGATGGTTGAGGGGAAGACCTTCTCAATGCCTTTAAGATAAAAAGAGAGATTTTTCTTTTTATACATCAACACACCAAAAGTCCCAGCCACCATCGTCAAATCTTTTGCTGCCTTAAAGAGCATAAACGAGCCAATGGCAAGCAGTGCCACAATCGCAATATTAAAGGTCAGTGTGGATAAAAAATAGAGTTTAAAAGTCTCTAAATTTGATACGGCAATAAAATAGACAAAGAGCCAAAGAACAAAAAAGGCTTTAAATATCTTTAATCGTTTCACATCCCACTCCTAAAATAAAAAGAGCAACATAGAGACAATAAGCCCAAGTGCCACCATCGTCACGGAATTGACCAAGTTTTTGACTAAGTTCACAAAAGAGTTATCATTTTTAATCTGTTCACCCACAAAGGCAAGACCGATATAATCTCCTTCTATGTCATACATCTTTTCATAAACATAAAAATATTTTCCATCTTTAAAATAGCCATTTTCTTCTAACTTACCAGAAAAATCAACCCCTTTTAGCGCCTCAGTGAAACTCTTATCATAGCGTTCAATATGTAGATAATACTTCTCATGATAGACACTATACGCATGCTTTTTCAAAGCTCTATCCACTTTATGGATACCACTTTCGTTTAATAAAAAGGCAAATACTTTCCCCTCTTTTTTGTAATGATCAACTAGTGTATCGATGCGCTTATCAATCACCACCGCAGTCATCGTGCCATTATTATCAAGCATCGGTACAAGCCCTTGGAAGAGTGCACCTTTTTTGCCGATATGAATGCCCACTTTTTTTCTCTTCTTTTCTACTCTTTGATAAGAGATAGAAAGTTGTTTTTTACCTAAAATGGTATTGATACTATTGGCTATTTGATCACTTTTTGCTTTTATCTTGGCTGTTGCATTAAAATCATTGGAGAAGAAATAATTGGCAATATCCGCATTTTTACTCATCATGATAGCAAGTGATTCGGTATATTCATTTTGCATATTTATCTGATTTTTCAAGGAGAGTACATAGTGATTTTTTTGATTTTCAAAAGTTTTTTTCGCCACATCTGAAACTAAAAAATTGACAAAGTAAAGAGAGATAAAGATACCAATAAGTGAAAAAGTTGTCAAAAGTGTAAACCACAACCCTTTTTTCTTTTTCGCATTCTCCATCAAAGAGCCAAACCACTTGATAAAACTAAACATCTATATCTCCTATATTTACTAACTTCTTGCACTATCGGCTTTTAATGAAAAATCTTTACTTTTTAGGAGAAAATATATCAATATGGTTTTTCTTTCAACAAAAGTATAAACAATATTTCAAACTTGCCGATATAAAAATGAAAGAATTTAAAGTTATGGGTTTATTTATGAAAAAAACAGTTTTACTATCACTCTTTGTCACCCTCACTTGTAGTGTCTCGGCAGAGGATACGACACAATTTGGATTACTCTCTTTTGAAGACACGCCAAGTCAGCTCCATCATGATAGTAATCAAAGTGATCAAAATATCTCTATCAGTCCAATAGAGCAAAACCTTACAAAAAAATCTTTTATCCAAATAACCCAAAAACCTTTAATCAAAAAAGATACCCATAAAGTAAAAAAGAACAACGCGCCTAAGTTAGTAAAAAAAACGATAACAGACAAAGGATTACGACTCAAAGAAGCTATCATGATAGCCCTCAACAAATCCTACAAAATCTCAGCAGCTAGAGAAAAAGTCATCCAAGCCAAACGAAAACTTGATGAGAAAAAAGCAGCCTATCTGCCCAAAGTAGATCTCGCTGCCAATGCAGGGGGTGCCTATCTCAAGCCTTATCAAACCCCAGAGGTAAAATTTTTAAAATCAGACGAATCGCTCACTGTCAATGAAAACATTTATGCAGGTGGAAAACATCGCTATGAGATAAAAAGAGAAGAGGCAAATGTACTCGCCGCACAAGAGAAGTTTAGAGACAAAGTCGAAGAAGAGACTATCAAAATCATTGATGCGTATCTCTCTTTGATTTACCAAAAAAAGGCAATCACCATAGAGAGAAACAATATGCAATCTTTGCAAAAAGTCTTGGATATTGTAGAGAAAAAAGAGAGCGCAGGCGCAGCGAGTAAAGGGGATTTAAACTATATCAAATCCCAAGTAGAAAATGCCTCCTCCGCGCTTGTCAAGGCAGAATCAAAATACCAAAACGCTATCTCTTTTTATGAGTATTTTATAGGACATTTAGATAAAAGTACCCAGCCTATTGAAGATAATTTCACCTTTAAGTTAGAGAGTCAAGATGCGATATTGGCAATGATGCAACAACATAATGCCAAACTCCAGATAGCCAAAGCAAAGATGCAAGCTCAAAAACACAATCTTCGTGCCCAAAAAGGTAAATTCCACCCTAGCCTTGACCTCTCAATCACTGCAAAAGACAAACAAAGTGGCTATGCATCGGAACCACAAGAAGATAGAGTCACAGGACTACTCGCCTTTAACTACAACCTCTATAACGGGGGCAAAGACAAAGCAAGACTTCTAGGCACAAAAAGTAAGATATCCGAACTTCGTTATAAACTCCACGATACGCTAGAGGGTTCAGAGTACAACACCAAACAACTCTATCAAAATATCCTCTCTAGCAAAGATACCCTCACGCACACACAAAATGAGGTAGCTGCCAATACAAAGGTCATCGACTCTTACTGGAATGCCTTTAAATTTGGTAATCAAGATCTCCAAGCCCTCTTGCTTGCCCAACGCGCACTTAACCGTTCTCAACAAGATCTCATCAAAGAACAACAAGCATATACCAATGGCTATTTTAAATTGATGCAACAAACAGGTACGCTTTTAAATATCTTGCATATAGAAGATTTTACGGATGCCAATAAAATCATCCAAAACGAATCTCTTCACTATTTTTATTAAACATTGACTATAATTGCCTCAAAAACGAGGCACTATGCACTTTCAGATAGACCATCATGATAGCACGACCAAAGCCAGAGCGTGCACCATCCAAACCGCCCACAGCACCATCCAAACTCCCGTCTTTATGCCCGTAGGCACCGTAGGAAGCGTCAAAGGCTTAGATGCTACCGATATGGTAGAACTACTTCAAACGGAGATTATCCTAGGCAATACCTATCACCTCTACTTACGCCCCAAAGATAGCGTGGTCAAACACTTTGGTGGACTGCATGGCTTTACCAATTATCCCAAAAGTTTCCTCACAGATTCAGGTGGATTTCAAGCCTTTTCCCTCTCCAAGATGAGCAAACAAGATGAAAATGGCATCACCTTTAAAAGCCACATCGACGGCAGCAAACACTACTTCACCCCTGCAAAAGTCATCGACATCCAAAACAATTTAAACTCCGATATCATGATGATTCTCGATGACCTTATCGCCTTGCCTGCCCAGCGCTCACGCATCGAACTCTCCATCGATAGAACTTCTAGGTGGGCAGAAGAATCCATCAACTATCACCGCGCCAATCAACAAAAAGGGATCGGTGAGCTACAAAATATCTTTGCCATCATCCAAGGAGGCACAAGCCAAGAGTTTCGAGAAATCTCTGCCAAGTCGCTCTGCTCGATGGATTATGACGGCTTTGCCATCGGAGGGCTGAGCGTGGGAGAAGCCAACCAACAGATGTATGATACGGTAGAATTTACCACACAATTTATGCCTACAGATAAACCGCGCTACTTGATGGGGGTAGGAACCCCTGAAGATTTGATAGAAAATATCGAGCGGGGTGTAGATATGTTTGACTGCGTGATGCCTACGAGAAATGCTAGAAATGGTACCCTCTTCACCTCCTTTGGAAAGCTCAACATCAAAGGGGCAAAACATGTCTTAAGCGATGAACCAATCGACCATGAATGTGACTGTTACACTTGTAAAAACTACTCTCGTGGCTATTTAAACCATCTTTTTCGTGCTAAAGAACTGACTTATTTTAGACTAGGAAGTCTGCATAATTTACACTATTACTTGACGCTTATGCGACACGCTAGAGAAGCCATACTAGAGGATAGATTTAGTGCATTTAAAAAAGAATTTTACGCCAAGAGAGCCTAGTCATGAAAACCTCTTTAAAAATCACTTTAGCACTTTTACTCTTGCTTATCATGATAGCGCTCTTTGCCTACAAGTATATTGCCCCAAGCTCTGAAAAATCCCTCACCATCGCAGCAGGAAGAGAAGGTGGTATGTACTACCAATACGCCAACAAATACGCCACAACACTTGAAAATCAAGGCTTCAAAATCACCATCCTCAAAACAGCAGGCTCCATTGAAAATATAGCACTTTTAGAGAGTGGCAAAGCGGATATCGCTTTTGTACAAGGTGGCGTGGCAGATGCAAAAGCAAAAGCCCACTTACATAGTATCGCCTCTATCTATTTTGAACCCTTATGGCTTTTTTATCGGGATATGCTCAGCGATGTGCACTATCTTTCTGATTTAAACCCACAGCGGCTCTCTATCGGTGAAGATGGAAGTGGCACCAAAGACTTAGTCTCAAAACTTTTTGCTATCAATGCACTTGAGATAAATGGTACGCTTTCCCTCTCTACCAATGATGCTTATGAGGCATTTAAAGCAGAAAAGATAGATGCCTTTTTTGCTGTAGGTGCTGCCAAATCTTCGCAAATCATGACACTCTTAAGTGATGAGACACTTAAAGTTGCTTCACTCAAACGCATACCAGCCTATACAAAACAGTTTCCTTATCTAAGCGCTTATCCCATCCCAGAGGGCGCACTGAGTCTCAAAAGCAATATTCCCAAACATGATTTAAATCTTCTTGCCACAACGGCTACCTTGGTCGCTAAAGAAGGATTGCCAGATGACTTGGTGCGTTTTATCACCATACAAGTCAAGAAAACCTCTATCGATAAGGTATTTCCTACACCAAAGTATGTGGATATCCCCATCCATCCTGAAGCAGAAAAATATCTCAAAAAAGGCGAAAGTCTCTTAGAAAAAATATTTCCTTATTGGATAGCTTCCAACATAGACAAACTCAAATATCTCCTCATCCCTATACTCACCTTGATGATACCCCTCATCAAAGGGATTTTTCCCCTGTACAAATGGCGTGTGCGCTCCAAGATATATAGATGGTATGATATTTTAGAGCGCCTAGAAAAGCGTAGCGATGATCAAACACTCAAACGCTTGCAAACCCTGATGCGTGAGGTAGATACCCACACTGATGTCCCACTCTCCTACATGGGAGAACTCTATGATTTAAAAATGCATATAGAATTGGTGATTCAAAGAGAGCGATTAAAGCGACGATAAAAGTGTTTTGTAAAACATCTCAATCTCCTGATTTTGATGTTTTTTTGCACCCTTTATGAGGATGTTCGCCTTTTTAACTATCTCCTCTTTCGCGCTCTTGATATCTTTATGCTTTAAGAGCGCTTGTATACGAAAAGTATCCATAGAGTGATGTTTACATGAGAGTTGATTTGCATGCCCTGCGTACTTGGTCGTGAGTACTTCATCGATCAAACCTAGTTCATACACTCGAAGGATACGAAGCCAGAGATCATAATCCTCACAGACCTCTAAATCTTCATCAAAATAGCCCACCTTCTCAAACACTTCCCGTGCTATCATGATAGTCGATGGAGCGATTTTACAGAAGTTTAAATTCTCTTCAAAACACCAGCCTTGGGGCTTTTTATGTATCTTTTTTTGTTTTATCTCTTTGTCATTTCGTATCCACTTTTCGGCAGTATGGCTTATGAGGATGTGCGGGTTTCTATCATGATAGGCTTTTTGTTTGGAGAGTTTATCGCTATGCCAGACATCATCAGAATCCAGCAAGGTGATCCATCTGCCTTTGGCTTCTTTGATGCCCCTATTTCTAGCACTTGAAACACCGCCATTATCTTGATGTATCACTTTTATCTTATCATGATAGTGCTCTAAAATCTTGGCAGTATCATCACGAGAGCCATCATCTACGACGATGATTTCCAAAGGCTGCAAAGATTGTGCCAGCACCGAATCAATCGCTCTAGCGATGAACGCTTGGCGATTGAACACAGGGATGATGACAGAAATCAAGGCTATTTTTTGGTCATTTTAGAGAAATAAAACCACAAAGAACCCAAGAGGGTAACAAGAATGATAGGCAATATCCAAGGGTTGGCTTTCACATAGCCAAAGGCATTGACTATCTGCTCCCCACCATAGTAACTAAGCAAGCCAAAAAAGAGTGCAAAGAGTACAGAGGCAAAGATATTTAAAATACCAAAGCGCACAAAAGGATATTTTGAAAGCCCCATCGCGATAGGCACAAGCGTCTTCACCCCATAGATATACTTCTGTATAAAGACGACCAAATCTCCATACTTTTTGATTAGTAGGTGAGAGAGTGCAAATTTTCTTCTGTGATTTTTCATATAAGGCGCTGTAAAAGATTTGTTATAGCGCGCCATATAAAAGAGGAACATATCCCCTATATAGTTTGCGCTAGCGGCTATCATGATAGAGAGTGTGATGTCCATCTTTCCCATATAAGAGAGCGCACCTGCCGCCACAAGCCCAAAAAATCCCCCACCAAAAGAGTAGAGAAACAGCGCGATATAACCATAGGTACTAAGGGAGGTGAGTAACTCTTGCATTACTCGCCGTTAAAGATACGCTTCAATGTTGCAACAACAGCAGGCGCTTTGATTTGATAATTATTAAAGATATCAGTTGGCGAAGCATCCGAACCATAAAAGTGTTTATTGGCTGCTTCATCCACCATCAACGAACTCCCAGCTAGTGAAAGACCCGCATACAAGCCCTTTGTGACCGCATAGGTATAGACCTCTTGCTGAAAAAAGATATCTCCATTGACACCCACTTCTCGTCCTACGGGCCCCGCTGCCACAGAGGCATCCACACCCAAGGTCAATTTAGAAGTGATCAAGCCATCCACTGCCTTTTTGGTTTTAAACGCTAAGACCAAATCACTCGAACTAGCCCCTAATTGAAGCCCGACACTCCCCTCCATCAAAGTGATAAAGACAGGGTTACCCCAGTTGCCATCATCACCTTTGACACAAATCACGCCATTACCATACTGCCCTCCAAAAATCAATCCCGCTTTATACGCATGTGGAATGACTGCAATGGCATAAGCTTTTTTAAAGAGTATGGGCGGTACTGCATTTTCTGGTAGATTGAGTAAATCTTTGAGTGTTTTAGCCGCTTCTAATACTCTTAAATCCTCATCTTTTCCAGCATGAAGTGCCGTGAGGGTCATCATAAAAATCAAGACCATGCTTAGTAATTTTTGTTTCATTTTTTTCCTTTAGTGACATACTCTGTAAATTTTCCATTCATGTGCAAAAGCGCCTCATAGGTGCCCTCTTCGATGATAGCACCTTGATCTAGCACATAGATATAATCTGCTTGGGTTATCGTCGAGAGTCTATGTGCTATAATTATAGTAGTTCTATCTTTCAAAAAGGCTGACAACTGCGAAAAGAGCACCTCTTCGGTGTTGACATCTAGCGAAGAGGTGGACTCATCTAAAATCACGACATTGGGGTTAGCAACGAGCATCCGTGCGATAGAGAGTCTTTGGCGTTGTCCACCACTGAGTTTGACACCATTTTTACCCACAACTGTATCCAAACCCTGCTCCAAGCTCGCGATAAACGAATCCATCTGCGCCACATGCAAAGCTTCTTTGAGGTGTGCATCATCGATACTTTTACCAAAGGTAAGGTTATAACGAATCGTATTGTTAAAGAGCATGGGTGATTGGAGCACCAAAAAGAGATGTTCACGCACCACATCCAAACCAATCTCTTTATAACTGATGCCATCAAAAAGGATATCTCCCTTTTGTGGCTGATAAAAGCCTACCAGTAACTGTGCCAAGGTACTTTTACCGCTGCCTGTCTCACCCACGATGGCTATTTTTTGTCCCTTTTGCGCTTTGATATTGATGTCTTTGAGGGAGTATTGTCCCTCTTCATAAGAGAAATAGACATTTTCAAACGCGATACTATTGGTTGTTGTACCTTTAAAAGGATTTTTCTTGTGCGGATAGCGAGGCTCTTTTTGCATAGCAAAGACGCCATTGATACGCTCAAGTGCAGCTTGGGCATTGTGATAAGCATACTGGATAGAGATGATCTCTTGAAGTGGATTCATAATCACCCACAAATAACCAAACATCGCTAACATCATCCCAATGGTCAAATCCCCATACTTGACCGATAAAACGCCTGCAGATCTAAAAACCTCAAAAGCCCCCAAAAAGAGAAAAAATGAAAAAAGCATCGCAATCTCATTTTTAAACTTAAAATTGATAGCCGCATCTTTCATCGCAGCAGCTTGTGCCTGTAACTTTTGGACAAACAAACGCTCTTGATTGCTTGCTTTGACTTGCCAAAAGAGATCGAGATTTTCTCCTAGGTCTTCTTGAAATTGAGCGATTTTTTTATTCTCTTTTTTCTTGAGTTTACCCACATTTCGTGCTATTTTTTTAGTGATATAAGCGATGACTGGCGTCACAGTGAGTATAAAAAGTCCCAATTGCCAATTGAGCCAAAGCAGCATCGACGCGATACCAATGACGGTCATGATAGAGATGATAAAGCGACTCACAGAGACACCCAAAAAGTTATCTATCGTCGCTACATCGACCACCAAGAGGGAATTCATCTTGCCTGAACCAAAGTTTTCATACTCACTCAGTGAAGTTTTGGCGATATGAGAAAGCAAATCTTTTTGTATCTTAAAGGTGATATTTTTAGAGATTGTCGTGAAATAATAACTCTGAAAAACATTGAGAAGAAAAAAGAGCGCACGAAGTGAAATCGAAGCAATCAAGACCACAAAGACATAAAAATAAGCCTCATGCGGTGGCGCAAAAAATCTATCTATCGTCGCTATCATGATAGCGGGTTTTTTAAGCAATATCTCATCAATCAGATAGGGAATCAGCAAGGGAATAGGCAAGGAGACAAGCACCGATAAAATGGCTATGACATTGGCTAAAAGAAGCTCTTTTTTATATCGAAATACCTCTTGAAAGATATCTTTAAATCTATATGTTTGCATGCGGTATTGTAGCTAAAGATTATAAATGAAAGTCTAAGTAATAAAAGTGGTGACAAGAGAGGGACTTGAACCCTCGACCTCCGGCTTATGAGACCAGCGCTCTAAACCAGCTGAGCTACCTTGCCACAAAATTGAAGTGAGATTCTATCTGATGTTTACTTAATAAACCTTTAATTAAAAAATAAATGTCCTATCATGATAAGGACTTAGCAGATATTATCATCGTCCAAACAATTAACTTTAGCTATATAGACTAAGGTTTTATGATTTTTTTCACGAAACCTATTGACATATTTACTATTTTTTTGTAAAATTCGCTTGCTTTAATAGCAATAGATTACATATTATTACGATACAATTCAATCAAATTTTAACACAGGAGGAAAAAATGGCATCATTTTTACCATTGGGACAGAGAGTACTCGTCAAACGAGTCGAAGAAGCAACAACAACAGCAAGTGGGATTATCATCCCTGACAATGCAAAAGAGAAGCCACTGACAGCTACTGTTTTGGCGGTAAGCAACGAAGTCAAAGAAGATGGTGAGCTTAAAGTTGGTGACAATGTCGTCTTTGCAAAGTATTCTGGTACTGAGCTTACTGTCGATGGTCAAGAGCATTTGATCTTAAATGTCGATGACATTTTAGGAATATTAAACTAAATAAAAACACTTTAAACGAATACAATTAAAAAGGATATAAAAATGGCAAAAGAGATTCATTTTTCAGATGTAGCAAGAAATGCCCTCTATGAGGGAGTCAAAAAACTAAGTGACGCAGTCAAAGTCACAATGGGTCCAAGAGGACGAAATGTACTGATACAAAAAAGCTTTGGTGCACCACATATCACCAAAGATGGTGTTTCAGTGGCAAGAGAGATAGAGCTAGCAGACACAGTGGAAAATATGGGCGCACAACTGGTCAAAGAAGTCTCCAACAAAACAGCTGATGAAGCGGGTGATGGTACGACTACAGCGACTGTTTTAGCACACGCTGTATTTAAAGAGGGATTGCGAAATATCACCGCAGGCGCAAATCCAATCGAAGTCAAACGCGGTATGGACAAAGCCGTTGAAGCGATTATTGCAGAGCTTAAACATGTCGCGCGTGATGTCAAAGATAAAACAGAGATCGCGCAAGTTGCCTCTATCTCAGCAAACTCTGATACAAAGATTGGTGACTTGATAGCAGAGGCGATGGATAAAGTAGGTAAAGATGGTGTGATCACTGTCGAAGAAGCCAAGGGAATCGAAGATGAGCTTGATGTAGTTGAAGGTATGCAGTTTGATAGAGGATATCTCTCTCCTTACTTTGTTACCGATACAGAGAAGATGGAAACTGTGATGGAGACACCATTGGTACTGCTTTATGACAAAAAGATTTCTAATCTCAAAGACCTTTTACCAGTTCTTGAACAAGTGCAAAAGACAAACAAACCACTCTTGATTATCGCAGAAGATATCGATGGTGAAGCTTTAGCAACACTCGTAGTCAATAAACTAAGAGGTATCCTCAACATCGCAGCAGTCAAAGCACCAGGTTTTGGTGATAGAAGAAAAGCAATGCTAGAAGATATCGCTATCTTAACAGGGGGTCAAGTCATCGCAGAGGAGCTTGGTAAAACACTAGAAAATGCCACACTCGAAGATCTCGGACAAGCCTCTTCAATCGTCATTGACAAAGACAACACAACCATCGTCAATGGAAACGGAGACAAAGCACAGATAGAAGCTAGAGTTGCACAAATCAAACGCCAAATCGAAGAGACCTCAAGTGAATATGACAAAGAGAAACTCCAAGAGCGATTGGCAAAACTCTCTGGTGGTGTTGCTGTTATCAAAGTAGGCGCTGCCACAGAAACAGAGATGAAAGAGAAAAAAGATCGTGTCGATGATGCACTCTCTGCGACAAAAGCAGCCGTCGAAGAAGGTGTGGTCATTGGTGGTGGTGCTGCACTCTTAAAAGCAAGTGCTAAAGTCGATCTCAAGTTAGATGGTGATGAAGCAATCGGTGCAGATATTGTCAAGAGAGCCTTAACCGCACCAATCAAACAAATCGCTGAAAATGCAGGATTTGACGCAGGTGTCGTTGCCAACAATGTCGCATTGAGCGATGATGCAAACTACGGCTTCAATGCCGCAACAGGTGAGTATGTCGATATGATTGCAGCAGGTATCATCGATCCTGTCAAAGTCTCTCGTGTCGCACTACAAAATGCCATCTCAGTTTCAAGCTTGCTACTCACGACAGAAGCAACCGTCTCAGACTTAAAAGAAGAGACACCACCAGCTATGCCTCCGATGCCAGATATGGGCGGCGGTATGGGTGGTATGCCAGGGATGATGTAAGTCACCCCTCCCTTTTTGCCTATCATGATAGCCTTTTGTGCTATCATGATAGACCCTCTTTAATCTCTCATTAACACTCTTTTACTATAATAAGAAAAAATTATAGGAACTACAATGAGACACACTTTATATGCACTGCTAACGCTTTTACCATTTTCACTTTTTGCCGCATCAGGAGAGATAGATATGCATGGAGGAAAAGAAGCAAAGCTCACAGCGACTATGCCAACACACAGTGCCAAAATATTTTATGGCACAATCCTTGAAATCAAACCTGTTATGGGCTACAAATATCTCAAAGTCGATGAAGATGGCAGTACAAGATGGGTCGCTATCAGTGATGCACCCGTCAAAGTGGGAGAAAAAATTGGCTATGATAAACGCACTGTGATGAAGGACTTTAAAAGCAAAGTGCTAGGCAAAACTTTCAAAGAGATTATCTTTGCAAATGACATCTACCTCCCACAAAAAGCACCTTCATTTGGTAGTCTTAAAGATACACTAATGGCAACAAAAACTATGCCTCATGCAAAACCAAAAACAACAAAAGAGGAAAAACCTAGCAAACCCTTTGTCAAAAAAGAGGCTTACACGATAGAAGAGATTCATATGTGGCGAAAATCCCTTGATAAACAGACCATTACTATCACTGGGAGAGTCTATAAAGTCTCTAAAAATATCATGAAACGAGACTGGGTGCATCTAGGAGATGGTACAGGTGAGGAAAAGAAGCTGACGGATGATTTGGTATTTACCGCGCCCCATACGGACATCAAAGGCGGAGATACTATCAAAGCCTCAGGTACGGTAGCAGTCGATAAAGACTTTGGATATGGCTATTTTTATCCTGTCATTATCGAAAATGCCCATTTAGAAAAGATAAAAAGTAAATAACTACCTCATACCAAGTAGTGTATCAACCATCCTATCAATCGCTGTGATGACTTTTGCAGAGGCTTGATAAGCGGTTTGATACTTCATGAGATTCACAAGTTCTTCATCCATATCGACACCACTGACCGCTTTCATCTGCTCATCTACGGTTTGGTGTAAGACTTTGCTTGCTTCATAATTACTCGTCGCGGCTCCCGCATCGGAGGCAATTTGTGAAGTGGTATTACGATAAAATCCCTCAATGGTATTTGTCGTGGTTGTGCCATTTGGCATATCAAACGACAAAGTCGTATGTTGCAAGCTCACCATATCACTAGCCACTTCATTATTGCCATCAATAGGTGATTTATACGATTGAATCTTACTTGGATTTCCAGCCAAGTTGCTCTCCAAGCCTATATCGCTTGCATTTTCACCTTGTAAAAAACGATGAAAACCCAAGGCACCTGCAAAATTGGTTCCATTGTCCGCAATCGCGATTGTATATCCCTCAACTTTAGGTTTCACACTGAGTATCTTCTCCCCAAAGCTCGCCGTAAAGTAGTCATCTACATCATTGGTGCCATCATTATCACCATTATCATCACGATTTTTGTTGATTTGCGCCACGATAGAATCTGCATCTGCTGCCTTATTCATCGTCGTGTTTGCATCTATCATGATAGCGCGTTTTGCTACCTCTTCGCCTTGGGCATTATAGACAATCAAATCAAAACTTCCCTCTTTGATATGTTCATTGCTAATGACTTTAGAATCTCCTAAAAGATTGCTACTCTGCGAACTCACAAGCGCTTTTTGTGGACTCTGTGCATAGATACTATTGACCCCCTCTATCATCCCTGTAGCGAGGTTGTCCAAATTATCGATATAATCTTGTATCTTAGAATTTAATATATGTCCTTTTGCATCGACACCATCCCCTCTAAGGTCGATAAGCGCACCCAATTTTCCGCTATGTATCTTGGAAGTGATATCAGATTTTTGTCCGTTTTGATCGATAAAATAGAGTGCATTGATCTTAGATTCACTAGCGGTATCTGCCGCCACAAGTGGGTGAAAGGCAGTACCATCGACGATATTAAATCCAGCGATATTGATATTATAGTCTTTCCCCTGATCTGTCAATGCTCTATCGACAGAATTATCTGTTTTTAATTTTCCTTTAAAGACAGTAGCATCGATGAGTTTTGCAAGACGAAGCTCCAAGCTATCTCGATGATCTCTCAAGTCATTGGCATGAGATTGGTAAGTGCTCTCAACACGATTGATATCTTTATTGACTGTGACAATCTCTTTGGCTATTTTATTGACCTCATCCACGGTTGCTTTAAAGCGATCATTGAGTCTAGTTTGCACACCTTCTAAAGTCTTTTTTGTCTCTTTTATAGAGTTTGCTACATTTTGTGTGCTTTGTGCCAAAAGTATCTTTTGTGCATCATCTCCAGGATATTGTGCGACATTACTCCAATCATTGAAAAACTTTTTCATATCATTGGCGATACCATTATCTTGCAAATCAGGCAAATACTGCGTAATCTCTTGTAAAGTATCTTTTGAAAATTCATGATATTCAAGTTTTGCGGAGGCACTTTTCATCCTTGCATAGACAAACTCATCATGTATCCTCGTAATCGTCTCTACATGCGTACCATTGCCCACATCGCCTGGGATATTATGGATAGCAGGATTGACTTTTTGTGCGATTCTCTGTCTGCTATAGCCATCTGTATTGGCATTGGAGATATTGTGTGAAGTCGTGTTGATACCTGATTGTGCGGTACTTAAGCCACTATATCCGATATGTAGTGAGTCAAAGATTCCCATTAGGCACTCACTCGTAACATCGCCGCTGGTAAAGGCTTGGTTTTTTGATACCCTTGAGAGTCAAACGCAAACATTTTATCAAAAAGCGTGCCATAAAATTCATTTAAAGAGATGACAAATTTAGAGTAATGAAGATTGACCTCTTTCAGCACCAATAACTTCTCTTTAAACTGCTCTAATAGTGCACTCTCTTCTGCACTCAATGCCTTCTCTACCTCCGCCTCACGCGCTTGAGTTCTTTTTAAGAGTTCATGATTGAGGAGGGATTTTGTACTTTCAAAAGAGGCTAATGCATGGTGTTTCAATGCTGATTTTTCTTGTAAAGCCTCATGGCGTGCCTCTTTGATTAAGGCGATATCTTCTTGTGTCAAGGTGATTAAATTATCGAGTTCTTTGATGGCATTGTTAAGGTATCTTTCTAGCATCATTTTTCATTCCCTTTACATCTTTATTTATCTTACATGTAAATCGGCAGAAAAACAAAAAACTTTACTTTTTTAAAAAAGTTTTACTATTTGTATCTTTAAGCATTTTCCTTTAAATAATTAAATAATAATTCGGAAAATCCAAAGCCACCAGAGAGGGCATCACTCATCGTAGAGTTGTACATCGATTGATAGACTTTATCCCCCGCGTCTTTACCAAAAAGTTTGTTCTCACTTTTAAGGGATATATCAAAAATCTGCTTGACTAAAAAGGACTCAAAGGCATCGGTTTGTTTCTTGAGTTTGACTTCATCCTCAGTGCTAAGTGATGTGGGTATTTTTGGAGACGCAGCTTGTGAGAGCGCAAGAGAAGTATCAACACGCATCAGATAATCTCCAATTCTGCTTTGATAGCACCCTGCTTCTTCATCGCTTGGATAATGGCGATGATATCAGCTGGTTTTGAACCCATCTTCTGTAAAACCCGCGCAACATTGGCGACACTCACCCGACGCATACTGACTACATTGTTTTTGACATTCACTGTTGCACTATCACTGACATATTGCTGATTGCGTCCTTTTGGTAAAGTGTCTGCACCCTCTATCTGCAAGGTCAAGTCCCCTTGAGAGATGACAATAGGCTCTATCATGATATCATCTCCCGCGACAATCGTACCCGATTTTTGATCAATGACGATTCGCTCTGTTTTCACACCATAGAGATTGATATCATCCACCCGTGCCAAAAATTCAACCATGGATAAATTGGCAGGTCTTGTGATTTGGATAGTTCTAGGATCAAGCGCCACAGCCGCCTTGACACCAAATGTTTTATTGATGACATTTTGTATTCTCACTGCCGTTTGAAAATCTTGCTTTTTTAAAGAGAGTTCAATACGATTTTTGTTATAGATGTCAAAACCGACTTCGCGCTCTACGAGTGCCCCCTCATAGATTTTTGCAGAAGTCTCTCGTGGGGCTTTCTCGCCCGCTGCTAAGTAGCCCTTTTGTATCTTACCTTGCGCTAGTGCATATATCTCACCATCCACAGACTTTAACGGTGTCAATAAAAGCGTACCACCGACGATGGATTTGGCATCTCCCATCGAAGAGACTTCGATATCTATCTTGTCCCCATGACGCGAAAAAGGAGGCAAATCGGCTGTCACCATCACAGCTGCGACATTTTTTGACTTGATATCTTTGGCATCCATACGCACATTGACAGATTGGAGCATCGAAGCAACTGCGCGTTGGGTAAACTTAGAAGATGAGCCATCCCCTACCCCATTGAGTCCTACCACAAGTCCATAACCGATAAGCTGATTATCACGCACACCCCGTACATTGGTCAACTCTTTTATCTTTGTTGCTTGAAGCAGCTGTGCTAACAGTAGCAGTATCAGTAATGTAACTCTCACAAATTTGCCTTTTTATCGATTCTTTATCAATAGGCAAAGCAATTACTATGCCACTTCATAATAAGTCAATGCGCTT
>CAZCUH010000019.1:0-18660 GCA_964501795.1 uncultured Sulfurospirillum sp.
AGATATGTAAAAAAATAAAACTACTCTCAGATTGCTAATTATGTGATGATAACTACTTAATATCTAAACACTATATCAAAAATACATTAAAAACAGAATTTTATCTAAACGCAATAAATATACAAATAATCATGAGTTTTTCAACAAAAAATTTCAAATTGAAATGCAATAGACAAATAGGTAAAAAATATATTACTATATATCCATAAAAAAGCTTATCATGATAGTGCAATTTGGCAGTTATGTTTAGATAATTGGCAAATAATCCATTATTTGTGCAAAGTGTTCATATTATAGGAGATATGAAATAAAAAAACAAGGCTCAAAACATGAAAATTAACTTTTTCAATCTCTAACACCATTATCTGATAGTCCGCTGGAGTTGTTACAAAATATTAATAAATCTATCTTAAAATAAAAGTATATTTCATATCAGGAGCTTATTTACAATGAAAACTATATATTTTTTTATGCTTTTTACTGTTATGGTACTATTTTGTTCATGTGGTAGCTCAAGTGGAGATAAAAATGTAGATTCACTAGCTACAAACCAACAGATGCCTATAGTCATCATCGGACCATCAACTGTATATATTGAAAAATACCCAGATGATAAAAACCCATCTCGCCATTATCATGATGATAGCGCTTGCAGACTCTATGGTTGGGGCGAAGTGCTTCCTGAATTGTTGAAAAATCAAAACAGTGCATACAACTTTGCACAGCCAGGTGCGAGTGCGCAAACATTTAGGATTCCTCCTGAAAAAAGAGGGGAAAATGAGCAGATTTTGTTTGGTCCAAATAGAGACCATTATTGGGCAAAAGCCAAAGAGAAGATGCAAGTGTTAAAGCAAGGCATACTTCTTATCCAATTTGGTGGCAATGATAAAAGAATGTTAGAAAATGCCTATCATCATGATAGTACAAAAATGGAAAAAGCATTTAAAGAGAGTGTGCAGTTTTATATAGATGAGGCAAAAAAATTGAACTTCAAGCCTGTTTTGATCAGCTCTATTGCGAGGAGAACATTTGATCAAAATGGCAATCTTCAAAAGAGTAGAGGTGATTTCCCGCGATGGATGCAGGAGTTAGCCCATGAAAATGCGCTGGCGTTTCTAGACCTCAATCAAAAAAGCTTTGATGAATATAGCAAATATGATCAAGAACAGCTCCATAAACAATTTGCTGATTGTTATAATATATGGCGATATCATGACTTGGTGCGCAATTATCATCTCAGCCAAGAAGAGGCGAAAAGGCAGTCAAGAGAAAATACGCACTTTGAGAAAAAAGGTGCCAGCATTGTTGCTCGTTGGATCAAAGAGTTAGCCTGTGAAGATAAAGCCTCTTTGCTGTGTCAGCAATTTTAGTGAGCGGGGTGTGTATCACCCTATCATGATAGCCCAAAGTCGGCACATTTTCTGCTTTAACCATATATTGGATACAATCACGAGAAATTTACGCTTTAGGAAGAAATTTGAGAAGTCAATACTGTACAGAAGTTAGCGAAAAAGATGTAGGAGCAGAAGTCTCCTTATGCGGCTGGGTGAACAATTACCGAGATCACGGTGGGGTTATCTTTATCGATTTGAGAGATAAGAGTGGATTGGTGCAACTAGTTTGTGACCCAGCAGATAGCCAAGCAGCACATGATGTGGCATCTGGGGTGCGAGATGAGTTTGTCCTTATTGCCAAAGGTAAGGTGCGTCTGCGTGGTGAGGGACTAGAAAATCCAAATATGAAGACAGGTAAAGTCGAAGTAGTCGTAGAGGAACTCATCGTAGAGAACAAAAGTGATGTGCTTCCTTTTGTCATCAATGACGAAAAAGTAGGAGAAGAGACGCTTTTAAAGTATCGCTATTTAGACCTTAGAAAACCAAAATCATATGAGACTTTCAAGTTGCGTTCAAAGGCGACTATTGCTGCTAGAAATGCCCTTGATGCACAAGGATTTTTGGAAGTAGAGACACCGATTCTTACCAAGTCCACGCCAGAGGGAGCGAGAGATTACCTTGTGCCTAGCCGTGTGCATGGTGGTGAGTTTTATGCACTTCCACAGTCTCCTCAACTCTTTAAACAACTCTTGATGGTGGGGGGATTTGATAGATATTTTCAGATTGCCAAATGTTTTAGAGATGAAGATTTGCGTGCGGATCGTCAGCCTGAATTTACCCAGATAGACTTGGAGATGAGTTTTTGTGGGCAAGAAGAGGTCATCGCAGTGAGTGAAGATATGCTCAAGCAAGTTTTTGCTGCCACAGGGCATGAAATCACGACACCATTTAACCGTATCCAGTATATCGATGCGATGGAAAAGTATGGTTCTGATAAGCCTGATTTGCGTTATGACTTGGCGATGGTGGATATGATCGATATCTTTGCTCGTTGTGAAAATGAAATCTTTTCAAATATCGCAAAAGATAGCAAAAACAACCGTGTCAAAGCGCTCAAAGTACCCAATGGCGATAACATCTTTTCAAAGCGACAGATGAAAGGTTTTGAGGATTATGTGCGTAAGTTTGGTGCGTCGGGGTTAGGGTACTTTCAGATGAAAGAAGATGGACTCAAAGGACCACTCACGAAGTTCTTCTCTGAGGCAGATTTAGAAGAGATTATCAAAGTCTCTGATCTAAAAGTAGGCGATGTTATCTTCTTTGGAGCAGGGGAGAAGCACCTTGTCTGGGATTATATGGGACGATTTAGAATCTATCTTGCCGAGTTGATGGAGATTATTCCAGCGGATGTCTTTGAATTTGTTTGGGTGGTTGATTTCCCTATGTTTGAAGTAGAAGAGGGCAAGATCAAAGCGATGCACCATCCTTTCACTATGCCAAGCAACATCGACGCAGAAAATCCAGAAGACATCATGTCAGTCGCCTATGATATCGTCCTCAATGGTACAGAGCTAGGTGGTGGTTCGGTGCGTATTCACAAGCCTGAGATTCAAGAAAAAGTCTTTAAATTACTCGGTATCTCTGATGAAGAAGCCCAAGAGAAGTTTGGGTTCTTGCTCGATGCGCTAAAGTTTGGTGCGCCTCCGCACGCGGGGCTTGCCTTTGGTTTGGATAGATTGATGATGTTGATTACTGGATCTTCTAGTATTCGTGATGTCATCGCATTTCCAAAGACACAAAAAGCACAGTGTCTTTTAACAGAGGCGCCAAGTGCGGTAGATAATGAGCAATTAAGAGAGTTAAGTATCAGACTTAGAGAGACAAAAAAAGTACAAGGATAACAATGAAGAAATTATTTTTAATCATCGGCGCACCAGGAAGTGGAAAAACAACAGATGCAGAGTTAATCGCAGACAAACATGAAAATATCACACACTACTCAACAGGCGATATGTTTAGAGCTGAGGTGGCTAGTGGCAGTGAGCGAGGAAAGATTATCAAATCTTTTATCGACAATGGAAACCTTGTGCCTATCGATATTGTCATTGAGACGATTGTAGGTGCTATCAAAGCTTCTCCGACTGATGTGGTGGTGATCGATGGATACCCTAGAAGTACAGAGCAGATGGAAGAGTTGGATAAGTATCTAGCCAAAGAGGATGAAGTAGAGCTTGTGAGTGTGATTGAAGTAGTTGTCAGCGAGCAGACAGCGCGTGATAGAGTGCTTGGTCGTGGACGAGGGGCAGATGATAACAACGAAGTCTTTGACAATCGTATGAAAGTCTATACAGAGCCATTAGCCGATATCCAAAAGTTTTATGAAGCGAAAAATATCTTGCATAAAGAGGATGGAGAGGGTACGATAGAAGCGATAGTTGCTTCTATGGATGCCTTTGTGCAAAGTAAAATATAGCTTATCATGATAGAGTCTCCCAGCTTTTATAGTGTGATTATTGGTACGGAACTGCTCAATGGCAGGCGTGAAGATAGTCACTTTGCGCACTTAAATCGTGAGCTAGTCAAAAGAGGCTGGGAGCAGAAAGCAAACTTTGTGGTCAAAGATGACCCAAAGTTCTTAGAAGAGATATTTAGGCTCGTTCGCGCAGATAAAAATGCGGTGATGTTCTCCTATGGTGGGATTGGTTCTACGCCTGATGATTTTACTAGAGAGATTGCTTCACTTGCTTTTACAGATGCGCTGTTAGTGCGTCACAGTGAGGCAGAAGCAATCATCAAAGAGAGACTACAAGAGCGCGCTTATCCGCATCCTATCAAGATGGCAGATTTGCCAAGGGGTGCTGAACTCATAGAAAATCCTATCAACAAAATGCCAGGATTCTCCTTAGAGAAAAGATTCTTTTTTGTACCAGGTTTTCCAGAGATGGCACATCCTATGGTCACTTCAGTTTTAAATACCTACTATCCAAAAGCCAAAGAAAAATTCTCTTGTAACTTTATGGTTGAGGCTAGTGAAGCAAGACTGATTGACATCATGGATGCCTTGCCTCGTGAGATAGAACTCTCTTGTCTGCCTCAATTTTTAGATGAGGGGAAACGGGCAGCAGAGATTTATCTTGCTTATCATGATAAGGGTATATTAGAAGAGAGTTGTCAGTTTTTTCAAAGTCGTTTACAAGAAGCGGGGATTGACTACTATTTGTTGTGAGCAAAGTAGCTATTGATACCGTTGTAGATACCTTTAGCTAAGACTTTTTGGTAAAAAGGATTAAAGAGTCTCTCTCCCTCTGTAGGATTGGTGATATAGCCTATCTCTACCAAGATAGCAGGCATCTGTGCCCCGACTAGTACCCAAAATGGCGCTTCTCGCACCCCTCCATCTTTCACCCCTTTAAATTTTTTTCTTACTGAGGAGAGGATATTGCTCTGTATATCGATGGCAAGTTTATTGGATTGGATGATTTTATTTCTATTCAAAAAGCTTAGCAGTGTCTCTTTTGATTTTCTATTCATAGCTGAGGCTGCCGCGTTTTCTTTGGCTGCGATGCGTTTTGCTTTGGCTGTTTTGGCAGGAGAGAGGAAAAAAGTCTCTATACCTTTTAGTGAGAGATATTTCCCTTTTGGTGCGGCATTGGCGTGGATGGAGATAAAGAGATCAGCCTCTTTTTTATTGGCTAAGTGTGTTCGCTTTTTGAGACTGATGAAGTGGTCTCTTGCTCTTGACATATAGACATGATAACCCTTTTTGGTGAGTAGCTTTTTGAGTAAAAGGGCTACTTTTAAAACGGCATCTTTTTCTTTATATTTTTTATACCCTACAGCTCCGGAATCATGTCCACCATGTCCTGCATCGATGACAATGGTCTTGGATGTGGCATAAATAGCTGGTGAACTGCTTTTGATAGGCTTGGATGTTATCATGATAGGTGATTTTTTCTTTTTGATGACTTTTGCTTTTTTGATAATCTCTCTAGGTTTTTCTCTCTTTGTTTTTGTGTTATGTTTCGCATTTACTTTGATAAAGAGTGTTCCTTGGCGTATAAATGCTTGGGAGTATATCTTCTGCTTATCACTGAGTACGATACGGACTTTATCAGCTCTATTTTGGGCTATCTTGATTGTATCTAGTGCGGGGATATGTAAAGAGGGTGTTTTGAAGTTTAGATTGGCTTTGATGTCATAGACATTTTTATATCCCTCTTTATTTTTGATTTTAAAGGAGAAGATATCTTCTTTTGTCAAAGGCGTGTTAAACTTTATCATGATATGACCATCTTTTTCTTGTATAGAGCGGATAGCACGCGATAGCTTTTTTGTTTGGTGTGGTGTTTTCTTTTTTATCACTTTGTTTGTGCTAGTCGTTTTATGAGGCGAGAGAGATTGTAACTCTTTTTGGTAAGTGCTAGCGTCTATATGTAGTAGTTTTTGACAGCGGATGATACCCTGAAGTGCTTTGATAACATCACTTTTCTTGCCTGAGATGACCGCTGAAATATAGAAGTTTTCAAGTTCGTGCAAGATTGTTTTTGTCTCATATTTTGAGGCATAGGGAATCTTTTGATTGAGTTTATCTATACGCCCTGATATATCTCCCGCCCACAAAACTTGTAGTAAAAGCAGGGAGAGTAGAACTGCCTTAACTATCATCTTCCCCATGTGTGAGTTTATGCATCAACTCTTTTACAGTAATGATTTTATCGATTTTATATCCATTGCTTCCTGTGAAAAACAGGCCACTCTCTTTTTTGCCCATATAGGCATCAGAGAGTCTATCTGCGATACAATATCCTACGATTTTCGCCTCTTCACCACGGTGACAAGGACTGACACAATTGGAGATACATTTGATAGGGATAGGTGGTGTATCACTCGCATCAACCTTCTCTACCAATTCTGTTTTCACACCACGGGCAGGGTAGCCCACAGGAGATTTGAGTAGTTTGATATCCTCTTCTTTTGCTGCTAAAAGAACCTCTTTGAAATTATCATGGGCATCACACTCTTGTGTCGCGATAAATCGTGTACCCATCTGCACACCATCAGCACCTAGTGCCATCATCGCATCAATATCTTTTTTATCCCAGACGCCACCCGCAGCGATGAGAGGGAAATCTCCCCATTTTTTAATCTCTTCTTTAATGGGTTTGATGAGATTTTCAAGCTGGAACTCTTCCATAACACACTGTTCATAGGTAAAGCCTTGATGTCCACCACTTTTAGGTCCCTCGACGATGACGGCATCAGGCAGTCTATCATATCGTTGTGTCCAACGCTTACAGATGATTTTGAGTGCTTTGGCAGAGGAGACGATAGGAATCAGTGCAACATGGGGATAGTTTCTGGTAAATTCTGGCATATTGGTCGGTAGTCCAGCACCCGTGATGATCGCATTGGCGCCTGCTTCACAAGCATCCATGACCACCCGTCCATAGTCATTGATCGCATAAAGGACATTACAAGCTAGTGGGGCATCACCGCAAATCTTTCTAGCATTTTTGAAGATTTCGATTAGTGCTGATTTGGAGTAAAAATTGAGCGCTTCATAGGGTTTGCCTGCCACAGATTTCTCCACAAATCCTTGATTGTTATAGTATCCTGTTCCTACAGAAGAGATGACACCAAGTCCACCCTCTTTACTCACAGTACCAGCAAGTTGATCCCAGGATATACCAACGCCCATTCCCCCCTGTATGATAGGGAGCGGGATGGTGAAGTCTCCTATCTTTAGTGCTTTGTATGCCATCAATTTACCTTTACTTTTGCAAATTTTCTCTTCCCAACTTGGAGTATATACTCTCCCGCTTGAAGCTGTAATTGTTCATCAGAAATTTTCTCTTGGTCTATTTTAACAGCACCTTGCTTTATATCTCTTCTAGATTGGCTCGTTGATGGTGAAATCTTTGCATCGACGAGTGCTTTTGCTATCCAAATTGGTCCCTCAAGAGAAAAGGATGCGATATCACTTGGAATTTCACTCTGTTTATGCACTCTATCAAACTCCTCTTTGGCTTTGAGTGCCTCTTCTTGAGAGTGAAATCTCTCGATAATTTCACAGGCTAAATGTTCTTTGACCGCTTTTGGATGCATAGTGCCTGCTACAACTTCAGCCTTTAAATCCTCTATTTCTGCGATGCTTCTTGTACTGAGTAAATCATAATAACGCCACATCAATTCATCGCTAGCACTAAGTACCTTTCCAAACATCGTGTTTGGATCTTCTGTGACACCGATGTAGTTTCCGAGTGATTTACTCATTTTATTGACACCATCTAAGCCTTCGAGTAGGGGCATCATGATAACGGCTTGTTCCTTCCCGCACTGGTAGGTTCTTTGCAAGGTTCGTCCCATAAGGAGATTAAACTTTTGATCGGTTCCTCCTAGTTCGATGTCGGATTTGAGAGCTACTGAATCATAGCCTTGAAGTAGGGGATAGATAAATTCTGAGATGGAGATAGGGGTTTGTGATTTATAACGCTTGTCAAAATCATCACGCTCTAACATCCGTGCAACATTGAAAGTCGTTGTAAGTTCAACGATACCCGTAGCACCTAGCCCATCAAGCCAAGTAGAGTTAAAGACGACTTCTGTCTTTTGCGGATCTAAGATTTTAAACACTTGCTCTTTATAGCTTTTTGCATTCTCTTCTACGGTAGCACGGTCGAGTTTTTTTCGTGTCTCATTTTTGCCTGTAGGATCACCTATCATACCCGTAAAATCCCCAATGAGAAATTGTACGATACCGCCATACTTTTGAAAAAGTGCTAGTTTTTGTATGAGGACCGTATGTCCTAGGTGCAAATCAGGAGCGGTAGGGTCAAAGCCCGCTTTTACTCTATAGTTTTCACCCGTTTCAAGAAAGTTTTTGAGAAGTTTTTCTATCCTCTCTTCATCAATGATCTCAGCAGTTCCCCGTTTTATCTCTTCTAGTGCTTCTTTGATATCGAACAACACACACCCTTTTACATTTTTTTATAAGCATCATCTAGTGGTATAAAGTCTATCACTTTGTACTTTTCATTGCTATTATTTAGTAACTTTTCTCGACTTTTATCTGGCATATCTACTTCCATCTCAAAAAAATGAGCGTGAGAGTTTTCATTGTCGAAGAGTTTTATCGTGACTAAATTGACATCTATTTTAGCTAAATATTGCAAAAAGTAAGCTAGAGAACCCTTTTTATTTTCGATACTAACGATCAATTTATAGGCATTGGGTTTTTTGGTGGACCATTGCACAAAATACATCGCTTCTTTTGCTTCCATCAAGGCATTGGCATGGGTGCAAAATTTGTGATGTACCACGGCACTTGAACCTTTTTTAAAGGCGACAATCTCATCTCCACTTTTAGGATGACAGCAGTAATCAAAAAGTACCTTAGCGATACTTTGTGTGGTGTAAAAGATGATATTGTCAAATGTCTGTTGTTTGAGTTTGTATTTCCTGATGGGTGAAATAATTGGGATGATTTTTGTACTACTTAAAATGGCTCTCTTGATCTTTGTGATATCTTCTTGTAGATGTATGGGGTCAGTAGCTGATTTATGAAGATTTTTGAGTGTGGATTCCTCTTGTAAAAAAGGTTCTAGTTGTGTTGCTTTTAAATTAAAGACATTTTGGATGATATTTTTTGCGGTGAGGGTATTGAGCTCTTTTAATTTATGATTACAGTTGAGTTTCATCGCATTTTTGGCTTTGGCTGTTTTGACTGCATTGATCCATGAACAGCGCAGAACATGTTGTGGAGCTGTCTCTATTTTGATGATATCACCATTTTTAAGTTCTGTTAAAAAGGGTGTGCGTTGTTTATTGACATACGCCTCTTTGGCACAGTTACCTATCTCGGTATGTACGGCGTAGGCAAAGTCAAGAACGGTAGCACTTCGCGGCAGGGAATAGACATCTCCTTTAGGTGAAAAGACCGAGATATCTTCGCTGTATAGGTCATCTTTAGCCAGTTCATACATCTCTTCTATATTGTCGCCACCTTCGCTTTGGGTTTTGAGTTCATTAAGCCAGTTTAGTTTTGGATTGAGTCCAGTGTGCCCTTTGTATTTCCAATGTGCAGCGATACCAAATTGGGCAGTTTTGTGCATATCAAAGGTACGAATCTGTGCTTCTATGATAGAGGCATCAGCAAAAACAGTGGTATGCAGTGTCTGATAACCGTTCTCTTTGGGGATTGCGATATAATCTTTAAAACGCGAGATGAGCGGATTGAAATTTTGGTGAATAATACCCAAGACACGATAGCAGTCGTTGGGGTCTTTGACCAATACACGAATCGCCATCAAATCTAAAATCTCTTCCATCGAGATGCCCTTTCGATGCATCTTCATATAGATAGAGTAGTGATGTTTGATACGCTTTTGGATGGAAAAACTTTTTTCGGTAAAGCCATTTTGTAGCATCAGTCTATGCACTTTTGCGATGAAATGATTTAAAGAGAGTTGTAGTTTTTGATCTTTACCTAGGATTGTGGTATCAATCTTTTTGTATTCATCGGGCATGAGATAATAAAAACTCAAATCTTCTAAAGCATTTTTGATAGTTGAAATACCAAGGCGATGTGCGATAGGAGCATAGACGACGAGAGTCTCTTCTGAGATGCGTTTTTGTTTGGCAGTCAAGAGTGCATCTAGGGTGAGCATATTGTGCAAGCGATCGCAGAGTTTGACGACGAGGACGCGTACATCAGAGATGGATGCAAGAAGCATTTTTCTAAAGGATAGTGCAGAAGTGATGAGTTTCTCATTGGAGGTGGATGGTAGAAGCTCTTCTTCTCTAATTTCTATGATTTTAGTCAAGCCATCTACAAGATTGGCAATCTCTGGTGAAAATTTTTCAGCGATGACTTCACTAGTGCAGGGGGTGTCTTCTACAACATCATGTAACAATGCAGCAAAAACCATCTCTTCATCTCCCCCAAAATGCCTGACGATACTGGCTACTAAGATGGGGTGAATGATGTAGGGTTGTCCTGATTTTCTAAATTGTCCCTCATGCCAGCCAAGGGCAAACTCTACTGCTTCTTGGATGTGAGGGATATCTTCTGTAAGTGAGTAGAGCAAGTGTTTAGCATCTTCGACGCTATCGATGGATTTAACTTGCTCTAATAATGTATCCATAGCAGGTAGATTAATCGTCTATGACAGTATCGAGTTCGATTAATCCTTGTGCAATTTCCATCAAAGCGATATCGGTTAGTTTAGTTTTGTTTTTATCTGCTTTTATGAGTGGTTGTGCACCTTCTGCTAATTGGTTTGCGCGTTGTGCTACCATGATAGATAGTACATAGCTATCATCATCAGCATGTGCCAAAGCGTTTGAAATAATTTTTTCGATTCTCATTTTAAAAAGTTCCTTTGTTGTTTAAATTGTTTTTTGATGCAGACAAACTCTTTCATCAATGCATCACACTAAAGTACAGTGCAAAAGCACCGTAGTTTACAGGTCATTTTCCACTATCATGATAGCGTATTAGTTTTTGACGATTGAACAAGTACTCATATCACCTTTGATGATTTTGAGTAGATTGCCTTTGACAAACATATCACACACAACAATAGGGAGTGCATTGTCCTTAGCAAGTGCGATAGAAGTATCATCCATCACTTTGACATTGTCATCTAGTGCTTGCTCATAAGTGAGCGTGTCATATTTTTTTGCATCAGGAAATTTGTTGGGGTCTTTGTCATATACGCCATCCACCTTCGTCGCTTTGATAATCATATCAGCATCAATTTCAACAGCACGCAAGGTGGCTGCGGTATCGGTTGTAAAAAAAGGATTTCCTGTTCCTGCTGCAAAAATGACAATTCTGCCTTTTTCAAGGTGCCTTTTAGCACGACGCACGATAAAGGTTTCTGCAATTTGCTCCATCTTGATAGCACTTTGTACTCTTGCATACATACCTGTATATTCTAGTGCTTCTTGTAGGGCTACGGCATTGATGACGGTCCCTAGCATACCCATATAATCACCACTCGTGCGTTTAATGATTCCATCTTCTGAAGCAGTAACGCCTCGGATGATATTACCACCACCGACAACAATACCGACTTCAATATCATTTTCTGTGAGTTCTTTCACCTCTTGGGCGATAAATTTTAGAAGTTTGGTGTCTATTCCAAAACCTTCTTCCCCTGCCAATGCTTCACCAGAAAACTTTACTAAGACTCTTTTTCTCAAATTCCTGCTCCTTTGCTAGACCCAAAGAGGGTACAATTACGCGTATTGTACTGAAACTTCATAAGAATAAGATAAAAGTGCCTAGTTTATCAATCGCATAGGATTGATATGTTTGGTACCTTGTGTCACTTCAAAAGTGAGTTCTCGATGTACGCGCCCTATGATATAACCTTTTTTAACTCTTTTGCCTACACGAATTGTGGGTGCGATGTGTGAGAGGTGTGCATATATAGTGTGCAGATTATTCTTATGCTCGATGATGACGACATTGTCCAATACAGCTGTTTTTTCTGCATAAATAACAGTACCATTGAGGACTGCTCTGACTTTTGCATTTTGTTGATTGGCATGTAAGATGACAGATTCATTAAAGATTTTCATCTTATAGATAGGATCTATATAATTACCAAAGTTTTGTGTTAGGGTGTATGACTTGAGTGGTGCTATGGTCTTTTCCCCTCGATATTTGACAAGTTGTCCATGTTGATAAGATGAACCAATTTGGCGCACATTGATTTTGCCATTTTGATTTTCTTTGATGATGGTTTTCGCGCGTTTCTCTTTTGTCACATGTAGTTTATGAAGCGTATTTGCCAAGATATCTTGTTCTTTTTTGATACGGTTTAGTTTTTGGATGTAGCGTTTTTTCTTCTCTTTGAGTGTTAAGATACTCTTTTTTTGTGCACTTTTGAGTGTCTCTAAGTTGGCTCTTGTCTTTTTTAAATTATCAACTTTGTTGGAGAGTTCCTTCATCTCTTTTTGAACGATATCGATACTTTTATTGATCTTGATATATTGTGATTTATCTCTTTTAAATTTTTCTCGCAGTAGTGCTACATAGGTATGGAGTATGTTGCTCATAACAATGTCATCTTCTGTGCTTTCATGACTCTTGAGAGTCTCTTTGCCATCAGGGTTTTGTAGCCCTTTTGTGACTATCATGATAGAGAGTTCTTTGGAAAGGATACTGACAACTTTTTTTGAGATAATCTTCTCTTTTTTCCTCAGTTCATGGTAAATATTTTCAATTTTTTTTAATTTCGAACCCTTGATAATCGTTTTCTTTTTGAGTATTTGAAGATCGCGTTTACAAGCTGTTATCTTCTCACTAAGTTTGATGAATTTTCTTTTTTGTAGAGAAATGTCTCTCGCAATCTTTTCAAGCGCACGAGATATCTTCTTCTCTTGTGACTTTTTTTTGTCATGCATGACTTGATTGGCTTGAATCTTATCATCAATATCTGCATACAATACACTTCCTATCATGATAAGGGAAAAAAGGAGTATGACGCCTAGCTTCATGAATCTTTTTGCCTTAAGATGATGGTTGTCACAGAGATGATAGAGATCAGAAGACTGATCAAGATGAGCAAGAAAGTATCATGTATAAATGCGAAGTTTTGCAAATCTATTCCTAAGTTCACTTTGAGTTTTTCAAGATCAACAAATTTTGGAAGCAGGCTAAAAACGATACCAACCAAGATCGCTGAGAGAAGTGCGTCAATCACGACTGATTTATAAAGTGATGCACTTTTCATCCAGTAAGGTGCACCAAAAAGTCCCATGATATACATGCGTTGTCGATGTTGTAGTGACCAAATCTCCATCTGTTTGATAATAAGTAAAAATGCGATGACAAAGATAAATATCGTAAAAATATAAGAGGCAGATTTTGAGAGTTTGAGAAATTGATGAAATTTGTTAAATGTCTTTTTGAAGATTTCTACTTTCTCTATTTTTGGAAAAGTTTTTATCTTATTTGAAATATCTTCTAGTGCTTCTCTGCTTGGTAATTTATTGAGTTTGAGTGAGTAAAACTTGGGCAAGGTTGCTTTGAGATAGACCAAGTCTGCCTTGCTCATGTCCTCTTTGAGTTTATCGACAAAGCGATCTTTTTTGATCTCCCTTAGCGTGGAAACTTGTGGAATTTTTTGCTTGATTTGGCTCTCATTGATAGGGTTGGCTGAAACGACAACGATAGAGTACTCATTGGCAACCTTTGCTTCGTAGGCTTTGACACCACGATCAAGCATAAAAGAAAACTGTATCGAAAATAGCAAGATAAAAAGAGGAATGATAAAAGAGATATGATTCTTAATTGACTTCATAAATCGCCCCTCCATCGATAAAATATTGTTTATAATCTATGCCCAAGGTCTGCGGTATTCTATGGGTGGCTACGATGACTGTGCTACCGATGTGCTGTCTGACATTTTTGAGTAAATCCCAGATAACGGTACTAGAATACTCATCTAGGTTTCCTGTTGGTTCATCTGCGATGATGAGTAGAGGATTGTGCGCCAAGGCTCTTGCCATCGCCACGCGTTGTTGCTCTCCACCACTGAGTTCTAGTGGATATTTATCCGCTTTGAGTGGGAGTTTGACATGTTTTAAAAGTTTTTGTGCCTGTGCTTGGCAGACTTGTTTGGAGTAGCCAGCTATCATGAGTGGTAGCATGACATTTTTCTCGACTGTCCATTCGTTGATGAGTTTATAATCTTGAAAAATGACACCAATATGTTTTCTAAGAAGGGCTTTTTTCTGTTTATTGGTATCATGCAGTGAAAAGCCTGCGACATTGAGTTGTCCACTTTGTACTGGCAACTCTCCATACAAGGATTTTAAAAAGGTAGATTTACCACTTCCACTTTTACCCGTTAAAAAGACAAAATCATTCTTTTTTATAGAGAGATTTGTATCTTTGATGATAGGCTCATCTTGGTTGTATGCAAGGGTTAAATCTCTAGCTTGAATAATATTATGCATATAAAAACTCTTCTATTTTTTTGTGTGATTTGAGGTTTTGCATGATTGGCAAAGCCTCGTATGGAAAATATTGTATCTTATTATCATTAAATATAAGATACTTATGTTCACACTTTTCAAAGGCACCAAAGGAGAGCTTGATGATACCACGGTTTTCATCTATCTCAAAGAGTCTTTCAAAATGGATGAAATAGTCATCTCCTTTATAGACATGCGGTGTAAATGTTGCTTTGATTTTTGCAAAAGAGATGGGCTTATCAAAGGTGAGGCTTGTGATAGGCGCTTTGGCTGGTGATATTTCGTGATTTGTTAACAAGATATCATAAATATTTTTCTCTTGTTTTTTCCACCTATCTTCATACTTACTAGAGATGGCAATCTCTTGGTTTTTGCGGATTTTTAAGTCACAAGATTGAAGTGAGATAAAGGTTTCATAAGCGTAGGCATAATAATTCTCACTATCTGTCCGAAGTTCTAGCGTGCCAGCCTCTTTTAAGACGCGTGTGGATTCATCGATAAAAGCGGGGGAGATGACACGACGATGGGGTTTTTTATCCCAAGGTACAGGAAAATGCACAAAGATTTTTCCTACTGCATTTGAGGGGAGAAATTCTAAAAATATTCTTGCGTCAAAGGCACATAAGAGCAGATTGTCAATGTTTTGAATCTTGCACTGCTTGATGACTTGTTCGATAGAAGGGCCATGAATTTCAAGTCCAATAAATTGTATCTCGGGATGTGCCAATGCTTGATGCAAAAGATGCCTACCTGAGCCAAATCCTACCTCTACCCATATCTCTTTATCTGTTTTAAAATCATGGGCAAAATAGGAGATTTTTTTCAGATAGGTATCACTTTTTTCTAAATGTTGTGGCTCTTTTTTGTTTTCGATATTGGAAAAACTAAGCTCTAAATCATGCAGTTTTTGAAATGCTTTTAGTGCATCTTTGATGATTTTGATTGGTGCAATGCGTGTGAGTTTATCATACTTAATGAGGGTATTGTGTTCTCTCTGGACTATCTTTAAAAAGAAGCTTTTATCTTCAAAAGTAGTATAGACTAACTTTTCATTGAGACTTTTACTATGGGCGATATAGTGAAAGGTATATCCATCTTGCGAGAGTGGAAATACCTTATATGTGAGGTTTTTAGTCTGTATGTTTGGCATAAAACGAGATTAAAACCATGAACTTTTTTTTGTCATACTCTCTACCTTGAGGTTGACTGATCGTGACTCTTCAGAGGCGATACCATTTTTATCTACAGCGATGACACTGTAGGTATAGGTGATATCTGGTTTGATTTTGTGATCTACAAAAGTCTCACCTTTAAAACCTACAATTTTAATCTTTTTCGCTTTCCAGCCATCCCAGAATTTTTTATAGATTGTATAAGAGACAGTACGAGGGTCTGTTTTTGCCCATCTCAATTCTACGCTACTGTTGACAATCCTTGCTGAAGTAATCTTGGGCGCTTTTAAGTAGCCTAGCGTGCTACCTCTTGTGGGTTTTGCCTGTTGTGGGGATTCTAAACCATCTTTATCGACGACGGTGATACGATAAAATCGTGTTGCTCCATCTTGATCAAATCTATCTGTATAGTGGGTCGCTTTTGTTTTAGCAATGAGTGAGAAAATTCCATCTGCAAAATCACTAGCATAGACGCGGTATTGTGCACTATCCACGGCATCTGAGGCTTTCCAAATAATCTCTATTTTTTTAGGGAGGTTTGTGGTTGCCATGATGCCTGTAACAGGTGCAGGTAAAGGCTTGGAACTACCCGAGACGACTTTGCTAGGCTTTGAGAGTACACCATCAGCTGTTTTTGCAAAAACACGATAATGATAAGTATTTCCAGGTCTTACCGCATCGTCCATATATTCAACACTTAAGCGTTTTTCAACAGTGGCGATACTTTCCCATTTTTTGGTTTGCATATTCTCTTTTTGGATGATATAGCCATTGACTCTCAAATCAGGATGAATACGCCATAAGATTTTGATTCTATTTGGCAAGCCAGATACGGCGGTGACAAAGGGGACAGCTTCTATCTTTTTACTGTTTTTGGGTACATTGATAGCCGTTGGAAGAGAGACTCTACCATCACTGGTATAAGCCGATACGAGGTAACGGTTATAGCGTGATTGATGTAAGTTTTCATCGGTATAGTGCGAGACATAAGGGTCATTGATGACTTGAATGAGTTTAAATCCCCCTTTGCCATCACTGCGTAAGATGCGATATCCCTCGATTTGTCTGTTGCGGATTGGTTTCCACTCTAAAGCCACTTGTGAAAGTGAAGAGACAATCTTTAAGTCTTCTACACGAGGCAAGGATCTGTCGAGTTGTTTCTTACTCAAATCAAAAGAGGGGATACTGACATCTGGCATATCCAAAGTGGGTAAGTTAAAGTTCTTGCCTTCACAGCCACTAAATGTGATCAGTAAAACGCTTGATAATATAGTCGCGATTGATTTTTTCATCAATTTCCTCCTGGTTAAATTCGTCTTTTAAAATGTTTTCAAAGTCCTCAAAAAGTGGCGCTTCTTTGATGATGAGCTCTCCTGTTTTTGGATGGTGAAAATAGAGTATCCGAGCATGCAGCATCACTCTTGGGATAGTATCTTTTTTGCTCTTAAATCCATATAGTTTATCCGCTAGGATGTGTCTTGAGAGTGACTCTAGGTGCACGCGTATCTGGTGTGTTCTGCCCGTAAAAAGCTTGGCAGCGATGAGTTCATGTCCTGTTTTTTGGGACAAAGCCAATTTGACAAAAGCACTTTTGGATGCTCTGCCATTGTCTTTGACTGCCATCTTGATACGGTGTTTGTTATGTCTGCCGATGGGTCTATCCACTATCATATCTTCTTTGAGTGGCAAGTCGATGAGGGCTAAGTAGTAGCGTCCCATAGTTCTCTCTTCTAACTGCTTTGAGAGAGATTGGTGGGCTTCGTTGTTTTTGGCGATGATGATAGCACCTGATGTCTCTTTATCGATGCGGTGTACGATACCGTTTCGCTCTTCGCCACTGATAGTAGAGAGGGTGACACCGCGGTGTTTGAGCCAATCAACTAGGGTAGGCTCTTTGACGGAAGCTGCTGGGTGGACGATGAGATAAGGTGGTTTGTTGAGTACGAGGACATCGTCATCTTCATAAATGACTTCTATATCAAAGTCTATTGCTTGTGGGGTTGAAGCTTCCATCGTAGGAAACTCTAGCAAAATTTCTTCACCACCTTTAAGCTTAAGACCGGATTTCTTCGTCTCTTTGCCATCTATCATGACACCTATCTCTTTAATAAAGTGCTCAACTTGATTTCGAGGTTGTCCTAGCACTTCTTGGAGGGTTTTATCCAAACGGGCGGCTTTTTGTGCTATAATCCGCATCAATGACTATCCCATGTGATAGAGAAGGGGCGTTTTTGTTTCAGGTTGATAGACGAATTTTTACACATTTTGATTATATTGTTCCTATTTTGATTTTACCGCTTGTCGGGATTTCGTTTTTCTTAGTCAATGAATTATATCCACTCTTGGCAAATAAACAGTTAATCTACTTCTCTTCCGCCTTTATCGCTTTTGTCTTATTTTTCTTATTTCCTATGCGAAAATTTTCTTGGTTGATACCTTTTTTTTACTGGAGTAATGTGCTATTGCTTTTAAGTGTCAAGCTTTTTGGAGTGAGTAAATTGGGGGCGCAGCGCTGGTTGGAGATACCCTTTGTCAACTTTACAATTCAACCTTCAGAATTGATGAAACCTGCGATGATACTGATGTTGGCATATCTGATTAAAAATAATCCTCCTGAGGATGAAGCAGGGTATGGATTGGTCGATTTTTTAAAACTTGCTACCTATATCTTAATACCCTTTGTATTGATACTCAAACAGCCTGATTTGGGTACGGCACTCATACTCTTTTTTATAGGATTTGGTATCTTGTTTATCATCGGGGTCAATTACAAGATATGGCTTAGTATCGCTGTTGTTGTAGGACTTTCAGCCCCTTTGGTCTATAGCCATTTGCAAGATTATCAGAAAAAGAGAATTACAGATTTTTTAGCTAAAAAACCTAGCTATCATGTCAGACAATCTATCATCGCGATTGGTTCAGGGGGGATTTCTGGCAAAAGTGAAGATGATGCCACACAAGCACATATGAAATTTTTACCTATTGCGACGAGTGATTTTATCTTTGCTTTTTATATGGAGAGGTTTGGATTTTGGGGTGGGCTAGTATTGATAGTGATATATGGGCTTTTGATTGTGCATTTTTTAATCATCACGCTTTATATGAAAAAGGATTATTTTATCCAAGTGCTCTCATCCTCCTTGGCATTGATGTTTTTTCTCTAT
>CAZCUH010000020.1:0-5018 GCA_964501795.1 uncultured Sulfurospirillum sp.
CTGGCATATCTGGTATGGACATACTCTTGGCTTGCGAAGGTGTTGTCTCATCCATCAAACTATTTAAATTAAAACTATTTTTTACAGGAGACTGCTTGGTGATAGAGGCATCTGTTTTTGCTGCGATATTGACAAAATTTTCAGAGAGGATGCGTACGACATAAAATTTACTACTATCTCCTAGTGTATTGAGTAGGTGCACCTCTTTTACAGAGAGTTTAATCTCTATAGGCTCGCCACTTTTGAGCTGTAAAAGTGCAGATTTATTGGCTGAACCACTGTAGAGTATAAAATCTATCCAAGAGAAATTTTGAAATTTATAGATATATCCCTCTTTATTGACTAAAAGATTGGCAAAATCACTATGTTGTGAGCTAAAATCATTTAAATCTTCATAGCCTAAATAGCTCAATGTCTCGTTGCTCATGCCGATAAAATTGTAGTTTTCATCATATAAAATCAAAATAAATCCCTTTGTTATTAAATATTTTGAATAATTAAAGCAATTTTCGTGCCAACAACCCCTTCTAACTCTTTTTGGCTTGCTTTTTCAATATTGCTAAATGTTCCAAAATATTGCAAAAGTTTACGCACAGTAGCTTCTCCGATTCCCTTTTTTTGTAAAAGGGCTATCTCTTTGTCTGCTTTTCGTTTTATCTTTCGATGATATCCAATGACAAAGCGGTGAGACTCATCACGGATGCGTTGCAAAAACTGCAAGCGTTTATCGGAGTGGGGGAGTTTGATCATCCCCTCTTTGCTCCAGATGACATCATTTGCCTTGCCTTTGGCGCGCATCGCCTTTGTATCGCGTTTCTCTTTTGCAATGGCAACAATATCGACATTTGCTCCAGAGTGTTTAACGATTTTCATTGCTAATTTTAGCAGTGTCTCTCCCCCATCAATGACCATCAAGTCAGGTGGTGAGTTCTTATGAAAGCTTTCACAACGCCGCTGTAGCATCTCTTTCATTTGTGCATACTCATCGCGTGCGTTTAAATTATAATGTCTATACTCCTTTTTTAAAAATCCATTCTCCCACTTTATCATCGCGCCAACTGTCGCTTCCCCTTGTAAGTGAGAGTTGTCATACCCCTCTATGACAAAAGGGGTCTTTTCTAAATGCAGTAAGTTTTTAAGCTCTTTTAGGATGTGATGTTCTTCTCTGTGTGATAGGCGTAAAACTTCTTTGGCATTGCGTAGAGCCAAATCAACAAGACGCTTCTTTTCTCCTCTTTGAGGCACCGTTATCATGATAGACTTTTTAAAGCGTTTGGAAAGCAGACTCTCTATGGTCTCTTTTTCTAAAAACGATTCCAAGACGAGGATATGCTTCACAAGAGGAATATCTACCTGATAATACTCTAGCAATAACCTTGTGTAAAGCTCATCCTTATCAAAGCCTGTATCTGATTTAAAGAGTGTATGAGAAGAGGAGACCACCTTGCCCTGTCGGATAAAAAGTCGCATTCCACAAGCGACTTTTTCTTCTATCATGATAGCGAAGATATCATAATCTTCCAATTTGGCTAAGTCGATGTTGGAGATAGATTCTAAGGCATCTATTTTTTGTATGCGATCACGCAAAATACCCGCTTCTTCAAAGTGGAGATTTTCTGCATAGGCATGCATCTTTTGCTCTAATTTTTTGCTAAGAGCCTTTTGATTATAGAGCAACTCTATCGCTTGGGAAACGATTTTGTGATAATCTGCACGATCTACACCCCCTTCACAAGGGCCTAAACATTTCTTGATTTGGTAAAAGAGGCAGCGTTTTTTCTCTTTAAGACAAGATTTTTTTTGCACAAGTGGAAAAAGCTCATAGAGGGAATCATAGATCTCTCTTGCCCCTTGTGAAAAAGGACCAAAATATTTGATATGGCTACCTTTTACCACTTTTCTTGTGATTTCAAAACGGGGAAAATCTTCATTTAAATCGATATAGATATAGGGATAGGTTTTATCATCGCGCAGGAGGATGTTGTATTTGGGGCGTAACTGTTTGATGAGGGAGTTTTCAAGGATGAGTGCGTCATGTTCGCTATCGACGACGATATACTCCAAACGCACAGTTTCACTTATCATGATAGCAATACGGGGTGAGAGATTGGGGGCGGGTTGAAAGTCTGGGGTGAAGCGGAAATAGTTTTTGACACGCTGACTTAAAACTTTTGCTTTGCCGATGTAGAGTAGTTTGTCATCTTTATCAAAGTACTGATAGATACCAGGCTCTTTGGGGAGTTGTCTGATTTTTGTTTCTAGTGTCATGATTTTTTCATCAGCATCATTTTAATCTCTTCAAAAATAGCTCTGAGTTCTTCATTGTCGGCTCTATTTTCAAAACGACCTGTTGCTTTCTCTCTATAATAGCGTTTGATTGCGGGTGCTTCTGGAGTTTTAGGCTGGGGAATTTTATTGCTCACAAAAGACTTTACTTCACTGATAGCAAGCTCCTTGCAGTTTTCATCAAAATCTTTTAGTTTATTTAATAAGTTCTTTATTAAAGTATGCTTATAATGAAACTCCATTTTCATCCCTGGATGATTGAGGACAAAATAGAGTGTATGATTTTTTTTATAGATAAACAAAATTGCCTTGGCTAAATGTGGGGGCAAGAGTGATTTTACTTTTTCATAACACGCTATTTCTAATACTTTAGAATTTTGAGGATGTCGTTTTAAATGTTCAATAATACTTTTAGCCGTTTTCATATCATGATTATAACATTTATAGTTTTGATATTCATATGTGAGGGGTGTGGTTATAAAGCAGCACCAAAATATGTTGCAACAAAGGGTCTATCATGATAGTGTATGATGCGATTATTATCGGTGCTGGTATCGCAGGGCTCAACGCTGCAGCTGCTTTTTCTGAGGATAAAAAAGTACTCATCATTTGCAAAGAGAACTCTTGGGACTGCAATACCTTTTATGCCCAAGGAGGCGTAGCAGTCCCAACAGATGCGTCGGATATCCCTGCACATATCGAAGACACCTTAGCCGCTGGCGCAGGGCTTTGTGACCCTAAAGCGGTAGAGATATTGGTGCGTGATGGTAGAGAGGCGATAGATGATTTGATTGAAAGAGGCATGGAGTTTGATAAAGATGAAGCGGGTAATATCCTCTATACCAAAGAGGCAGCCCACTCCAAAAATCGCATTGTGCATGCAGGTGGTGATGCCACGGGGAGAGAATTGCACCATTTTTTGATGGCAAAAAATAGGCAACAACTTCTTTACCATTCAACAGTCACAGATCTCTTGATGGATGGATCACTTTGTCATGGGGTGCGTGTTTTTAATGAAAATGATGGCAAATGCCGAAACTACTACGCTAAGGCTGTGATTATCGCGAGTGGTGGGATTGGCTCTTTGTATGATTATCATACCAATGCAAGAAGTATTGCGGGAGAGATTCAAGGTATTTGTATTGAAAAAGGGATAGCGCTAAGAGATATGGAGATGACCCAATTTCACCCCACTGTCTTTATCCACTCCAAAGGTGCTAGAAAACAGCTCTTAACCGAAGCCTTACGAGGGGAGGGCGCGCATATCATTGATGATGATGGTAGACGCTTTGTCTTTGAGTATGATGAGAGGGGTGAGATGTCACCTCGTTCTGTCGTCTCTAAGGCGATTTTTGACTGGAAAGAGAAGACAGGCAAAGAGGTCTATCTCTCTTTTCCTCATTTTGAAGAGGAAGCTTTTCGTGAGCGTTTTCCGACCATATACTTTAATCTCAAAGATATGGGCTTTAATTTACCAGAAGATGATGTCCCCATTTCACCTGCTTTTCACTATGCAATGGGAGGGATTGAGACGGATCTCAATGGTAAAGTTGTGGGCTGTGATAATCTCTACGCCGTGGGTGAATGTGCCTCGGTGCGTGTACATGGGGCAAATAGGCTTGCTTCTAACTCTCTGCTAGAAGGTTTGGTTTTTTCAAAACGCGCTGTGAGAGATATCATGACACGCGCTGTTTATTTTAAATTTAAAAAATTTGATGGAGAGTGTGAGATACTTGTCAAAGAGGGTGATCGTGCAAGAAAAGATGAATTACGAAAAATAATGTGGAGTTCAGTCTCGATTGTGCGCGAAATGGCATCACTCAAGCAAGCTTTGAGTAGAATCGACGCACTTTTAAAAGAAGATATAGGAAAATTGTTACGATTACGGCTCAAGGTATCAAAAAATATCGTCCAAAGTGCGATATCTAGACCAGAGTCACTAGGTGCACACACGATTAAAAGTTAAGTATATCTTATGGATAGAGAGATGGGTACTTTTGTGCTAATATTCTCGACAAGCGTCGAAGCTTCAGTGAGAGGAATTGTTAGTGGGCTTTGCCCACTAACAAGGAGAAATAAAATAAAAAGGATTTTTAAATGTTAAAATGGATAGTTTCGTTGTTACTCATGACAACAGCGTTGTTGGCAAATAGCCCAGAAGCAGGCGAGGCAGTGCATGTTGGTAGCTCTTTGACATGGACATGGGTGGGGATAGCTTCTCTTATTATCTTTCTTGTGGGATATTATTTTATCGCAACAGAAGAGAAATATCATATCAACAAAGCAAAACCAGCACTTTTTATAGGTACTTTTATGTTCATGTTGATTGGATTTTATTTTGCTATCAATGGATTAGAAAAAGAGGCTTTACATAGCGAAGTCAAACACCTCATCTTGGAAATTGCTGAGATATTCTTTTTCCTCTTTGTGGCAATGACCTTTATTGAGACCTTGATAGAGAGAAATGTTTTTGAAGTGATGAAGTATAATCTTACTTCTAAAGGGTATAGCTATAAAAAACTTTTTTGGCTGACAGGTGTTTTAGCATTTTTTATTTCACCTGTAGCGGATAATATGACAACAGCATTGATCCTCTCAACAGTACTTTATACGATTGATAAAGAAAATAAAGCCTTTTTAGTGCCTGGGGCTATCTCTATTGTTGTGGCTGCCAATGCGGGAGGCGCATGGAGTCCTTTTGGAGATATCACAACTTTGATGGCATGGACAGC
>CAZCUH010000020.1:5118-18403 GCA_964501795.1 uncultured Sulfurospirillum sp.
AAAAAGTCAGATGGTCAGACGACATTTGATGTTTATGGAAGTATGCGTCATATCGAAAATGATACACTCCTTTTCTTTTTTGGTATTTTAGCCGCGGTAGGTGCGCTACATTTCTTGGGATTTTTAGAGTACATTACAGAACTTTATAGTCTGATAGGTAATACTGCTGGAAATATAGCCGTTGGTTTCCTCTCTGCCGTGGTTGATAATGTGCCTGTGATGTCTGCTATTTTAAAAGCTGATCCAAGCATGGGTAAAGATGAGTGGTTATTGGTGACACTCACCGCAGGGGTAGGTGGAAGTCTTATCTCCTTTGGTTCTGCTGCTGGTGTGGGTGTGATGGGTCGTATGAAAGGGATTTATACCTTTGCTGCACATATGAAATATGCATGGATGATTCTTGCAGGCTATATTGTGTCGATAATCATATGGTATGTACAATTTGAGTTAATGGGGCTTTATTAATATTTGCCTTAAAAGTTAACTTTTTTCTTAAAGTGGCATTAAAGTAATTTTGCACTAAAATCTTCGCAAAATTACGCCCTTTAAGGAACTTTATGAAAAATGTCCCAATCATCGTACTTGATTTTGGTTCACAATACACCCAACTCATCGCTAGAAAACTCAGAGAAAGCGGTATCTACTGCGAAATCCTCCCTTATAATGAAAAATTAGAGACTATTAAAGCAAAAAATCCTCAAGGTATCATTCTCTCAGGTGGTCCCGCTTCTGTCTATGATAAGGATGCCTATCATCCTGACGATGCTGTCTTTGAATTGGGCGTGCCCCTTTTGGGTATCTGTTATGGTATGCAACTCATTACCCAACATTTTGGTGGTGTGGTCATCCCCGCAGATCATCATGAATATGGAAAAGCGCAGTTGCAGTTTGAGGATGAGTGTGCGCTCTTTAAGGATACACCTGATGGACAAACGGTATGGATGAGCCATGGTGATCGAGTCGATATGTTGCCTGATGGTTTTATCCGCGTGGGCTATTCTGATAATTCTCCTTACGCGGCTGTTAGAGCAGAGCAGAGGGATATTTACGCTTTTCAATTTCATCCAGAGGTCTATCATTCAGAATTTGGTACGGTCTTACTCAAAAACTTTGCACAAGATATCTGTGGCTGTGAAGCGACATGGAATATGGGATCTTTTGCCAAAGAACAAATCCAAAAAATCAGAGAACAAGTGGGTGATAAAAAAGTCCTTTGTGGTGTGAGTGGTGGGGTAGATAGCTCTGTGGTTGCTACACTTTTGCATGAAGCGATAGGTGATCAGTTGATTCCTGTTTTTGTTGATCAGGGACTTTTGCGCGCTGGTGAAGTAGAACAAGTAGAAGCGATGTTTAAAGATCGTGTAGGTATCGACCTCATCACAGTGGATGCTAAAGAAGAGTTTATTGCGAAACTAGAAGGGGTAACAGATCCTGAAGTAAAGCGAAAAATTATTGGTGAGACATTTATTACCGTCTTTGATAGAGAGGCAAAAAAGCATGATGATATCTCCTTTTTAGCGCAAGGGACACTCTATACAGATGTTATTGAATCTGTCTCTGTTAAAGGTCCCTCAAAAACTATCAAATCACACCATAATGTCGGGGGCTTACCTGATTGGATGAGTTTTGAACTTATCGAGCCTTTAAGGGAAATATTTAAAGATGAAGTACGAAAACTTGGATTAGAATTAGGTCTGCCTAAAGATATGATAGGACGGCACCCGTTCCCAGGACCTGGCTTGGCTATTCGTATCATGGGTGAAGTCAATCAGCCAGATTTGGATATGTTACGCAAGGCGGACACTATCATGATAGAGGAGTTAAAAGCATATGGTTATTATGATAAAGTATGGCAAGCTTTTTGTGTACTTCTCAATGTCAAAAGTGTGGGGGTAATGGGTGATAATCGTACTTATGATAACACCGTGTGTGTGAGAATGGTGGAGAGTGTCGATGGGATGACAGCCACTTTTGCACACTTGCCTCATGAACTACTTGACAATATATCAAGTCGTATCATTAATGAAGTCAATGGCATCAATAGGGTTGTTTATGATATCACCTCTAAACCACCAGGAACCATTGAGTGGGAATAGATGAAAAGTCTATTTAAACTTCTTTTTACCTTCAGCTTGATGTTTGCCTCTCAGGAGGGTTTTTCAGATCAAAGCCATCTTGATAAACTCTATCATGATAGCTTGAAAAAAGAGTTTAGCACACTCTCAAATCTCCAAAAACTAGCCCAAAAGAGAAAAACAGCGTACCTTATCTCTGGGGCAGTGGCTCTGCTTGTACTTTTGGTTTTTGTCTATTATTTTAAACTTTTGGGATTGGTTGTAGCGCTACTGATGATAGTAGCAGGCTACTTTACATTGAGGAGTTCCCAAAGTGTTGTAGGGGAGTATCAAACCCGCTTTAAAAGAGATATTATCTCACCTATTGCCAAGCTTGCGGGTGGATTTGTCTATAAGGACGGGAAACTAAGCCAAGATGATTTAGAAAATGCGAAGCTTTTTGCACCTCGTATTAAAAAATTTGCTTCCTGGGATCTGTATGAAAAAGAGGGTGCAAAATTCTCCTATATTCATGTGGTTTTTGATACCAAAGAGAATGCATCGCTAGAGAGAATGGCTGAGAATATCTTTGAGGGATTTCTTATCATGATAGATAAAAAAAATGCTAACGAGGGGGTTTTAGTCTCTGAATTGTTACGGGATAAAGTGGCTGATATGGATTTGAGAATGTCCTCATTTTTTGCTAAGGGCAGGCGTGATGGTAGTGTGAATGGATTTGATATCTATGGAAGAGTCGATCAAGTGGACATCGACAAAGCCGCAGCATTAAAGGAGAAAAAAATCGCTATCTCTTATCAAAAAGATAAAACGACGATTGCACTCTTTCATCAATCAAATCCACTCTCGGTTGATATATTTAAAACATTTGACTTGACAGAGGCTAAACATTATCAAAAGAGCATTGAAGAGATAGCGCGTGTGATAGAACAGCTGCAATGATTTATCTACTCAGTCAAAAAGTATTTCAAGGTGCAAAGAATCTTCCTTGTATCATGATAGCCTATAAAGAGATGGAGATTGATCTTGCAGGTTATGAAGCGCTTATCTTCTCCTCTAAGAATGGCGTTTATGCCCTAAATCATATCAGCGATGCTTGGCGTGATATTCCCGCCTATGCCATAGGTGCTGGTACGGCTAGCACGATAGAGTCTTTAGGTGGAAGGTTAGCGTATAGGGCACAAAACTCCTATGGAGATGAGTTTGCCTTAGAGATTAAGGCGATGCTAAAGGGAAAAAAAGCGCTCTTTTTGCGTCCTCTTGAAGTGACTTCTTCCTTAAATAGAATTCTCAAAGATGCAGGTGTTTTGTTGCAAGAGCAAGTAATCTATGAAACAAAATGTGCCCCATGTGCTACATTAACCAAGCCCGAAAGTGGCTCTATTATCATCTTCTCCTCTCCCTCTACCATACGATGTTTTTTTAACTGTTTTGATTGGGATAAAGGCTACCAAGCGGTGGTGATTGGGGATGTAACAGCTTCGTATATGCCCGAAAATGTTCCATTTAGAAAAGCAGAAAAACAGACTATCCCTTCTTGCATTGAACTTGCTAAGAGATTAAGTAAAAAACCATTATAATAAGCCATGCCTGAGGGATGCGATAACCATATTAACGAGAGTCTAACATTGTACTTGTACAAAGAATTTGTATGCTCTTGGTGTGCGGCGACTTTGCTTGAGCCATTGTGGTGAGAAGTTGCCCCTAAAGGGAGTATCGTTCTTAAATTTTTAGCTTTAAAGGCTACATCTATTACTGGGACGCTCTCTTGGGTATTAAATCAAAAAAAAGAGACTATTTTTTATGAATGTTTTAATTGTTGGAAGTGGCGGTAGAGAGTACTCTATTGGATTGGCTTTGTTGCGTGATGAAAAGGTAGAAAAACTCTACTTTGCTCCAGGGAATGGTGCCACAGGAGAACTAGGTGAAAACATTGATATAAAAGAGTATGAGCAGTTAGCTGATTATGCGATAGCCCATGATATCGGCTTGACTATCGTTGGTCCTGAAGCCCCGTTGGTAGATGGCATTGTTGATATTTTTCAAGCAAAAGGTTTGACTATATTTGGTCCAAGTGGCGCGGCGAGTCAATTAGAGGGTTCTAAAATCTTTATGAAAAACTTTTTGGCAAAGTATCATATTCCCACAGCAAGATATATCGAGACAGATAAGTTAGAAGTGGCAAGTGATTTTATTGATACCTTAGCGCTGCCAGTTGTGGTGAAAGCAGATGGGCTTTGTGCTGGTAAGGGTGTCATCATCGCAATGAGTCATGAAGAGGCAAAACAAGCTGCTAGGGATATGTTAAGTGGGGAGAGCTTTGGTGCTGCGGGTAAGGCAATCATTGTGGAAGAGTTTTTAGATGGTTATGAACTCTCTGTTTTTGCGATTTGTGATGGTGAAAATTTTAAAATTCTCCCTGCAGCACAAGATCATAAGCGTCTTCTTGATGGTGATAAAGGGCCTAATACTGGTGGTATGGGAGCCTATGCACCCACGCCCTTGGTCAATGAGGAGATTTATAAGCAGGTAGATGAAAAGGTTGTTATCCCGACACTTGAGGGTATGAAAAAAGAGGGAATGCCTTTTGAAGGGGTACTATTTATCGGTATCATGATAGTCAAAGGGGAAGTAAAAGTCTTAGAGTACAATGTGCGTTTTGGTGATCCAGAGTGTGAAATCCTTATGCCTCTCATTAAAAGTTCTGTGTTTGATCTCTTTTATAAAGCTGCTACAAAAGATTTGGATAATTTAAAGATAGAACTCTCCTCGCAATACTCAGTAGGCGTTGTGATGGCAAGTAAAGATTATCCTTACAAAAGCTCCATGCCAGCAGAGATTGTGGTCGATAAAATTGTACATGATGAACTAGACAATGCGCATATCTCTTATGCTGGGGTGAGCTTAGAAGAGGGAAAACTTTTTGCTACGGGTGGACGGGTGCTTGTCTGTGTTGGCTTGGGAGATAGTATCCAAGAGGCGCGTGATCGTGCCTATCTTTTGGCAGGACAAGTACACTTTTTTGGTAAAAAATTTCGTAATGATATCGCGTATCAGGCGCTTTCATGAATGACCAACAGATAGAAGCACAGCTGAGTCGAGAAAATCTAAAACTCTCCTCTTTTAATAAAAGAGCGATTGCCTTTATGTTAGATGATATGCTAATCTCAATACTCTTTGTGATTATTTTTTGGGATAAATTTAAAACCATTGTAGAACCTGATGCGATGATTGTGTTTATTAATTCACTCTTTGTCTATATCTTATTGGTCAAAACTATTTATCAGACGATCTTTGTCGCTTTATATGGTCAAACCTTGGGTAAAATGGTGATGAAGATTCGCATCATCAATCGAGAATATTTTGATAAACCCTCCTATCTAGAAGCGCTACAACGGGCTGTGATTCGTGCTTTGAGTGAAGTAGTATTTTATATAGGATTTGTTTGGGCAAATTTTACACCCCTTCGTCAAACATGGCATGATAAGTTTGCGAAAACTTTGGTTGTTGATGCTTAGAGCCACTTTTCTCGCCCTATCTTTATGCGTTTCTCTTTTTGCACAAGCCCTAGATGATAAGTATGAGCTTTTAGCAGGGAGTGTAGAAAGTATTAATCATGTTATAGAAGCCCATGATGATGTACTGATTTACTCAAAAGATTACTCCTTTCGTGCTAACCGCGTGCGTTATGATAAAGAGAGTGGCGATTTAGCGCTTTTTGGCAATGTTGATATCCTCCTAAATGGTAAAATACTGACCTCAGTCAATCAAACTATCTTTAATCTAAAATCCAAATCTTTTAAGGGTAAAAATCTCTTTGCTTATGATGCGGAGAGTCAGATGTGGTTTCATAGCAAATCTAGCCAGAGCAAGCAGCAGGATTATCAGCTAAATAGTACGACTATTTCAAGTTGTAATCGTCAAAATCCTGATTGGAAAATCACCTTTAGCAAAGGAATTTATCATAGAGATAAAGCGTATATCTCAATCTATAATCCTACATTTTATGCAGGGAATATCCCCTTACTCTATCTGCCATGGTTTGGATTTAGTACCAATAAAAATAGAAGTAGTGGTTTTTTAAAACCTATCATTGGATTTGAAAATAGTGAAAATCTTTTTTTAGTGCAACCTTATTATATCGCCACTGCGCCAAACTGGGATTTGGAGTTGGACCCACAAATCAGACTCAATCGTGGTTTAGGACTTTATAGCACCTTTCGATTTGTCGATACAAATCACTCCAAGGGTGAGGTGAATATGGGCATTTTTAGAGAAAAGAGAAGTTATTATGAAAAAAATAATTTAGAAAATCGCACCCATTTTGGACTTGAACTTCACTATCGTAGTGACGCACTCTTAACGGAGGCATTAAAAACAAAACGCTATCATGATGGATTACTCATTGATACAAGCTATCTCAATGATATTGATTATATCAACTTAGATCATAAAAAAAATTGGGCGACATCAAAATTGGTGACTTCAAGAGTCAATTATGTTCTCTATGGGGATGATGATTATCTAGGTATTTATGGAAAATACTTTATTGATACGGAAAAAAAGAGTAATGCTGACACTTTGCAAACTTTGCCTTCCTTGCAGTATCATCGCTTTTCACAAGGGATAAACATCCCACATTTTCTCTACGCTTTGGACTATAAATTTAAGAATAACTATCGAAAAGAGGGGCTCAATGCAAAACAACATGAAATCTCTATTCCTTTGATATTTCATAAAAAACTTTTTTCTGATTTTTTAAATTTTAAGGCATCAGAGAACCTATACTACTCTCGTGTCAACTACTCAGAAGGTAATAGTAGTACAGAAAATGCTGACTATTTTTCAAATTACCATCAACTCTCTTTTTTCTCTGATTTAACGAAAAAATATGAGACTTATATACACAATATGCAAATTGAGATGAGTGCTATTATCCCTTCATTTGAACATAAGAATGGTTATTTCGCTGATTTTTTGCCCTTTAATCTTGAGACAAAATCATTTGCACTCAAGCTTAATCAATATTATTATGATTTAGATGGTTTTGACTTTTTTACCCACCGTTTACGACAAATCTTCTATGATGATGAGACTTTATACAAGTATGGTGATTTAGAAAACCAGATGATTTATAAGTTTTCACCTGATTTTAGGCTCAGTAACACACTCTTTTATTCACATGAATATAAGAGAATAAAAAAATTACAAACTACGGTGGCTTACAAAAATAGTCGATATAGCCTTGGTTTTAATCATACTTATGAGTATAAAAAGGATGAAAAAGATACCAATTTTGTGACATCACGCATTAACGCTAAAATAGATCAAAATTATGATATATTTGCATCATTAGATTATGATTTGGTAGATCATTTTACCAAAGAGTGGACTTTTGGCTGGCAGATGAAAAAGCGTTGTTGGGATTATAGATTTCGTTATAAAGAGTCTGTGACACCGAGTTTGACTTCTGCGGGTACGGAATCTCTCATCAAACGAGGGGTATTGTTGTATGTGCGTTTTTCTCCATTTGGTGGTATGGCATACAATTTTAATTTTAATCAAGAGTCATCATTGAACTTAAATAGTGAAGAAGGAGTAAAATGAAAAGTGAAGTAAAAGTCGGTATTGCTGTTTTTATTGGAATACTCTTACTCTTTTTTTTAACAACGCAAGTGGGGAGTTTTAAAAATTTTTCAAAAGATGGTTACGAACTCTTTGCAAAACTTGAAAATGCAGCAGGCTTGGAAAAAAATTCTAAAGTCAAAGCCAATGGTATTGATATAGGGTATATTAAAGATTTAGCCATTGAGGGTAATCACATCAAAGCCACACTGTTTATCAATGCTGGTACGCACTTACCTGTTGATTCTGTACTGACACCGATGCAAGCATCTATGCTTGGTGGTAAATATGCGGGTATTACGCTAGGAAGTTCAGATACAATGCTGCATCCCAATGAGACTATTAGTAGTGCTAAAGGCTTGGCTAGTATCAATAAAGCATCAGACTCAATGCGTGAGGCTGCTGATGAGTTTAAGGCGTTTATTATTGACTTTAAAAAAGTATTTGATACCAAATCTAGGGATAATCTCAGAAAAACATTTTCCAATTTACAAGCTATCACACATGAGTTAAGAGCATTTACAAAGTTAAATAGGCTTAATGATACAGCCCAAAATTTTAATAATATGGCACTTGCATTGGCAGACACTAGTGCTAGATTTTCTAAAACTGCCAATACCCTCAATGGTAAATTGCCTGCCATTATGGACAATTTAGATAACTTAGTAAAAGATTTAAAAGTAGCAAGTGCACAACTCAAAACGAAGATACCTGCCTTAGCAGATAAATTCAGAGAAATTGGTGATAATTTAAAATCTATCATAGATAAAAATAGGCAACCACTTAACAATTCACTCACTTCTGCAAGTGCCTTTTTTTCTAGAGGTGAAGATACTTTTACGAAGGTAGATTCCCTTTTAGATACCATTGATAAAGTACAACTAGAAGTTGCCATGCATGGTGAGTGGATGTCACAAGATAGTTATAACAAAGGATATCTTAGTTTAGATTATAAGCCAAGTGATACAAAAAGTTATAAATTTGATATTGCTGGGATGGATGATTATTCAAAACTTGATGCCAATAAAAAGCTTATCAAGCCCTCACTGCATGACAAGACAAATATATTGCTCTCTGCACAAATATCTAAAAGATTTGATGATGTAGCCTTGCGTGCTGGTTTGATTGAAAATACATTTGGGGCAGGTTTTGACTATTATGCTTTGCATGATACGCTCAAAACATCAGCAGATTTATTTGATATGAATGCCCAAAATGATGTCAGGGGTGATAAGCCACATGTGAAGGTAAGTGCGCGATATACATTTTTGAAACATTTGGATTTATATGGTGGTATGGATAATATTTTAAATGATACTGCCAGTAATGCCTTTGTTGGTTTGGGTGTGCGTTTTTATGATGATGATTTAAAAACTTTGATAATCTCTCAAGGTTTAGGGGCTTTGGCAACAAAAAAATGAGTCAGATAGAAGAAGAGATACGCGGGGCTTTGGAAGTTTTAAACTTACCACCTTTAGTCTCAATCAAAGAGATAAAAGCGCGTTATCGTCTACTATCTAAAAAGTATCATCCTGATATTAATAAAGAAAACAGTAAAATGGTAGAGTTAAACGATGCGTATGCACTTTTAAAAGCGTATGCAGATAATTTTAGATTCACCTTTAGTGATGAAGAGATCCAAAAACAGTTTCCAGAAAGTAATCATGCAAGAAAATTTAGATTCTAATGAATATCTCTACCAAAATCGCCAAGAGGCAGTCGAAGATTTGCTCTCCTTGCTTCCACAAGATGTGATGCAAAGGGAGCAGTGGATACTACTTGCCCTCTCACGCGGTAGTGTTGAGATGACAGAAGCGATAGCTACTGCACTCTCCCTCTCTTTTGATATATTTATTGTAAAGCCTATTTTAGCGCCCAATAATGCCGACTGTCAAATAGCGATGGTGAGTGAAACCAAAGAGATTGTGATGCATGAAGCCTTGGTTCAGGCTTTTGGTATATCAGAGGATTATATTTATGCAGAGGCACAAAGACGCTATAATGATGATATTATGGATAATATCTACAAATTTAGAAAATCTTTGCCACTCTCAGATGTAAGAGATAGAAATATTTTGTTAATAGATGAGGGGTGTGAGACCGGGCTTAGTACCTTATGTGCATTGAAGTCTATACTCAATTTACATACCAAAAAAGTCTCGTTAGCGACGCCACTTATTGCTAGTGATCTGTTTCATCATTTGGATTTAAAAGTAGATAAGATTTATACCAATCATAAAATTGATAATTTTATCTCAGTGGAATACTATTATCAGAGCTTAGAGAGAGTACCGGGCAAAGTAATACGAAAAAAATTAGAAGAGAGTGCATATTATTTGCCCTATCAAAAGGAGAAAAAGAATGAGTTGTAGAGTAAAAATTGAAGTCAATAATAAAACAGAGATTTATGAGATAGACAAGGTTGCAAAACAGGCAAATGGCGCAGTACTTTTGCGCGAAGGTGACGCGGTTATGCTTGCGACTGTAGCCTATAATGATGCCCCAAGTGATGAAGATTTTGTACCATTGACAGTGCAGTATGTAGAAAAATCATATGCCATAGCAAAAATTCCTGGTGGATTTTTTAAACGAGAGACAAGACCTGGTGATTTTGAAACGCTTACTTCTCGGATTATAGATAGAAGTTTAAGACCACTGTTTCCAAAAGGATATACTTATCCTACACAAATCACTGTGATGGTACTTAGTGGGGATTATACAGTCGATTTACAAACGATGGCAATCAATGCTGCTTCTGCTGCACTCTTTTTATCTGATATTCCAGTGAATAAAAATGTCGCTTCTGTAAGGATAGGAAAACTTGATGGTCAGTTGATTATCAATCCTACAAACAGTCAATTAGCAGAAAGCACACTAGATTTATTTGTAGCAGGAACAGCCGATGAACTGTTGATGATAGAGATGAAAGTCAATGCAAGCCAAGAGAGTGAAGTCGTTGCTGTGGCAGATTTAGATCCGATGATGAGCACAGGGATGGGCGAAAATATCATCTCTATACATAAGATGAATGAACTAAGCAATGATGAAGTGCTTGAAGCGTTATCATTTGCGGGAGAAGCTATCAAAGTAGCATCTTCTGCTTATGGCGAAGGATTTACACCCTATAAAAAAGAAGATGCCTCACTAGCCCTTTTAGAAAATAAGAGTGATGAGAATATCTTGGCATATCTCGAAGAGTTTTATCAAGATGCCATCAAAGATGCGGTCAATCAAATGGCAAAGAGTGAAAGAGCAGGGGCATTGGAGAAAATTGCCAAGACGATTGTGTTGGATGATGTTGCCGTGAAAGAAAATTGGGAATATAGCACAATTTTAGAGATGGTCAATCGTTATAAAAAGGGTATTGTGCGTGCACAAATTCTTGATGAGGGCAAGCGTGCAGATGGGAGAGGATTAAAAGAGGTAAGAGAGATTGCTATCGAAACCAATATTCTGCCTTCTGTGCATAGCTCTTGTCTCTTTACAAGAGGTCAAACACAAGCACTAGTAACACTCACCATTGGTAATAGTAAAGATGCACAACAGTATGATCTATTAAGCTCACCTGATACACAGTATGAAAATTTTATGGTGCATTATAATTTCCCTGGTTTTTCTGTAGGAGAAGCCTCTATGCTCAAGGGAGCAGGGCGAAGAGAGCTAGGACATGGAAACTTGGCAAAAAGAGCTATTGAACCCTCTATCAATCTCTCTAAATCTGAGACGATTAGAATTGTCTCAGAAGTGTTAGAGTCAAATGGATCTTCTTCTATGGCAACTGTATGTGGTGGCTCTTTGGCACTCAAAGCGGCGAACCTTGATGTGGACAAGCTCGTGGCTGGTGTCGCAATGGGGCTTGTGGTAGAAGAGGATAAATATGCCATTTTAACAGATATCATGGGACTTGAAGATCATGATGGTGATATGGATTTTAAGATAGCAGGAACACGCGATGGTATCACAGCATTGCAAATGGACATCAAACTAGGAGGCATTAGTCAGCAAGTTCTCAAAGAAGCAATCTATCAAGCAAGTGAAGCGAGAGACCATATACTTGCATTGATGGAAAAAGCAGCCAATGAGATTGAACTAAGTCACTCACTTCCTTCTAAATCTGTCTTTTCTTTAGATCCTTCTACTTTTGGTGCTATCATTGGACAAGCGGGTAAAAATATCAAAGAGATTATTGAAAAGTTTGAAGTCTCTATTGATTTAGATCGTGATAGTGGAGAGGTGAAAGTCGAAGGTGCTAACGATGCTATCGTAGAAGCTGCATGCGATCATATCAAAGAAGTTGCAGCAAGTAGAGATAATCAAAGACGAGAGAGAAAACCCATGCCTGAGTTTAAAGAGGGGCAAGTCTTTGATGGTGTGGTAAAGCGGGTGGTTGACTTTGGTGCTTTTGTTGAACTCCCTGGTGCTGTGGATGGCTTGTTGCATATCTCGAAACTTTCAGATGAGAGAGTTGATAAGGTGACAGATATTGTAAATATAGATGATAAGATTAAAGTGAAAATTTTGGCACAAAAAGGGAATAAAATAGAACTTGGATTTATAGAAAAGGTATAATTAAAGAAAAGTTCGCTAAAATATCGCCTCTTAAGTGATAAGTAGGGATACGCAAGCCGAACGGACTTTAGAAAACAATATTTTTATAAGGAGAATTTCATGAAGAAAATTCTATTTTTGATGGTTGCTATTGCAACTGCTGCATTTGCTAGTGACGGTAGCGTTGCTAACGAAACATTAAAAGGTTATTCAGTATTAGCTGCTGGTGTTGGTCTTGGTTTGGCTGCACTTGGTGGTGCTATTGGTATGGGTCATACAGCTGCTGCTACAATTGCTGGAACTGCGAGAAATCCGGGGCTTGGTGGTAAACTGATGACTACAATGTTTATTGCACTGGCAATGATAGAAGCGCAGGTTATCTATGCGTTGGTTATTGCGTTGATCGCTCTATACGCTAATCCATTTTTATAAGAAGTTTAGTGGGTTGGGGTTTAACTTGTGTATTAAAAGTTAAATCCTGCCCATCCTTTTATATATTTTTTATATATGTGACCGTGGTGGAATTGGTAGACACGCTATCTTGAGGGGGTAGTGCCGCAAGGTGTGGGGGTTCGACTCCCCCCGGTCGCACCATCGATTAATTATTTTCTCCTTTGAGATCGGTATAAGCCCACTTTTAGTAAAATCTCTCAAATATAAACTTAGGGTAGTAGATGCAGAATATTGATGAAGTTTTAAGCTCTCATAAATTAACTCGTGATGATTATCTTCATATAAAAAAGATTTTAAAAAGAGAACCAAATCTTCTTGAAATAGGAATCTTTTCCGCAATGTGGAGTGAACATTGTTCATATAAATCAAGTAAAAAGTATTTAACGGGTTTTCCTACAGCAGCGCCTTGGGTTATACAAGGTCCCGGCGAAAATGCCGGTGTTATTGATATTGGTGATTCAATGGCGGCAGTTTTTAAAATGGAGTCACATAATCATCCAAGCTTTATAGAACCATATCAAGGTGCAGCAACCGGTGTAGGCGGAATATTAAGAGATATTTTTACAATGGGTGCAAGACCAGTTGCA
>CAZCUH010000021.1:0-18338 GCA_964501795.1 uncultured Sulfurospirillum sp.
TGCTTGGCTAAAATTGCAAAAGTTTGTTTAGTGATTATAAAGAAAAAAGTGGAGGGGCTTGGGAATAGATGTATTTGTTGTAAAGATATGTGTCAGTTTGTGAAAGGAGGGTGCTTATCTCTGTGGAGATATCAAGCGCTGGTTCAAAGTGATAGGCACTAGGAAGATTGGCACTGTGGAGGTTTTTTGCAACGATGCAGACTTTACAATCATCATGGGTTTTAAGCATATCATGATGGATATGTGTAGCACTCGCTGTAGTCGAGAAAAGATAAAAAAAGAGGAGCAGGTAAATCAGTGATTTTTTAAGATGCACAAGTCTCTCCAATTTTTGGATATTATACACTTAAAAGAAGTACGGTTATAGGAAGATATGAGGTAAAAGTGGATTTTTTACCTCATAAGATGCTTGGACATGGAGCATTAGCTAGGTTTTTTATCTCGCTTCAGATAGGCTGCTAGTATCAAGGCTAAAAGTGTTGCGATGATGACATAAAGGTACTTTGGAATCGGTACAGGATCACCAGCAGCATAAGAGTGCATACCAGAGAGATAGTAGTTGACCCCGACAAAAGTCATCACGATAGAACTATATGCCACGACTGAAGCAGCCGCAAAATTAAAGGCATAGTTTTTGTTAAATTGTGGAATAAATCTAAGATGCAAGAGGGCTACATAGACCAAGATGGAGATCCAAGCCCATGTCTCTTTAGGATCCCAACTCCAGTATCTACCCCATGATTCATTGGCCCAAACACCACCTAAAAAGTTTCCAAAAGTGAGCATCATAAGACCCACAATAGCTGTCATTTCACTGATGCGAACAGATTTTAAGATACTCTCCTCTATCTGCGGACTGTTAGGCTTTTTGAGGATGATAAGGATCAAGATAAAGATTCCCAATATCATACTAAGCCCTAAAAATCCGTAACTAGCTGTAATCATCGATACATGGATATTGAGCCAGTAGGATTTTAAAACAGGAACTAGATTGGTGATTTGTGGATTCATTTCATTGAAAAATGTCGCTGCTAGCGTACTTCCTGCTGTGATGGCGGTCAAGGCAGGGACGATTGGTGTATAGCGCATAAAAACCATACCTGCAAGTGCCATCGACCACGCTACATAAAGCATCGATTCATAGGCATTACTCCATGGCGCATGTCCCCCGATATACCAACGCAAAGCAAGTATCAAAGTATGCGTGATAAAAGCAAGAATAAAGATTCCTTCGATGAATAAAATAGGCTTTTTGAGTTTCAAGGCAGGCTTGGTGATTTGTATCATGACAAGCGTCAAAAGAACCAAACCAATAGCGGCATAGACAAGAATCAATTTGTTGGTGACACCATAACGCCTAAAAAGTTTTTCTGCTTCTAATTTTCTTTTGCTTGGGATAATGGATGCAGAGGTTTGGTATTGATAATCTTGTAATGCCTTCAGATAGGTATCTGCATCATGCCAATCTCCATTTTGTCTTGCTTTGTCAATGGCAGAGAAATAGTTGATAAAGAGTGTTTTAATTTTGTCAGATTCTTCCTTGGGAAATGTGCCAATAGCGTCTTTGACAGGGTACCATTTTTGATTTGGATCATCTATCTTTGGTACGAGTTGGAGTAGTTGTCCTGTAAATATCATATAAGAGATGTTTAATTTTTCATCTACTTTGATGACACGACGGTCAAATTCATTTCTCATGATTGGGCGTTTTTGCATCGAAGTATCGACATAAGACATCAATTTATAGCTATTTTGATTTTTAAAAAAATCGTTAAAAGAGGCATAATCTTCTCCCTCTTTTAAGCCTAGTATCTTACGCAACTTGGTGTGGGTGACCTTGATGAGAGGAATCTCTTGCCAAGCAGCAGGTGCGGTGAGCATACCCAAAAGCACTTGGCTGGCATCTAAGCCTTGCACTGTTGATTTTTTGTGTAATTTTAAGAGAATTTCATTGGCGAAAGTATCCATTGTTTTGATACGACCTTCAACAGTTTGCACGAGTAAATCTCCAAATTTATCAGCATGTGTCTGTGAATAGCTCTGTGCTGTCTCTATGGCATCAGCAGCGTGTAAAGGGGGCTGAGAGAGTGAAACAAGTGCAAAGAGAAGCAAGGATGCGCTGACATTGACTTTTGTATCTTTATGTACTGCACGGGCTAGTTTTCTAAATCTACTCTTAGGGTTTATAAGTGTTAAGATAAATCCTAAAAGAAGCATAGCATAGCCTAGATAGGTAGGAAGTTTTCCAGGATCATTGTTCACTGAGAGTACTGTACCTTTTTCATCAGGGTCATAGGAGGATTGAAAGAGACGGAATCCTCGATAATCTAAGATATGGTTCATATAAATTTTAAAAGGTTTGTTCACATTTTTTTCCTTATCTAGGAGTACAACTTCTGACGCATAAGAGGCAGGCGACATAGAACCTGGATATCTTGTGAGTTGGAAGTCTAGTAACTTGATGGCAAAAGGGGACTGAATGAGCTTTGATCCCCATTGCACGGTAAAAGGTACGCCACCTACGGTAACAGTGCTAGGAATACCTAATGCGCCTTTTCCATAGCCCATCATCGTCACATCTTTACTTTCACCATTGTAAGAGAGTGTCGCGATGATAGCTTGTTTTTGGTTGGCTTTCATTTTTCTGCCACCTACTTCATCGATGCCATTGACCAATTTAACACGCGCTTTGGCAAATATCTCTCTTGGTACAAGTTTGGTATTGCCCAAGGCATAGAGTCGTCCCGTGGTAAAAGGGTACTCTGTGTCGGCTTTAAAGGTACCTTGTGATTTGTCTGCCATGACAAACCAGTTGATTGCTTTATTGCTCTTGAAAAAGAAATCATTTCCTTTGTGATAGATATGGATATAATCATTTTGACCATTGTCTGTGTTGTTATCTAAGGTGATATTTAAGCCTGTTGAGCCATATACTTCTCCCTCTTTAAGCGTCACCATCTCTGGCTTTGCACCTTCTTTGAGGAACATCATATTAATCATCGCTTTTCCATTAGGATCAGAGACGATTTTTCGCAAGGCATTTGGCAAATATTTTTTAAATTTTAAAGAAGCCGTTTTCCCAGCTACTTGTAGTGGTAGGGTAAAGTCATTGGAAGATAGTTTAGAAATGAGGATTGACTTTTCAGCATGGTAGGCTTTGTTGTTTTGGGTGGCGTCTATCTGGATATAGCCCTTGCTAGAGGAGATTTTATCTTGTGTTTGTCCCTCCCTGATATGCATCAGACCTTCGTAACCAAAATAGCGTGTTGTTGCTGCCCCAATTAAAATCACAAGAAATCCAACATGAAAAATCAGTGCTGGAATTTTTTCTTTTTTATAGAGTTTAAATCGAAAAATATTTCCAAGTAAGTTGACTGCCAGTAGCAGCATGAGTATCTCGAACCAACGCGTCCCATAGATAACTGCCCAAGCGGTCTCTGTGCCATAGTCATTTTCGATAAATGTTGCTATAGCGCAAGATGCAGCAAATAGTAGTGTCAATATAACCATGGTTTTCATGGATATGAGTAGATGATATAGCTTTGTCATGATAGATTTCCCTCTTCTATAGTATGGGCGTAGTATAACAGAAGAGTTATAAGATAAGTTAATAAAGACAAAATAAGTATGAATTTAAGAAAGTGGTAAGTTTTGACAGTCTTCGCCTCCGCAAGCGAAAACTATCAAACATTGAATATCAAAGAGACTTTCAAGACCCGCATCTCTCTTGTCTCTCTTTCTCAGAGTATCTCACTCTGCTATTCAAAAGGAGTGTTGAATGAATTTGTTTACCTTGAAAGTATAAGACAATAAAGTAAACGGATAGTTAATATTTAAGGCAAATATTAAAAAGTATTGATTTTTTCTTCGATTGCCTCTCGTATATTGTGATTTATCTTTTTATGTTTGATCATTTTTTTCTTTTTGCTTGGTATCAGTTTGTGCTTATCATGATAGGGTATTGCATGGATAAGATAATTATCCAAAACATCAATTTTCAGTAAATTGTCATGTGCATAGTGAAGTTTTTGGTTATAGTAAAATACGACTTCTTCTTGTTCTGGCTCTGAGAGAAAAGTGTAGAGATAGAGTTTCAGACCAGGATCATAGGTGATAGAAGTGATATGACCTACCTTTTTAATATTGACAGATTTTGGTTCTTCTACTTTAGCTGTTGTGGCTGCTGCCTCTTTTATGATGGGGGTAGTATCACTACTTTGGCTATTTTTATAGTTTTTTGAAGTGGGTTTGACTACTTTTACATCGGTATAGAGATCTTCAAAAGAGTTGATAGCGCTACAAGCGCTGAAGAGCCAAGAGAGTGTGAAGATAAACAGTAATTGAAGTATCATTTATAGTCCTTTATACCAAGTGATGGTGTCTTGTTTGTTGTGTAAACAGTGTAATCGTTTAAAATCTTTATCCATTTGTATCGTTTTCCCTTTTTTGTAAGAAGAGGAAGAGAAAACACAGTACCAATCCACCAAAGCACCACAAAGTTGCAAGAGTGACTGTGTTCCCTCTATCATGATAAATCGATATTGCTCTATTTTATCAAAATTTTCTTCTATAAAAACTTTTCTGCCACTAACAGAAAAAAGAGGGATGCTCTGATCAAAATCTTTCTGCCTAGAGAGGATAAGCACATCGGGTGCTTTGCCTCCTACCAAGCGACTATCAAGAGTCGGTCTATCCGCTCTGACGGTCTCTCCTCCGATAACCAATAGGTCAATATTGTGTCGTAGAGCATGTACTAAAGTGCGTGATTCTAGTGAAGTGATGGTGCCTCCATCATAGACACCATTGGCTGAGAGTGCAAGTTTAAAGAAAACAAAGGGTCTGTTGGCTTGCCAGCTTTTAAAGGGTGTAAGTAGTCTCTCACAGGCTTCTTTCATGATATCAGTGATGACGGTGAGTCCTGAAGATTGTAGTGCTTGGATGCCTCCACTGGCTTCATGATTGGGATCAATCGTACCACAGATAAGTGTTTTAAATCCACATGCTTTGATGAGCATAGAGCAGGGTGGTGTTCTGCCATGATGTGTGCAAGGCTCCAATGTGACATAGATACTAGCACCCTCTAGGCGCTTATCATGATGGGCTAAGATATAGGCATGTTTTTGGGAGGCTGTTTCAATGGAGGAGATATGTGTATCGCCTATCATGATAAGTGCTTCTTCTATTGCTTTTAGTTCTGCATGTTCTTTACCTGCTTCTTGGGTGGCTGCGATGGAGAGGATTTTGCCATGTTTATCGAGGATAAGTGCACCCACGACAGGATTGGGATAAGTGAGACCTTGTCTTTTCCATGCCTCTTTGAGGGCAAGAGACATATAAAATTCGTGCTTGATTACCATTGAAAGTAAGTTCTTGCCTTTAGGACTTTGGCAAGGGTAAATGAGATATCTTCTTGTCTCTCTTTATCATAAACGGTGATAGTATCATCTTTGACTTTCATCAACTTACCTTTGATGTTGATGTTACTTTCATCACCTTCTATCTTGACCTTGACATTTTCACCGATGGATTGTTTAAAGTGTGAAAGTGTGTTGAGATTTCTCTCTATGCCTGGAGAACTTACTTCTAGTGCATACTTGCCACTCATAGGTGGATCTAAGTCAAGGATAGGGGAGATGATGCGTGTGATTTCTGCACATTTATCGAGCGTGACACCACCTTGCATGGTGATATAGATACGAAATATTTTTTGTTCATTCTCTACGATACTTTCTGTATCATAAAGTTTTACACCACAATCTTCGATAACTTTTTTAAGGGTTTGTATGTCCATTATTTATGTAACTCTTTACTAATTTGTGCAAATAAATCTTCCATCTTGTTTATTTTTTCAAGATTATGATCAAAAATAAACTTTAACTTAGGACAGCGATACCAGCCCTCAGCTTGTTTACAATAGTTTTCTATATGCGCAGAAGCTTGAGAGAGATGTTTGATGATATATTTCTCTTCTTCTGGGGTTGCAAAAGAGGGATCAAGATAGACTTCTGCATCATATTTACCACGCGAACATCGTACTTCTAAAACAGGAGTACCATTAATCTTGGTATCTGACAATGTTGAGATAGCTTCTGGAATCAACTCTTTTAGAACTGATTCCACTCTTTTTAGTTTGATGCTCTTGTCCATCTTGATTGTCCTATTTAAGCGTTGCTTTCTCTTCTACTTCATGGTAGCTTTCAAAGAAATCACCAGGTTTTACATCGCTATATCCCACGACACCGATACCACATTCATAGCCTTTTGAGACCTCTTTGACATCATCTTTAAATCGCTTGAGGGATGAAATTTCACCTTCGTGGATGACAACACCATCACGGATGACTCTGACTTTTGCCCCTCTATTGATGACACCATCTGTCACAATAGAACCAGCAATTGCACCTAGTTTTGGTACATTAAATACCTCTCTGACTTCTGCTTGACCTAGTGCCTCTTCTCTGATGATTGGTGAGAGTAATCCACCCAAGAGTCCTTCAACATCATCAAGTAAATCATAGATGACATTGTAAGTGTTGATTTCTATGCCTAGCTTTTTGGCTTTTTCTTTGACTGCACCTGTTGGTCTGACATTAAAGCCTAAGATGACTGCATTATCACTTGCTTCAGCAAGAGAGAGGTCACTTTCTGTCACACCACCCACACCTGAACTGATGATTTGTACTTTGACTTCATCATTTCTTAGTTTCGCTAAAGAGCTTTTGAGTGCTTCCAAAGAACCAGCAACATCTGCTTTTAAAATCACTGGTAAGTTTTTGATTTGACCTTCTGCTATTTTGGCTGATAAATCATCCAATGTTACTTTTGTAGAACGAGAAAGTTCTTTTTGTCTGATATATTCAGCCCGTTTATTAGCAAATGCTTTTGCCTCTTTATCGCTATCGACAGAGACTAGTATATCACCCGCATCAGGCACTTCACTAAGCCCCAATACGACCGCGGGTTCACCAGGATAGACAACTTTCATATTTTTATTGTTTTCATCCATAAGTGCTCTGACTTTACCATATGCTACACCACATACGATTGTATCACCAACCGATAAAGAACCATTTTTCATGATGATCGTTGCCACTGGTCCTCTCCCTTTTTCAACAGAACTCTCAACGACAACTGCTTTGGCTTTAAGCTCTTTGTTTGCTTTGAGCTCTAAAATCTCAGCTTGTAAAAGCACGACCTCAAGTAGCTCATCGATACCTTCACCAGTATGTGCAGAGACATTGACAAATTCATGCTCACCACCCCAATCCGTTGGCGTAACACCAAGCTCTGCTAGTCCAGCTTTTGCATGGTCTGGATTTGCTCCTGGTTTATCTATCTTGTTGATAGCGATGATAAATGGCACACCCGCTGCTTGCGCGTGTTCAACTGACTCTTTTGTTTGTGGTTTTACACCGTCATCTGCTGCGACAACAATGATGACGATATCAGTTGCTTGTGCCCCTCTACTTCGCATCTCGGTAAAAGCTTCATGACCTGGTGTATCTATAAATGTGATTTTTTGACCATCTTTTTCAACCATATAGGCACCAACATGTTGTGTGATACCTCCATGCTCACCTGCGGCTACTTTCGTAGAACGGATTTTGTCAAGAAGTGAGGTCTTACCATGATCAACATGCCCCATGATGGTGATGACAGGTGGTCTTGTTTGTGCATTTTCATCATCTTCTTCAGCACTTCCTTCGTAGTCTTTTTCATAATCAAATTCATCAAGTGGATTGATCGTAGTGACTTCGACTTCAAACTCTTCTGCCAAAATTTCGATGGCATCTTTATCAAGAAAGTCATTTTTTGTCACCATCATACCAAGGGTAAAAAGCACTTTGATGATATCGCTAGTCTGTTTACCTATCTTTTCAGCAAATTCATAGACTCTAATCTCTTCTGGGATTTCAATATTACTAATAACGACTTCACTCTCTTCCACTTTTCTTTTTCTTCTTTTTGAAGATTTACGGCTGATACCTCTTTGTCTCACAAAAGAGCTGTTTTTTGTAGAACGCATCTTCGTAGGATCAAATTTTTTCTTGGTTTGTCCTTTATCTTCTTTCTCTTCGCCAACAAGGAGGTTCATATCATGTAAAACAATCATCTCATTTTCTGACATGACATCGATGGCATTGATATCTCCACCAGCAAAAATATCTATCTTTTGCGAGTCATTATTTCTAGCGGCCGCTGTTTTTTTGACTTTTTTCTTCTTTTTTGCACCATCAGCAAGTGCTGGCATCGTCATTTCTCTTTTTGAAGTCGATTCGTTTTTAAGCACTTTTCTTTTTTTGACGATAACCAAACCTCTTCGTTTTTTAAGGCTCGTTGCTGGAGTGGCTTCTTCTGTCTCCTCTTTGACTTCTGGGGCAGGTGTTGCTGCGGCTGGCTTCTCTATCTCTTTGGTTGTTTCTATTTTTTCTTCTTCGATGATTTTTGCTTTCTCTTCTTTGACAACTTCGTTTTCCTCTACTGCTTTAGCACTGCTCTCTTTGACAACTTCTTTTTGCGCAGCTAGAGGTTCTTTATTGACTTTTGTGATTTTTCTTGTTGCAGGCTTTGCTTTTTTGATGACCTCTTTGGCAACTTCAGGTTCTTTTGTAGATGTGACTGTCTCTTTTTTCGTTTTTGGTGTAGTCTCTTTGCTTACCGTAGATGCTTGCGTTTCTTGAGGTTCTTCAACTTTTGGAGTAACTTTTTTGACTTCTTTTTTTGTCACTTTTTTTGCAACTGGGTTTTTACCTGTCATGATAAAATCCATAAGTGTTCCTGCTTCATCGATGCTCACAGAACTATTCGCTGCTTTTACATTCAAATCCATCTCTATTGCTTTTGAAAGGATGACTTTAGTCTCCATTCCTAGTTCTTGAGCAATTTCGCTGATTTTTACTTTATCCATATATCAAACTCTCCAAATCCGTAATTTTTATATTTTGTTTACATTGACGCGAGAGTGTTCTTTGCAGTCTCTTGTCTTTTGTTTTTACACATGTCTTACATAGATAAAAGCTTCTGCCTTTTGACGAATAAGGTACAAGACTTTTGTCGATACATTGCAATCTCATCAATAATTTTTGTGGGATTTTATCTCTGCAACATATACACATTCTGATAGGGTTTGACATATGTTTTTGCTCGCTTACTCTATTATATTATAGCTTAAAAGAACCCGCTATTTTTCGATTAAATAGCCACTATTATTGAAATCATAGACTTCTACACGAAATCTTGGAAATTGACTCTTTAATCTCTGGGCAATTAAAGGTGCATCATCCTGATAGGTCAAGTTAAAAAAGGAGGAACCACTTCCTGAAAGTGTACTCATCAAGGCACCATTTAAGAGTGCCGTTTTTTGTACTTGATAGAGCTCTCTCATGCCATTCATCCTCAAATTTTGATGCATTTTATCTTCTGATGCTAGCCGCAACACGGACCAATCTTCATTAAAAAATGCAGCAGTGAGTACCGCTGTATGGGTGAGATTGAAGACAGCTTTTTGCATGGAGATGTTTCGCGCCATTTTTGCCCGAGACTTTGCAGTGGACATGGATTTGTTGGGGATGACCATGACCGCTTTGAGATAGTTGGGTAGATTTTTCTTTTGGGTGTAGACATGTTCACCTTTGAGCGTCATCGAAGCAGTAAATCCCCCATGCACGGCTGGAGCGATATTATCTGGGTGTGGTTCGTAAAAAAGTGCTTTATCAAGTATGGCGTTTTTGGAAAGTGATACTTCTGCCATCGCATACGCTGCGGCAATGGCAGAGACGATGACAGCCGAAGAGGAGCCAAGTCCTCGTGAAAAGGGGATATGATTGTCAAATTCAAAACGAAAGTTATCGCGTTTTCCTACTAACTTGATATAAAAGTTATAAAAGATATTGACAAATTGGTTATTGGTTTTGATGCCTGGTTTATTGGCTCCTTCTCCCTTGATTGAGACAGAGATAAAGTCTGCTGGCTTGATGCTAATGATATTCTCAAGTCCAAGAGCTAGACCTAGTGAGTCAAAGCCTGGTCCTAAGTTTGCGCTGGTTGCTGGTACTTTTATAATCAACTATTTTCCTCATCTTATACGGCTGGCAAAACATAGAGAGGTTCAACATCATCTGAAAAATGTGAATGCTTCAATGTTTGTGGCAGGGTAAAATCGTATGGCACCTTTGGAGCATCGATTTTTTTTGTGAGAATTTTACCATTTTCTTTCATAAAATAAAGAGCGCCTGTTGCTTTTATTGGTTTATTGTTATTGAATGTGAAACCTTCTGTAGCATAGAAAGGGATATCTTGGGTGATTGAGAGGGTGCGCAAAAAGATATAGCTAACTTTTATAGCCATGAAACTTCCAGGACCTTTGGCATAGTAGAGGGTGGCAATGGTATATCTTTTCAAAATGTCTTCAAAGAGTTTAGGCAAGATCTCACTTGTCTTTTCTTGACTTTGTATCCTCTCAATAAGGGTGCTATCATGATAGATACCTATTTGTAGTGGTGGTGTTAGGGAGATGAGAAGGATATCGACTTTTTTTATGCGTATGCCTTTGTAAAGGTATAATCTTTTACATGCTCTAAATCAGTTATGAGATAATTTTCTGGATCTTTTAAAATTTCTAAAGTGAGTTTGTGGTTTAAGTCATGACTACCAGCATGCGCTTCATAATGTCCAAGATAAGGCATCTCCAAGAGTGCCAAGTCCCCAATAGCATCTAAAATTTTATGGCGTACAAATTCATTGGAAAATCGTAATCCATCGCTATTGATGACTTTTTTATCATCAAGTACTACGGCATTGTCTAGTGATGCACCAAGGGCGAGATTTCTATTTCGAAGCATCTGAAAATCTTTTAAAAATCCAAAAGTACGGGCACGAGATATCTGCTCTAGATAGTTCTCTTTGGTGAAATCTAGATGGAATTTTTGAAATCCGATAGAGGGATGTGTAAAATCAATCGAAAAGGTAAACTCGCTATTGGCTGAAGGGGAAATCTTGACATATTTATTGCCCTCTTTGATTTCAACCTCTTTTTTGAGAATCATGATTTTTTTGTTTGCTTCTTGCGCTACGATGCCACTCTCATTAAACATCATACAAAAGCTTGCAGCAGAGCCATCCAGTACGGGTGCTTCGGGGGCATCAATTTTGATTAACATATTGTCAATTCCATAGGCATAAGTAGCCGAGAGCAGGTGTTCGATGGTCGAGATAGACTCTCCCTCTCGTCCGATAACTGTTGCCATTTGTGTGTCAATGACATTGCTCGGTTTTGCCTCTATATAGGTATTGGTATCACTGCGATAAAAGACGATGCCAGCATTGGTATCTAAAGGAGAGAATGAAAAGTGTATAGGTTCACCTTTGTGAAGTCCTACTCCCACACCCTCAACTTTTTTTTTCAATGTCATCTGTCTCAAAAAATATCCTTTATCACTGCTCCTGTCTCAGAGTGTGTTACCTTTTTGAGTTTTCCATCAAAAAGCTCTTTTTCTAGTATGTCTCCATTAAAAACAACATACCCATTGCCAATCTCTTTGACAACCATATACTCCCCATCACATTGTACCAATCCATCGATACGCCCATAGACCTCAACATTGCCTTGTGCAAGTACCTTCGCCGCACTATTGACACGACCAAATATGGTCACATCTCCATCATACACGACCTCTTCACCAGAGCGCACAGGTTTTTCATATAAAAGCGTTTTGTGCTGCTCTACCACTTCTGGCTCACTGGCTACTTCGATATACTGCAGGGGTTTTTCTGTTTTTTCTCTATCTTGCTCTATTATAGCACTATTTTTACTTTTCTCTGGCTTAGAAGTAAGTTTTAGATTACAAGTGTCAGCTTCTTTGAAGCAAGTCCCCTGTTCTTCAAGATATTCTCGCATTTTGGGAGTGAGTGTCCCCTTAATGAGTAGAAAATAGTCTTTAAGCAGAATAATGTTTTTGTCCATATACTCAAAAAAGTGACTCTCTTCATCAACTTCTAGTTCAAAAATCCGTATATTTTTTTGTTTTGCTTTGATGGTGATTTCTCCTCTCTTTATTTATCAATCATCTTTTTGGCACCTTCTATAACATCGGTGATATTGCTTTGCATCCATTTGCTATCCATCCATTCAGCAGGACGGACAAAAATGCCTTGAATAAGGATAGAAAAGTGCAAGTGATCTCCAAGCGCCAATCCTGTTGCCCCTGTTTTAGCACCCACTTCCCAAGCATTGACGATGTCGCCTTTTTGTACTGCTAGATAAGAGCAGTGTCCATATAGTGAGTAGAGTCCTAAGCCGTGATAAACGATTAAGTTATTGCCATAGATACCATTGTAATTTGCAAAAACAACTACACCGGGATTGGTGATAAGGATATCAGCTCTTTTTACACTAGCAAGGTCGATACCTAGGTGATAGGCTTCTGATACGACCTTATCATGATACTTGTAGTAACGATGATCTCCATAGCTTGCGACGACTTTTCCATTTTTAAGAGGATAAAAAGGTTGTAATTTAAAATTTTCAAGCATATTGTGATCAACTTTGCTTGTAACCTTTTTGATGAGATTATTATTTTCCCCTCGGTAAGTTGCATTGATATAGTCAAGCTTTTGTGCAGGTGTTAAATCTTTGGTATCATTTGGTCTATCTTCTGAGAGGTCTGTGATTTTCCCATTGACAAAGCTATCACTTGCTTTGATGGTGGAAGTGCGATATTTTTTATTTTTAAGAAAAAAGCTCAGTCTAGAGCGTGTTTTGTTGCCTGCTTTATCGATGGCGACTATCTTGGCTGAAAAGCGTTTTTGGGTGATTGGCCAAGCGACGAGTACTGCGTAATATCCCTTCTTATAAAAAGGGGTAGGTTCAAATTCTTTACCAAAATTGGTTTGGATAGTGAGTTTTTCAAGATTCTCATCTGTAGCCCTAAAGATAGCCAGTCCCGCACCACCTTTTGTGATAGAGTAGGAAGAGATGAGTGGAAAGACTTCTGGTTTTTTATCATCGATATTGATGATAGCTTGTTTGCTTGTGCTGTTGCCTGTAAAAAAGTTCCATTTACTGATATCTGTGGCTTTTATGGTGAGCTTTAAGATGCCATTTTTACGACTTAAGCCTAGCTTTGGAAAGTCGATATTTGCGGTAAAAGATTTTGCTGGAGCTTTAAATGCCTTTTGTGCAATAGCGACAGATTTATCACCATCACTGAGGATGACTTGCACACTCTTTAATCCACTATCATCTGTGATAGGAATCTTGAGTGGTTGTTGTAAGTTCCAAAAGAGTCTCTCTTTGAGTGCTATAACAGGGGGATTTTTCTCAAAAAGTGCTGATTTAAAAAGTTTTTGTATCCCATATATAATTCCCACAATAACCATAAGCAATAAAAATGCTCTGATATATCCCTTGCCCTTTTGTCTCTCTCTCATATAGTAACCTCTTTAATTATTTGTTGGAGAATATTCTCTTTTTCCTCTTTTTTGACACTTAACCCTGCTGCGTGGTGATGCCCACCACCACCCAGTTTTGTTGCGATTTTTGAGACATCTTGTTCTTTACTTCTTAGGGAAAATTTATAATTTCCATCGGGTAAAGTCAGTATAAATATAGCAACTTCTACGGTAGCCATATCATGCAAAATATCTACCAACTCTGTTGTATCATAGCGCAGCGCACCTGTTTTTTTAAACATCTCTTGTGTCACTTCACCTACTGCAATAGCACCATCATGAAGTAACTCTATGCTTTGGATAAAGAGCGCTTGTAGGCGAACTTTTGCAAGAGAATTTCTCTGTTGTATCTTTTGGGCTATCAAAGCAGGATTAGCACCGCGTTTTGTCAATTTCCCTGCTAGAGAAAATACTTTTTTTGTGACATTTTTTGTTGTAAAAAAATTGGTATCTTCTGCCAAAGCCGTATAGATACATATCGCCATCTCCTTGGAAATTGCAATCTCAAGAGATTTTAGCATAGAAAAAACAACAGAAGATGTACTGGCGTGATTTGTTTTGATGATATTGACATCTCCATAGCCTGTGTTACTCTTATGATGATCGATATTGATGCATTTAAAATCACCTTTTTCAATGCCTAGTCTATCAAAGCTACCACAATCAAAGGCAATGACTAAATCACAATTTTTAGGGAAAGTATGTGTGATTTTAGAAAAGGAGGGCAAGAAGTCATAGCGCTGTGGAAGGATTTTTGTGGCATTAAAGATTTTGACATTTTTACCCATTGTTTTCAGTGCTAAGTAAAAGGCTAGAGAACTGCCTAGGGCATCTCCATCTGGCGTGGTATGTGAGATGAGGGTGATTTTATGTGAAGCTTCGATGAGTTGTAGTGCATCATGATACATCAAAAATCCTCCCTCATCATTTTATGTTGATGCGATTTTAGTTAATTTTTACTAACAATCTGTTTATCTCTTTTTATTTTTTGCTTGATAGACAAAAGCCAAGACTTCGGCGACAGCTTTGTAGAGGGTGTCGGGAATGGTGCTATCTAGTTCACAAGATTTGTAGAGTTCTCGTGCTAGGGGAGGGTTTTCGACGATTTGGATAAGGTTTTCGCGTCCTATCTCTCTAATCTTGAGGGCGAGATGATCGACCCCTTTGGCGATGATGCGTGGGGCATTTTCTTTACTCTTATCATAGCGAATAGCGACGGCATAGTGTGTTGGGTTGGTGATGATGACATCCGCAGAGGGGATATCTTGCATCATCCGTTTTTGTGCCATCTCCATTTGTACTTTTTTGATGCGTGCTTTGACTTGAGGGTCACCTTCCATATTTTTGTATTCATCTTTTACCTCTTGTTTGCTCATGCGCAGATCTTTGAAGTATTGAAAACGGACAATGAGCAGATCGACAAGGGCTAAGATGAAAAAGAGCATCAGCATCACCGCTACTAAAATAATCACTTTATCCCGTAGCCATTTTAATTGTGCTATGAGTGCAAAATTGATAACCGTACTTAACTCCTCGGTAAATGCCAAGAGAAAATAAAAGGCAATGGCAAAAATGATAGCAACTTTGGTGGTGATTTTGACACCTTCAATCACCTTTTTCATAGAAAAAAGTTTACCAAATCCTTTGATAGGGTCTATTTTACTCAGTTTGGGTTCGATGGGTTTGGTGGTGAAATTGAAGCCAAATTGCATCACACCTGCGATGATTCCTGAAAGTGCGACGATGGAGGCTAGCGGGATGACCATAAAGAGTAACTCTTTAAGGGAATTAAATCCGATATCGAAAACGACTGTTTTTGTGAGTTCCCTGCCTATGAGGGAGTTGTAATAGAGGTAGAGTTTATCAAGACGGTCATGGATAAAACCAAGCAATGCAAAAGTAGCCGCTACCGCAACAAGCAGTGTGACAAAGCCACTTGCATCTTGGCTACGAGGGACATTGCCTTCCTTTTTGGCATCTTCAATCTTCTTGGGGGAGGGTTCTTCCGTCTTTTCTGCGTCATCAGCCATCTAATAAGTACTCTTTTGTTTTTTCATATTGTAGTAGAGTCTTGATAAAAAAGGGGAATATAACGATTTTTGGGTACAATTTAAACACCAAAGGGGTCTGATGTTAAAAAATTACAAAGTGCTTTTTTTATCACTTTTTTTTATACTATTTGCTATCATGATAGCTTCTATTTTGTGGGTCAATGCCAAAGTAGAAAATAGTAAACTCAATGAAGTTTCAGATAATATCTTGACACTTTTTCGCCATGAGATGGATATCCAAAAATCCAATGCCCTCTTTTTATCAGTCTCCTTATCGGGAGATAAAGCCCTTAAAGAGGCACTGATGGATGGAGAAGAGGATTTGGGATATGAGATCCTCATCAACAAGCTCAATAAACTCAAACAATATACCTTTATCAAAGATGTCAGAACGCAGCTTTTGACAAAAGATTTGTATATCTTTGCTAGAAGTTGGGACAATAATTTTGCAGGTATGCCACTAGAAGGATTTCGTGAGGATTTGCAGCTCATACGCAAGATTCGCAAACCCAAAGTCTCTATCGATCCTGGGCGATTATTGACGATTAAAGCCACAACACCGATTAAAGAAAAAGGTGAGTTGATAGGCTATGTTGAGGCGATAAAAACTTTTGATGAGATTACGATGATTTTGCGAAAACGGGACATAGAATTGACCATATTGATGTATGATAAGTTTTTAAATGTCGCGACTTTGATGCGTGAAAACCCCTCTTTTGCTAACTTTGTCGTCTCCAATAAAAATTATAACAGCATTGTACTGGCTGATTTAAAGCAGATAGATGCGCAAGCCATTGAGAGTGAAAATTTTCTTTTGAGAGATAAATTTTTGCATGTGATTGATGTGATGCGTGACTCTTCTGGCGAAAAAATCGGCTATTATATCCTCTCCGTAGATAGAAGACACATTGAGAAGTATGAAAAGATGAAAGAGAATATCTCCTTTTTTCTCAATATGTCTAAAACAGACCTTTATAATGTAGAAGAGAGTGGGGCGATGCAGATGGATGCCTTGCAAGATGAGCAAGAAAAAGAGTTCAGTAGCATTGTCAATAACAAGTATAAAAAGAAGATAGAAGGAAAGATACGGTGAAGATACTATTGCTAGAAGATGAGTATGCGCTTCGTGTGAGTGTGGAGGAGTTTTTGGTTGATTTAGGGTTTAGTGTGGATAGCTTTGAAAATGGTGATTTGGCTTTTGATGCAGCGTATCATGGTGGCTATAATCTCTTGTTGTTGGATGTAAAGGTGCCAGGGATGGATGGATTTGAGCTCTTAAAAGCCTTGCGTGAGAGGGATATCATGATACCCGCACTCTTTCTCACCTCTTTGACCCATGTGGATGATTTAGCCAAAGGGTATGAACAAGGCTGTTGTGATTATATCAAGAAGCCTTTTGACCTCAAAGAGTTGCAAATTCGTGTAGAACATGCACTGCGTGCAGAGTGCTTACATGCCAAAAAAGGTCTGATTAAACTCAATAATATTTACAGTTATGATAGTAAGCGCTTTGTCTTGCTTGAAGAAGAGAAAACCCTAGAGTTGACCAAAACAGAAAAGCGGATTTTGGAGTCGCTTATCAAGCATCGAGGGTCTGTTGTCAGTATCGAGGCGTTTCAAAGAGAAGTCTGGGGAGAGGATATCGACCCAGCCAATATTCGCGTGCAAATCAATAAACTCCGAAAAAAGTTATCGCATGAATTGATAGTCAATGTGCGTGGTTTAGGATATAAGATTGAGGCTTGAATCTCGTGATGGCTATGCACTGAAGTATGGTATCATCTATGCACTTATCATTGCGGCGATATTAATCGTACCCCTTTTTGTCTATATGCAGCTAGTGATACATATCAATGAAGCCAAACATGCACTCTATCTTAAAAATCTTTCTCATAAGATTATCGCTAAGATGGATCAGTATAAACCTAGTGGAGAGGATTCTTATTTTGATTTTCCGCGTTACAATGAGACGAAAGCGGGACTTTATGATGAAAACTTTCATCCTATATTTTCTCTGATTGATGAGGTACCCCTTATCATGACAAAGGGGTATTATAGTTATGGAAATAGACGATTTTTTGTGCAACCTTTGCCCAAGAAACACTATTTTAACGCTGATTATCTCATCATTGAATCAGAGAGTAAAAATTATGAGATTTATCAAGTAGGCTTGCTGATTGGACTCTTGATTTTGGTGATACTCTTTTTTATCTCTTATTTTATCTTCAAACACTTTGCACAGCCTTTTGAAAAGGTCAATTCTCAGCTTGATAATTTTATGAAAGATTCAATGCATGAGATCAATACCCCTTTAAGTATCATCAATGTCAATATCGATCTCTTTACGATGAAACATGGAGAGGATAAATACCTCACGCGTATCAAAGCTGCTGCAAAGACACTCTCAAATATCTATAATGATATGGATTATCTTATCAAAGAAGATTCTATTGAGTATCCAAAAGAGACGATTGATTTTAGTGCATTTTTGATAGATAGGATTGATTATTTTCAAGTTGTGGCATCACAGCGGGCTATCATGATAGAGGTGGATGTAGAGAACTCTATCATGATAGAGTTCAATAAAACAAAACTACAACGGATCATAGACAATACCCTCTCCAATGCCATCAAATACTCTTATGAAAATAGTAAGATTGAGGTCACACTCTCCTATCATGATAAGCAGATAATCTTTGAAGTCAGAGATTATGGTGTGGGGATTGCGAGGGCTGATAAAATATTTGAACGCTACTATCGTGAAAATATGGACAAGGGAGGTTTTGGTATCGGACTCAATATCGTCAAAAAGATTATTGATGAAAATGGTGTGAGCTT
>CAZCUH010000022.1:0-18305 GCA_964501795.1 uncultured Sulfurospirillum sp.
CCTCTAACACTTTCACCACAGCTTGTGGAAATATCTCATGTTCACAGGCGTGAATGTTTGCTTTAAAGGTTTCAAAATCCATCCCTAATTTATCAAAACTCTTTTGCATGATGATTTCACCACCATCTACCTCTTCGACTACAAAATGGGCGGTAACACCTACGATATTTTCATTAGATTCAAAGCTTCTTTGCAAGGCATTTGCCCCTTTAAAAGCAGGAAGCAAAGAGGGATGAATGTTGATAGAGCGTATATGTTTTGTATAGATGGGAGTGAGGATACGCATAAAACCCGCCAACACCACCAAATCAACCCTAAGCGCCTTGATTGTAGCAACAAGCTTGGTATCAAATGCTTCTCGACTCTTATAGTCTCGGTGATCTATCATGATAACATCTACACCATACTTTTTGGCACGCGCTATGCCCTTTGCTTTGGGGTTGTTGGTGATAGCAGCGACCACTTCTACTTTGAAATCTCCAAAATGTTTTTGGTGTAAGGCTTTTATCAGCACTTCTAGATTGCTTCCCTCTCCTGAAAAGGCTATGGCGATGCGTTTTAGAGACATTTTACACCTTCTATCAAATCATCTGGTGTGAGTGCATAAGAATTTTTAGAAAAGTTACGAGATGAAAGTGCATGCGCTAAAGTACCCGTTATCGCTGCATCCAATGGACGATATCCCTGCGCCAACAGCGAAGCTATCAAGCCACCCAAAACATCACCGCTGCCACCTTTGCTCAGTGCACTAGTACCAAATCTCTGTATATAGATGTGCTCTTGATATGCGATGAGTGTATTTGCACCCTTTAAGACCAAGACAACATCAGGATACTTTTTAGAAAATGCTCTTGCATATAAAAAGCGATTTTCTTGTAATTCTTCTATCATGATATCCGCTATGCCTGTCATCTTTAGCACTGCGATAAACTCTTTTGGATGGGGTGTGATAATAAGGTTTTTTCGGGCTAAAACCTCTATCATGATAGGGTTGTAAAAGAGATCTGCATCCACCAACATAGGCTTATCATGATAGAGTAAAAAGTGCGATAAATACTCATCATCATAAGCATTTCCTAGCCCCATACCGATACAAAATGCTGTGGTATTTTCTGGATGCGTAGAAGCGCTCATCAATTCAGCAGGGATGACATAAGGCTCATTCTCCACGACCGTCACCAAACCAGCACCAAATGCCAAAGCCGCCTTGGCTGCTAAAACTGCTGCACCTTGTTTGGCTCCTGCGATGACGCTTAGATGTCCAAAATGCCCTTTATGCGTGTCTTGCTTATATCGGTGGTGTAGTTTCATATCGTTCTCTTCTAACACAAAAGTATCACTTTCATCTTCATATAGCGATGCGTCCACACCCAAATCTACACAAACTATTTCACCTACAAAATCTTTTGCGCCATCTAAAAAAAGTGCCTCTTTATAGGCACCCATTGTCACTGTTTTATCGGCGATAAAAGGCTCTTTTGTCTGTGTCAATCCACTAGGAATATCACAAGATATTTTATAAGCATTTTTTGCATTTACTTCTCTAATGAGGCTTTGCGTTTTTTCATCTAAAGGGCGATTGAGTCCTGATCCAAAGAGTGCATCCACGACGACATCATAATCACCATCAATGTTTTCAACTATCTTTACACCGACACTTTTAGCGCGTTTGAGTTGTAGCATCGCCATAGGAGATTTCACAGCATTTGGTAGGTATAGACTGCTATCATGATAGCCTTGTATCAAGCGTGCTAAGGCTATCCCATCTGCGCCATTGTTACCAGAGCCTGCCACGATGAGTATCTTTTTTTTCTCACATGGTAAGTGCTTTTTTAGACCCAAAGCTGCATGTTCCATCAGCAAATCTTCACTCAAATGGTACTGTTCATAGCACTTTTTATCTAAAGTGGCTACTTCTTGAAAGACGCTTATCATGATACACCCCTTTTGTTGCCTATCATGATAGCAAAACTATGATTTGATACGATATTGAAGAGACTCTAAGAGATGCTTTTTTTCTATCTCTTTTTTGGCATCCAAGTCTGCGATGGTTCGTGCTACCTTGAGCACCTTTTTGATAGCCCGTTGTGAGAGATCAAAACGATTGACCGCGCTATCAAGCACGGCTTGGCTTTCACTATCAAGTGTGCAGAACTTTTCAATCTCTTTATCACTCATCTTGCCATTGAGTTCATCTTGTCCTCTTTGATGTTGTCTTTCAAAGGCTTTTTTGACTTGTTCATGCATCTGCTGTGAAGTGATAGTCGATCTATCTTCTGGCGTGATTTCATCCATTTGCACATAGAGATCTATCCTATCAAGCAGCGGAGAAGAGAGACGATTTTTATAGCGCTTAATCTCTAAATCAGAACAGCGACAATCTTTTTTCACACTCAAAAGATTGCCACATGGACAGGGATTCATCGATGCTACAAAGAGGAATTTGGTAGGATAGGTTATCTTGGAATTGACCCGAGATATCAACATAGAATAATCCTCCAAAGGCTCACGCAGAGATTCTAAAATCGCCTTAGGAAAATGAGGAAATTCATCAAAATAAAGTATCCCGTGATGCGCAAGAGCAATTTCTCCAATTTTTGCACTCTTACTGCCACCACCAAAGATACTTGCCCGCGTAGAAGAGTGATGAGGAGAACGCATAGGACGGATAGGCTTAAAATCGGGCTCAACACCATCTAGTGCATCAAGCTTGGCTTTGTAAAGTATCTCCTCTTGACTCATCGGTGGCAAGATATAACGCAGGCGTTTTGCAGACATACTCTTACCACAACCTGGACTGCCCTCATAGAGGATATTGTGCATCCCAGCTGCAGCAATGAGTGAGGCGCGTTTGGCTATCTCTTGTCCTTTTATATCTCTAAAATCAAGTTCAAAAATCTCATTTTCATCTCTTTGTACGATACCATTTGAGCGTATCATGATAGCCTCTTGTGGCATCATAAATATCGCTAGGGCTTCTTGGAGATTTTGTGCTGGATAGATTTCTAAAGCGGGTATTTTAGAGATTTTTTCAACACTCTCTTGAGGGATGATGACTTTTTTGATCAAGCCCTCTTGCGCGAGTGAAAGTATGATAGCAAAAAGAGAGTTGGTATCTTTGAGCGTACCATCAAGACCCAGCTCGCCAAATGCCATAAAGCCATCAAAAGTCACCTTCTCCTTTTGCAAGGCGATGAGCAAGGCGATAGGCAAATCAAAATGACTTCCCTCTTTTCTCAAATCAGATGGGGAGAGATTGACAGTGACTTTTTGGGGAGGAAATTTAAACTCGATAGTAGAGAGGGCGGATTTGATGCGTTCTTTGGATTCTTGGATAGAAGTTTGAGCAAGTCCTACGATAGTAAAGCTAGGCAAGGCTCTCACAAAGGCGACTTCAACATCAACGACTTTGGCATCAAAACCATCAATCGTTGCACAATGGATGGTTTTCATCTACTTGCCTTTAAGTTTTTTCTTCCACTCTTTTTCAAATTTTTTGCGTTTTAAAAAGGAGAGTTTCTCGATAAAAAGCTCCCCTTTGAGATGATCCATCTCATGTTGCATCGCTATCGCCATGAGACCATCATACTCTTTTTCTATCAAAGTTCCATGCCTATCATGATAGGTGACGCGTATCCACTCTGCGCGTTCGACATCTTCATAATACTCAGGTACAGAAAGACAGCCCTCTGTATAAAGCGTAGAACCTTTACGCTCTAGTATGGCAGGGTTGATGATTTCTATCAGGTCTGATTTTTCTTGTTTATCATCTTGATTTGGGAGATTGATGATGAGTACATTTTTGGGCTCTGCTATTTGGATGGCTGCAAGCCCGATGCCATTTTTGGATATCATCGTCTCATACATATCATCCAAAAGTGTGTGTAAAGCTTCATCAAAAGTTTCCACATCTTTAGATTTTTCTTTTAGTATCTTGTTAGGATATGTAATGATTTCTCTTATCATGATAGCCTATAAATTATCGATTGCTTCGATGAGAATTTCTTCTTTAGTCTTGGTACTTACAACCGATGCAAGACCAAAATTGAGCTTTATATCCACGCTTGTAGAATCAACGATAAAATTGGAAGTTTCTATCATATCAGTGATTCTATCTATCGCTATTTGCGCTTGTTCTAAATCTGTATGCTTTAAGAGAATCATAAAAATTCCCTCTTCATAGTGTGCTACTATATCTGACCTTCTTGAACGCTTAAGAAGCAATTTTGCAAGTGTGATATTAATCAATGCTTTATCTTTTTGGTGATGGATACTGTTCAAAGATTCTGGTTTTATTTTGATAGCCAAAAGTGTATTGTGGTGTTGAAAATTATTGACACTTTTTAACACTGCGTCAAGTGTTTTAAGCATATATTTTTTATTGTAGATGCCATATTTTTTATCGAAAATACTATTTTGATTAAAGTGTCTGATAAGCTCTGCTGTTGCATTATAGCGACTTTTGATAGCGTGTAACTCTTTTTCTAATATCGCTTCAAGTGCTTCTAAATCTTCTTCATAAGATACTAATGCCAATTTACTAGGATTGACTTCAATCTCTCGTTCTTTTTCTTTCGTGAGTTTTTTCATATGGCTGATTTTTGTATAGGCTTTAGCGATAGACTCTGTCATACTTTTGACATAGATAAAAGCATTTTGTATATCTTTTTCTAGTAGAACAGTATGATCAGCTTCAATCTCTTCTTCTAGTTCTAAAATCTGAGCTATATCTCGTTGTTGATCTTGGGGCTTTGTTTCAAGTTGCGCATCAAAATAGATTTTATAATTTTCAGGCGTAGGAGGCACATCATCTTTATTTAGTTTTCCCATCACCTGCTTTGAAAGCTGTGTTAAGTTTCTTAAAACAGTCTCTTTTTTTCTATCTTGAGAGACCTCAGCTTTTGGAGTGACTCTCTTGTTTGCTACCATCTCTTCATCATTTATCAGCGTCAACATCACAAACCCTTAATGTTTTTCTAACACTTTATCAACAAGACCATAGTCCATCGCTTCTTGTGCAGACATAAAGTTATCTCTCTCTGTATCTGCTTCGACTTTTTCTACACTCTGTCCAGTCTGTTCAGCAATCAATGCATTGAGAGAATCTTTCATGCGTTGAATCTCTTTAGCTTGGATTTGGATATCTGTTGATTGTCCTTGTGCACCACCTGAAGGTTGGTGTATCATGATACGCGCATTTGGAAGTGCAAATCGTTTCCCTTTTGCTCCAGCTGAAAGTAAAAATGCCCCCATAGAAGCCGCTTGACCGATACAAATCGTGCTCACATCAGGCTTGATATAATTCATCGTGTCATACATCGCCATCCCTGCGGTAATCACACCACCTGGAGAGTTGATATAGAGGTAGATATCTTTATCAGGATCTTCTGCTTCTAGGAAAAGAAGTTGCGCCACAATAGTCGATGCCATACCGTCATGTACTTCACCATTTAACATGATGATTCTATCTTTTAAAAGTCTTGAATAGATATCATAACTTCTCTCTCCACGACCTGTTTTTTCAATGACTATTGGAACATAACTCATATTTTCTCCTACTGTTTTTATTATTTTGCTTTTTCATTAAAAAGTTTTGAAAACAATTTATCTTCGATGATAGCCATCTTGACTGCTGGTAAAAGACCTTGTTCTTCGTATTGTTTCATATACGCTTGTGGGTCTTGACCACTTTGGATGGCTTCCATATAAATCATCTGCATCACTTCTTGATCATCAACGACAATCTCTTCTTTTCTTGCCAATTCATCCACGATGAATGTCAATTTGACTGAATCTTCAGAATCTGCTCTAAACTCTTCTCTTTTTGCTTTAACAGCCTCTTCATCAGCAGTATGCTTTTTCACTTCATCTTCACTCATTGTGTTGAGCGCATTTCTAAATGCCATATCCATCTCTTGCTCTACGATGTTTTCAGGAAGATCAATTTTGAACTCTTTTACCAATGATTCAACAAACTTTGGTTTAATCTCTTCTTGATAAAGTTTTGAGAGTTTTTCATTCTCTAATTGCTCTTTAATCTTCTCTTTCAACAACGCTTCTGTTGGAGCTTCTTCTTGTGGTAATAGCTTTTTCAATGTCTCTTCATCTACATCGGCAGGAACGACTTTTTCTTGAATCTCTAAAAGCTTTACTTTGAACATTACTTCAGCACCCGCTAAATCCGCTGCTTGATAATCCTCTGGAAAGGTGACATTAATCTCTTTTTCTTCGTCATATTTCATACCGATGATTTGTTCTTCAAAACCTGGAATAAAGGTATTTGAACCTAATTCAAGTGTATACGCTTCTGCTTTTCCACCAGCAAATGGCTCTCCATCTTTAAAACCTTCAAAATCAATCAGTACAAAATCACCATCTTTTGCTGCTCTTTTTCTTTTGAGTTTTTGCAGTGAAGCTGTGGATTTTAAAAGCTCTTCTAATTTCTCTTTCTCTTCTTTAGCAGTCACTTTTGGTTTTTTGATTTCAGGGATAAAGTCTTTGTACCCTTCGATAACGATATCTGGTCTTAATGCGATTTGGATTTCTGCATCAATGTTGCCATCTTTTTCATCAAACTTTGTCACACGAGGCTCACCGATGATTGCAGAAGCATCAAGATTTAACTCTTTTAATGCTTTTTCATAAGCTTCACGAATCGCTTCGTTTTTTGCATCTTCATTGAGTTTAGCACCATATCTTGCTTTTACGATATGCGTAGGTACTTTCCCTTTTCTAAAACCATCTACTTTCATATCTTTTGCAGCAGCTTGGGCAATGGCGTTTTCTTTTGTATCGATAAAAGCCTTTGGAATTGTCACTTCAACCGTAGCATTTGCCGTATCAATCTTGTTTGTCTTAATGTTCATCTCTATCCTTATAAGTAATTAAAATTTAGGGAATATATCCAACTTTTGCTTTTAAATAACTAATTGTGTGCTAATATAGGCTTCTAAAATGACTTAAGGAAATTTTATGTACAAAAATATACTACTTCTTTCTGCCTTCTTACTCTTAGCAGGATGTGGTACCAAACCAATCACAGTAAGAGCAAAACCTCCGGTAAGTTATAAACCTATCACACCGCATAAAACATATCAAACGCCAGTGAATCAAACAGTACAAGAACCTCAAAAGACGATTGATTTAACACCAGTGGCAGAGGAAGCAGATAATCTACTGAACAAATCCAATTCAAAGTCCTATGTCACGACACTTAAAACGAAAAAATTCTCTTTTTCAGATGCAGGTTTTATGAAGATAGACAATGGTGTCATAGATTTACAAGTCTTAGCATTAGGTAAACCTCTTGTAAAACTCAAAATTTCTGATGATGTCTGTGTTGATCACTTTTGTAGAACAAAACAAGAATTTAATGCAAACTATTTAAGTGCTGATTACCCTTATGATCTCATCAACCATGTCTTGACATCCCAGCCTATCTTTGGTGGTGAAAATCTCAAAAAAACGAGCAATGGTTTTATGCAACGCATCAAATCTCCACTTTATGATATCAAGTACAAAATCACGCCAGGTAGTATCTATTTTAAAGATTTACAAAATAAAATCATCATCAAGCTCAGAGAGTTACACTAAATGAAGTTTGTAGGTGCACATGTCAGTGCAGCGGGTGGCGTGTTTAATGCACCTTTAAATGCCAAAGCCATAGGTGCCAAAGCCTTTGCACTCTTTACTAAAAATCAACGCCAATGGAAAGCCAAACCCCTTGATGAAGAGACGATGACTAAATTTAAAAAAAATCTAGATGAAGCAGAGATTTTACCCAAACATGTCCTTCCTCATGATAGCTATCTTATCAACCTCGGACATCCTGAAGAGGAGAAGAGGGTGAAATCTCTTGATGCCTTTATCGATGAGCTGAACCGATGTGAACAACTAGGGCTAGATCGTCTCAACTATCACCCCGGTAGCCACCTCAAAAAAATCAGCACCGAGGAGTGCCTAGAGCGTATCTCAAATTCTATGAATGAAGCTATCCAAAAGACAAACAATGTCAAACTCGTCATCGAAAATACCGCAGGACAGGGAAGTAATCTAGGCTTTAAATTCGAGCATCTAGCCTACTTGATAGAAAATTCTATCGATAAAAGCCGTGTGGGAGTCTGTATCGATACTTGTCATATGTTTACCGCAGGATACGATATCCGTACTCGTGAAGCCTACGATAAAACTTGGCAAGAATTTGATGACATCATAGGGTTTAAATATCTCATGGGAATGCACATCAACGATTCAAAGCCAGATCTTGGAAGCCATGTCGATCGTCATGATAGCCTAGGAAAAGGCAAAATAGGACTTGATGCATTTCGTTTTTTGATGAATGATGAGCGCATAGATGATATACCGATGGTACTTGAGACCATCGATGAGAGTATTTGGGCAGAGGAGATTAAACTCCTCTACTCGTTTGTGAAATAAATTTAGAGATATTTTTTTATTTCTTCTCTTGTGTCAGTAGTGGAGGTTTCAGTGTCAATAGCTTCTACTAACTGCCCTTCTTGGGATGTTTTTCCTTTTTCAATTTTTTTCTCCATCTCTGCACGATTTAGCTCTGCCTTTTCTTTAGTTTTATAAAACTTTACTTCTTCACCATCTTCAGCATAAAATGCATAGAAATCTTCTGTTTCTTGTTTAAATGTTAAAGTATCTCTCTCTTGCGCATAAATATTGTTGCCTTCAATTTTTAATCTGCTCTTTTCATCCCCAATAGTAGCCATACTAACATCACTATTAAAGTTTATTTCAGAAAGATTTACAGATACATTTCCACTATTGTTATCAAAATCTGTATCTATAAAATAAACTGTTTTATTGGCCAACATCGCTTTTAAATCTACTTTTACATCAGGGTCTTTTTTTGCTTTTTCATGCTCTTGTCTCTTTTCGATTTGTTCCTTTTTTTGTTTCAAGGCTTCATCTATTTGTTTGTAAAGTTCATTATCTCTCTCTTTTAACGATTTGTCAATATCTTTTAAATCTCCAGGTTTTATCTCTGTGTGTATCTCTTTTATTTTTGCAATTACATCATCACTTGGATTTTCGATACCAATATCTTCTAAATCACTTACTATATAAGCTTTATCCCAATCAAAATCTGCTTTAAAATAGCTATCATTTTGATCTCTTTTTTCAATATCTTTACCTTCTTTGGCTTTTTTCAAATCCTCTTTTGTCACAAAAGCAACTTTCGCTAAATCTCCATCAAATTCATCATATGCTTTATCAATATTTTCACTGATATTTTTTATATCCTTTCTCTTGGAAAGTCCTACTTGTAGTGAATTTTGTAAATATGTTACAAAGTCTTTATGATCTTGGGCATTCTCTAAATTATCCGCTAATTTCTCATATGCCTTTTCAATAGCATCATTATTGCCATTTAAAGTTGCCATCTCGATAGTTTTTTGAAGTTTTAATGCCTTTTTGATGAGTGCAGGATTAGTAGCTTTATCTGCTACAGGATCTTTAACAAGCTCCGATATATCTAAGCCCAAAAGTGCTGCTACTTGTTCTTTGGAAGTGTCAATTTTTGCTTTTAGCTCTTCTTTAGAGAGTCTGTTCTCTTTTTTTAGCTCTTTTTGTACGGCTTTTGCTATCAGTGTTGTAATCGGTGTGACATTGATTGTCTTGGCATCGACAGGTGCTAAGAGTTTACCTCTAAAATCACTTCCTGTATCCACATCTTTACCACCATAGACCAATAACATCGCTTCATCAAAACCTGCTTGTTTCTCTACCTCTGGGTTAATATCTAGTTTAAATGAACCATCAAGTGTTGTTTGTGTAGAGGGTTCTTCTTGTTGACAATAGCCATCTTTGTTTATATCTAAACAGACTGTTGCATATTGGAGGTAACCATCAACTGCTTTACCTGTGATTGTTTTTGTAGTTTGTGTTGTATCTGTTTTAGTATCATTCGCTGTTGTACTACCACAACCTGCTAATAGTGCACTAAGTGCAACAGAGACGACTATACTTTTTGTAAAAAGATTTCTTTTCATTGGGGGAGGCTCCTTTTGCCTGGAATTTATTTTGAACTGTTAAATTCACAAACAATATCGACAAAAAAGAGAAAAAGTTTAATTTAATTTTACTTTAAAAACTATTTTATACCTTACAACCTCCACTTCCACAAGAACCACCACCGATATTGAAGCTATCATGATAGTCACAAGCGCGACACTTAAACTCGACAAATGCTGTACCAGAACAGCCACCACCTTTTTGATCTACCACTTCTATCGTCTCTTTTTTGCAAGAGGGGCAGATGCCTTGATTGATGAGCTTAAGTCGCTCTCCTTTTTCATTGAGATACTTGATATATGCCCAGACCAAGCCGCCTGCTATCATGATAGTAACGAGTAAGACTATAAATTCATACATATTATTTTCCTAAGGACTTTTTCATACCTTGTATCATCTCTTCAAAGATAGATTGAAACTGCTTTAAATCACCCATTTTATTTTGAATCTCTGAGAGTATGCCAGCACCTAGACCCTTTGTAAATCTTTTAGCAACTTCGATATAGAGGGCTTTTTTAGTCTCAGTAAGATTGACTTTCCATCCATCATCTGTCTTTTGCAGATAAGTGTCAAAATCGACTTGTACTTCATCTTTTCTCTTTTTGGAAAACATCCCTTCTAAATACATCGTCGTTGGTACGGTAGCTTCATCACCATCAATCTTGGCATCTTGGAAAGTGAAGCGTTTGATTTTGATACTCTTTTGTAACGCTACATTTTTACTGTCACGCTCTCTTACAAATTTCTTGGCATCATCTAATTTCTTCTCTTGTTGAGCTGTCCAAAAATAATCCGTAACATTGACGGGCGAAAGATTTTTAGTAGAACAATTTGTAAATAATAGGGCAATAAATAGTAGTGATATAAACTTTATCATGATAGATTCCTTGAAATAAACTTTTCTATTGTAGCAAAATTTATTATCATGATAGCATATATGGCAGAGAGGAAGGGATTCGAACCCTCGATAGGTTGCCCTATACCCGCGTTCCAGGCGAGCGCCTTCGACCACTCGGCCACCTCTCTACAAGGAAGGGGATTATAGCATAAAAGGTTTAAACTTTTTTATCCATATTAAATTCTATCTCATTTTGGAGGTATTCTAAGATTCTTGTTTGTGTCAGTTGTGTCTCTTCGTCACCTTGTGAACACTTTAACAAGCGACTTAATCGTTCTATATTGATCTTTTCACAAAAGCGTTTTTCTTCTTTCAATGACCTATCGATACTCTTGATCAATTCATTGAGTTCCAAGCCATTTTTGTCAATGATTTTTTTGACATACTCTTTTGTTGTACGAATGAGTACATCAACCCGTGCTTCATCATCAGGATATATCTCTTTGGCAATCTCTTCTAATATATCTAACTCACATTCATCCATGTCTTGGTTTGCACCAATCATCGCCGCTAGTAATTTGGCACGAAATTCTAGTGAAGAGTTGTGATAGACAAATAGTTCTCTGAAAAAAGAGAGAAACCATCCTTTGATTCTTCGTTTACTTAGCATCGTGATTCTCCTTTTAGAGCTATTTAAGTTCTCTTGTTGTAAAATCCCCACTCTAGAGAAGAGCATTGAGAAAGCATCGGCTTTTTGACTGCTCTCCTTAAGACCTATGCAATGGAATTTAGAGACAATGTGTCAGGGTGGGAACACAGCAGCACACCTCTTCTTTTCATGTGCCGTGGGAACCTTGAGGGGGGTTTAGATACTCCTCTATTTCCATCACTAACTTATAAAAGTCAACTCCACCGATATTTTTATTTTTCTGCATACTCTCCATGATTTGCTTTTTACCAGATATGAGTTCATTTGATTTTACCCCATGCGCCAAAGAGAGAGAAGCTTCGATAAAGGCTGCTAATTTATCACAGGCTTTGAGTGCCACACCATCGATGACATTATATTTATCTTCGTTGTAAGTATTGAGCGTATCAACAACTTTGATATTTTTTTGATAGATTTTATTGAGAAATTCATTTTTCTCACCATCTCCATATAAACCTAGTAGATAAGAAAATTCATCGCGTATATGATGAGGAATGAGTGGTAAAATCTCTTCTTCTATCTTTTGTATCTCGATATCGCCGATAATATCTTCCATACCACTGACGGAGTATTTGACGGGTGTGATGATATCTCTAGTGAGTGCTTCAGGCAGGTCATGAAAAAGCGCGCAAAAGAAGTTGTTTTCAAGGCGACTTTTACACGCACCTATCTCTTTAGAATAAAAGTACGAAAAGAGCGCTACGATGAGCATATGACCCAAAACAGAAGTTTCAGGTACTCTTGGTGTCTGTGCCCAGCGTTTTTGAAATCTAAGCCGTCCTGAGAGATCTATGAAGCGTGAAAGTTTCTGCTTGAGTGCTATCTTTCTCACCCCTATGAGTTCATAATAGTCTTCCATCTCTTCATCAACCGCTTTTTTGACTTCATCGATGTCGTTGAGAAATTGGCTCGTTTGATAAACGATAGAAAATTCCCATCTTGTTGAGATATAAGAGGCAGCTTTTAAGATAAATCGCTCTTTTTTATACATCTCATCATCACGCAAAAAGCTCGTAAAGCGTTCTACAAATGAACCATCTTCTAGTTCTATGAGGCTATCATGAAGACGGGTAATAACCCATTCATTGAGTTCTGTTTTTTTCTTTTGAAGCATCTTTCTAAAGACATCAGGGCGGATATCTGTCACCACAACACGGCGCAAAAATTCAAATATCCCCGCTTCAATCAGTGCGGACATATCAACATCATCTTCCATCTTGGCGATAAAATAAGCGATGATAAATTTGTGCGCTTGTTTGTCAAGCTCTACCAAATCAACCATACGAGGATAATCATTCCAGCGCTGTATAGATGCAGCGGTAAAGAAAGATTCGATGAGTTTGGGGCTTATCATGATAGGAGTTTTTCGCTATCTATTTCTATGACAGTATGGACATTGCCACGGGGATTGAAATCTGCTATGACTTTGAGCCATTTTGGTTTTATTTTATTTTCTATCGTATCATAGATTTCATTGGCAGCATCTTCATGAGAGATATTGCGTTTCATAAAAGAGTTGATATAGAGTTTGATGGCTTTGAGTTCTACGACAAATTTATCAGGAATATATTCGATGTAAATCGTCGCAAAATCAGGATAACCAGAACGAGGACAAAGCGCCATAAACTCTGGTAAAGTCACTTTTATCACATAATTTTTATCATGTTTATTGGGCCAAATCTCTAAATCTTTTTCGACATCAAACTCAGAGATCTCTTTTTCACCATATTTCATCACTTACACATCCAAATGTTTTACATCTTTAGCGTGGGTTTGGATATAGTTTCGTCTCGGTTCCACTTCATCCCCCATAAAGAGGGTGAAAGTATCACTCGCTTCCATACTATCATCGATGATGACACGCAAAAGTCTTCTATTTTCAGGGTCCATCGTCGTATCCCATAATTGCTCTGGGTTCATCTCACCTAGACCTTTATAGCGTTGGATATAAGCACCTTTTTTGGCTGATTTTTCGACATCATCTAACATTGCAAGCAGTGTACTAGCATCTTTATCTGTCTCTCTCTCCAAAATTTTATCATAGATATGGATTGCTTCTGCAAAGAGTGGATTGGTTAAAAGCATATCATCTACCCTTATCTCTTCCAATCCATCAAGATTTTGCACATACAGATGCACGACCTCTTCACTCACTTTTTTATTGAGTATGTTGTATCCCAGTGAATTAATATAAGTTTCTAGATTTGTATAAAGTGCTTCACCTTTGAGCTTTCGTACATCAGGATTTTCTATGAGGTATTGAATCACTTCCAAAACATGAAAGCGTTTTTCAAGCTCATGGAGTGTGCCACGATACGCTGCAATAATCTTAAAGAGATCTACCAAATCATTTTTACCCATACCTTCGACTTCTAGGCTATCAATGCCATTTTCTATGAGGTATTCGTTGAGTGCTTTATCATCCTTGAGGTAAATCTCTTTTTTACCCTTTTTATAACGATACAATGGTGGTTGTGCCAAGTACACATAGCCTTGCTCAATAACAGGACGCAAAAATCTAAATAAAAAGGTCAGTAAGAGTGTTTGGATATGACTACCATCTACATCTGCATCTGTCATGATAATGATTTTGTGATAGCGTAATTTCTCTTCATCAAACTCTTCACCGATGCCACATCCCATCGCTGTGATGATATTGGTGATCTCTTCTGATTTTAAGATTTTATCAATACGAGATTTTTCAACATTTAAAATTTTACCCTTCAAAGGTAAAATAGCTTGAAATACTCTATCCCGTCCTTGTTTTGCCGAACCCCCAGCAGAATCCCCTTCCACGAGGTAGATTTCAGAGATAGAGGCATCTTTGCTTTGACAATCTGCTAATTTACCAGGGAGTGTGCCAACAGACATCGTATCTTTTCGTCGCGTCAAATCTCGTGCTTTTTTAGCGGCTTCTCGTCCCCTAGCTGCGGCTAAAGCTTTGTTCATCACAGCTTTAGCTTCGATAGGATTTTCTTCAAAATATTTATTGAGTGCTTCATAGATAAATTTTTGTACGATTGGACGCACATAAGAGGAGCCTAATTTACCCTTAGTTTGTCCTTCAAACTGTGGTTCAGGGACTTTGACAGAAACAATAGCGATGAGCCCTTCACGGACATCTTCGCCAGTGATTTTGACATCTTTTTCTTTACTACTAGCATTATTGGAAGCGTATTTGGAAATCGCGCGAGAAAGTCCTGCACGAAAACCCGCCTCATGCGTTCCACCATCAGGTGTTTTGATATTGTTTACAAAAGAATAGAGTGTTTCATGATAAGAGCTATTGTACATCAAGGCGATATCTACTTCGATATCTTCTGCTTTATCGACGAGTTGAAAAGGTTTTGTGATAGCATCTGCTTTGTTGAGATCTTCGACAAATTGACGCGTACCACCTTCAAAGTGATAAGTTTCATCTTTTCCTACGCGGTTGTCTTTGAACTGTATAGTGATTTTAGGATTGAGGTAGGCAAGTTCTTTAAAGCGTTTGGAAAGTGTTTCATAATTAAAATCTGTCACTTCCATGATGGTATCATCAGGCCAAAACTCGACACTAGTTCCCGTGCGATTGGTGGTGCCGACTTCTTCTAAGACACCAACTGGGATACCTTTTTCAAATTCTTGATAATGTTTTTTACCGTTACGATTGATTTTTAAGATAAGTTTTTTAGAAAGTGCATTGACAACTGAGACACCCACACCATGAAGCCCACCAGAGACTTTATAAGTATCTTTATCAAATTTACCACCTGCATGTAATACCGTCAATACGACTGTTGCTGCTGAGACGCCTTCACCCTCATGCATATCTGTTGGGATACCTCGTCCATTATCAGAGATAATCGCAGAACCTTCGTTGGTAATTTCGATTGTGATTTTGTCACAATATCCTGCCATCGCTTCATCGATAGAGTTATCGACTACTTCATAAATCATATGATGGAGACCACCAATATTGGTATCTCCGATGTACATTCCTGGTCTTTTTCGTACTGCTTCTAGCCCTTTGAGGACCTTGATATTGGATGCGCCGTAATTTTTTTCCATGCGTATATATCCTTTAAATTATCTATATCATGATAGGCATGATGACCGTTATAAACTCATCGCTAGAGAGCATAAACGGTAAAGTAGAATCATTATACCTTAATTTAAATTCATTCTTTTCAATGTGTGTTAAGAAATCTAAAAGATATTTACTATTGACTGCCAATACAATATCTTCTGTGAGGTTTGATATAAAGTCAAGTTGTGTTCTAGCTTCAATATTTTCTTCGTTTAAACTTTCAAAAATAATAGCATCATTTCTAAATGTGAGTTTCATCTCTTGAGAAATAGTAGAGACTTGTTTTAAGTGATCTATCATTTTGTCGCGATTGAGTGTGAGTTCATATTTTTTATCTTGAGGAATGATTCTTTGATAGTCTGGAAATTTACCGTTGATGAGTTTGGTAAAAAAGGTGAAGTTTTCACTCTTTACAAGCATCGTATTTTCATCATAATAGATATTCATCTCATCAAAGAAGAGTTTTTGTATCTCAGCAATAGCTTTTTTAGGAATGATGATGGCTATCTCTTTCTCTGTAGTTTGCATACTAGAAGCTACTGCCAATCTTCTCGTATCTGTCGCTACAAAGTTGATTTTATCTGTTTTGATATCTATGAGTGCACCATTAAGTTCATATTTAGGGTTATTAGAGTCAATAGCAGGAGATATTTTTTTGATAGCATGGAGAAATTCTAAAGGGTTGATTTCAAATTTTGATTTATCTTCTACCGATGGAAAATCTGGATATTCATCAGCATTGAACATCGGGAGTTTGAATTTTGATTTATTTTGCTTGATAAAGAGAAAGTCATTTTCTACCTTTAAAAGGACTTCATCATCTTTTAGTATCTTTATGATGTCTAAAAGCTTTTTACCATTAGCCGTAGCAAGTCCTGGTAAAGCAACTTGTATATTGGTAGTATCCATAGAGATACCTATCTCAAAGTCAGTTGCTTTTATGGTGAGATTACCATCTAGTGCATGTAAAAGTACATGAGAAGTGATTTGTGATGAATCTTTTTTATCTAAGAAACTTTGTGCGTTGATGAGCATATGTTCTAAGACATTTTTGTTGATAGCAATATTCATAAATTAACCCTTTTATTAATAATAATTTATAGAAATAGTAGTAGTTTGTGTTGAAAATGTGAAAACTCAAACCCAATGCCCAAATCATAGTATATTTTAGCTTTGAAAACTTTTGTTACCTTTTCACATATATTCACATTTATTCTCTATACTATTCTCCTTTTGTTGTGATTGTATTTTTTAACTCTTCTACTTTTAAGCGGAAGTTTTCATTTTCTTCTATCATCTGATTTATCTTTTTCATATTGTGTGAAACGGCTGTATGGTCTTTCATACCAAAGTATTGTGCCAGTGCTGGCATGGAGTTTGGTGTCAAAGTACGGGCTAGATATATCCCGATACGGCGAGCTTCTACGATATTTTTTGATCTCTTTTTAGACTTGATATCACTTGGCTTGATATTGAGCTCTTTAGAGATGACTTTGATGATATCTTCTAAATCTATACTCTCTCTTTTCTCTTTTATCTGCTCTTTCATCACATCTTTGGCAAATTCTAGCGTGATGGTTTGATTCATCATCGATGCGTAACCATGCAGTGTGATGATGGCAGACTCTATCTCACGGATGTTATCGCCCATATGTGTCGCGATATACTGAACTATATCGTCATTTAAATCGATACCATTAAGTTCGCACTTCTTTTTGATGATGGAGAGCTTGGTTTCTAGTTCTGGTGGCTGGATATCGATGAGCATTCCCCACTCAAAACGGCTTCTGAGACGATCTTCAAATCCTGCTATTTTCTTGGGTGGTTTATCTGAAGTGAGGATGATCTGTTTGTTTTGGCTATGAAGTTCATTGAAAGTGTGAAAAAACTCTTTTTGTGTCTCTTCTTTGCCTGAAAAAAACTGGATATCATCGATGAGTAGAAAGTCACACTCACGGTACTTTGCACGAAATCTATCAGGTGTGTGGTTTCGTAGATTGTAGGTAAAATCATTCATAAATTCTTCACTCGTAGCATAGATAACAGTAGCGCCCTTTTGGATGGCGTCGTTGCCGATAGCGTGAAGCAGGTGGGTTTTGCCAAGACCTGAAAACCCATAGATAAAGAGTGGGTTGTAGAGTTGTCCTGGTTTTTCACTCACCGATACTGCCACAGAATAGGCGACTTGATTGGAAGAGCCGACTATGAACTTGTCAAAGGTAAAGGAGGGATTGAGGATGCTCGAATGGCTACTGGTTGACTCTTCAGGTTTGGCGACTTGATGGTGTGTTTTTGCTGTATGTGAAAAACTTTTGGTCACGACTTCGATATGAGGCTTTTGTCCAGTTTTGACTTCAAAGAGATGGGCGAGCTTTTGGGTGTACTTTGTTTTCACCCAACGGCAAATGAGAGGATTTGGTGCTATAAATACGGCTATATCGGACTTTGAACTTTTTTCATCAAATTTTAGCTTTGCGATGTAGCGAGAGTATTCACTCTCACTTATCTCTTCTTTGAGTAGCTTTAAAACCTCTTCATATAGCACTTTGACCCTTTTTTGTCTCTATTTTATTCACATTTTTATTTCACATGTGAATAAGTTTATCACATGTGTGTTTAAAGAAGGCAAGAGAGCTTTTAAATTTATT
>CAZCUH010000023.1:0-13257 GCA_964501795.1 uncultured Sulfurospirillum sp.
TTTGGGGGATTTATCGGCAATCATCCTCTCGTTGTCATCCTTTTTGCTCTGCTTGTGGTGGCGTTTCCTATCTCTCAGGTGCCAAAAATCACGATGGATACTTCGACAGAAGGCTTTATGCACGAAGATGACCCGATGCTGGTCAATTACAATGCTTTTAAAGAGCAGTTTGGGCGTGATGAGCGTATCATGATAGCTGTGGAGAGTGATGATATCTTCTCTTTGCCTTTCTTGCAAAAGCTTCAAAAGTTACACCTTGAACTAGAAAACAATTTACCTTATCTTGATGAAGTTACCTCCTTGGTCAATGTCCGAAATACGCGTGGTGATGGGGATCAACTCATCGTTGAGGATTTGCTAGAAAATTTTCCAAAGACACAGGCTGATGCGGACAAGATCAAACAAATCGCTATGAATTCGGAGTTTTATAAAAACCTGCTTTTGAGTGAAGATGGCAAGATGACTGGGATTGTGATTGAAACACAAGCGTATGTGAGTGATGAAAATAAGAGCGTCGATGAGATGTTTGATGAGTTTGATGATGCTGCACCTAAAGCAAATGTCAAAAAAACACCGCTCTCTGATGCTCAAAATGCTCAAATAGCTGCCAAGGTCAAAGAGATAGTACAAAAGTATGAGGGTGCAGATTTTAAGATTCACTATGCAGGAAGTCCGATGGTGATGGATGCACTCAAATCGATGATGAAAAGTGATATGCAAAAGTTCACACGGGTGACGATTCTCATCATCTTGGTCTTTTTGTTTGTGATTTTTAGACGACTCTCTGCGACTTTTTATCCTCTTTTGGTGATTGTGCTTGCTTTGCTTACGACGGTGGGGAGTATGGCATTTGCAGGTGTGGCGTTTAAGCTTCCTACGCAGATAGTGCCCTCTTTACTTATCGCGGTGAGTGTGGGGGCGACGGTGCATGTGCTCTCTATCTTTTTTGACAAGTTCAACGCTTGCAAGGATAAAAAAGAGGCGGTACGATTTACGCTTCAGCACTCTGGATTGGCTATCGCGATGACGGGGATTACGACGGCGATTGGGATTGCGTCATTTGCGGGGAGTGAAGTGGCTCCTGTTTCGGATATGGGTATCTTTGCGTCACTTGGGGTTTTGGTATCGCTCTTTTTGACATTGACGCTTTTGCCTTCTTTGTTGATGCTGACAAAGATGAAACCAAGAGCGGTAGTGAAAAAGAGTTGGTTAGATCATGCGATGAAAAAGTTTGCCTATATTCCAACACATTTTCCAAAAAGCATCGCGTTAGTGAGTCTGTTGCTTGTGCTTATATCGCTCTTTTTGGCGACCAATCTCAAGCTCTCTCACTATCCGCTAGAGTGGTTTCCTAAAGATGATGCGAACTATGTCGGTACACACTATATAGACAAGAAGATGAAAGGTTCACTCACGATGGAGATGGTCATCGATACCAAAAAAGAGAATGGCTGGCAAGACCCTGTGCGCTTAGCCAAGCTAGACAAACTCTCTCATGAATTGGAGGGCTATGATGATGGTAAAGTCTTTATCGGTAAAGTCTTTTCACTCAATACTATTGTCAAAGAGACCAACCGTGCCTTGCATGAAAACAATCAAACAGCGTATAAGATACCTAGTGATCAAGCCCTTGTCTCTCAAGAACTGTTACTCTTTGAAAATAGTGGTAGCGATGACCTCGAAGATATCGTCGATAGTCAATTTTCCAAAGTACGCGTGACGCATAAGTTGCCATGGGTAGATAGTCTCGATGTGCAAGATATGATCGCGCATGTGAAAGCGAAATATGATGAAACATTTAAAGGTGATGAGGTGATGATGACAGGGATGATTCCCATCCTCGTGCATACCTTTACACAGTCAATTCACTCTTCAGTCAAGAGTTATATCATCGCTTTTGTCTTGATTGCTATTAGTATGATGTTTATTATGGGTGATGTACGACTTGGGTTGATTGCTATGATTCCTAATCTCACGCCTATCATCATGGGGCTTAGTGTGATGTATCTCTTTCATATCCCACTTGATATGTTTACGCTGTTGATCGGTTCTATCGCGATTGGCTTGGCAGTGGATGATACTATACATTTTCTTCACAATTTTAGGCGATACTATCATGATAGCCACGATGCCACGCTTGCAGTGGAGCAGACTTTTTACACGACGGGTAAGGCAATGGTGATTACGACTATTGTACTTTCTCTTGGTTTCTTTGCTTATATGGCAGGGACGATGGAGAGTGTGCAGAATTTTGGATTTTTGACTGGTAGTGTGATTATATTTGCGCTATTGGCCGATTTATTGCTTGCACCTGCACTGATGGTGTTGATTGCAAAAAAAGGATGGATAAAATGATGAAAAAACTACTATTAACAGGATTGAGTTTAGCACTACTTTCAAGTGCAGTATATGCAGATGCTGCAGCAAAAGCGATCGCACAAAAGGTACATGACCGCGACGATGGCAAAAGTATGATTCAAGATATGACAATGATTTTGATAGATAAAAATGGCAATAAGCGTGTCAGAAGCATCAAGACATTTAGCAAAGATAAGGGTGAAGATGAGCAGCGAATCATGTTTTTTAAAACTCCTGCTGATGTGAAAGATACTTCATTTTTGACATATGATTATGAAGATAGTAGCAAAGATGATGACCAGTGGCTCTATCTACCAGCACTGAAAAAAGTGAAACGAATCCCAACAAGTGATAAATCTTCAAGCTTTATGGGAAGTGATTTTTCGTACTATGACATGACTGATAGAGATGTGGATGACTTTAGTTATAAAATCATGAAACATGTCAAGGTACGCGGGTCTGATACGACGATGATTGAGTCGATTCCTAGTTCCCAAGCTGTGATAGATGAGTCTGGCTATACCAAGACGATAGGACTCGTGCGAGAAGATATCGATATGGTAGTGCGTTCCATAGGATTTCTTAAAAATGGTAAGAAGAAGTATCTTGATATCACAAAGATGCACAAACAAGATGGCATATGGGTCATCGACGAGATGACGATGACGACCAAAAAAGGTAAAAGTACCGTACATAAAACGATACTCAAATTCAACCATATCAAAGTTAATCCTGAGATTAGTGATGATATGTTTACGACAAGAAGATTAGAAAAAGGGCTCTAATGCGAAAACTTGTTTTATCACTCTGTGTAGCGCTCTCTTTGTATGCTGATAGTGCTGATGATTTATTGGAGGGCTTTGATGATGCGCCTGTCAGTCAATCAAAAAGTACAGCAGATGCGCTACTTGATGGTTTTGATGATAATGTGTCTGTCTCTAAGGAATCAGTATCTGATGATATCTTAGATGGCTTTGATGAGGCTAACACAGAGGATGAGACAAGCGAGAAAGCATCGATGCTAGAGCAGCTTGGAATCGAGGGGAAGTTTACCCAATCTGCTGCTTACAGCTTCCATAATGATGCACCACATGATGGATTGAGTATGTTGAAAAGTTCGCTTTTTTTGGAGTACAATCGAGCCTTTTGGAAGGATTTTAAACTCAAAATCAATGGGGTGGCTTTTTATGATACTTCATTTTTACTGAAAGGTAGAGAGAAGTTTTCTGATGAGGATATTGACGCACTAGAGAGTGAAGTTGAGCTATATGATGCTTATATTCAAGGGGCATTAAGCGATAAATTGGATATCAAAATAGGACATCAAGTGGTCGTCTGGGGCAAAAGTGATACCATTCGTATCACCGATGTCATTAACGCACTGGATAATCGTCGTCCTGCGATGACAGATATTGAGGATTTGAGATTGCCTCAAGCGATGGTGAAGCTAGACTATTATCATGATAACTGGCGCATATCGCCTATCATGATAGTGCAACAAAAGTTCAATAAAAACCCACCATTTGGAGGGGATTTTAACCCAAGTCCTAGAAAACTTCCTACCCAACACAGACCACACTCTCCTAGCTATGCACTCAATGTCGCAGGGGAATTTTCGGGCTTTGATGTAGATTTTTATCTCGCAGATATTTATGCCCAAGATGAGCTTGGATTGCCTTTTGTCAATCATAACAAAAAGATGCAGATGGCAGGTGTGGCGCTCAACTATGTCTATGAGAGTTGGCTCTTAAAAGGGGAATTTGCTTATAAAAAAGATTTTCAATTTTTACAAAGTGGCAATGAAAAATTTGATAGGATTGATTCACTCATCGGTCTCGAGTATAACGGCATCGCTGATACTAAACTAAGCTATGATTTTGCGAACAAACATATGCAAGATAAAAGCCCACTTTTTGAACAAGACACTTATCAACACGCCTTTCGTGCCACGAGTGATTTTTACAATGCTACTTTGCATGGCAACTATCTACTCTCTCTTTTTGGATCAAAACTGGACAAAGGTGGTTTTCAACGGGCGTGGCTGAAGTATGATGTTGCAGATGGCGTCAATGCAGACTTTGGGATTGTGGATTATATCGGGGGTTCTAAATTGTTTGATGCGATTGATGATAATGATATGATTTTTGTGGATATCTCTTATAACTTTTAAATTTATTTACTAAGAAAAATATAATTTACTTTTTGTATACTGTCTAAAACTGAGGATTGTATATGAAAAGATTTGTGATATTGGCGCTATTAGTGAGCTTTGCAAGTGCAAAAACGACTAGTGATGTGGCTTTGACTTGGGGACATAATAACTTTAATGAAGATGATGCCACACTGTATGATACAGCAGCGTATTATGGTTTGCGTGCTGGATTTTATACCGATGAAAATCTTGGTTTTCAAGTTGGATATGAGCAGACAAATAGTGCAAATTGTCAAGGATTAAAACTCAAGAGATTTTATACCAATGCAATCATCCAAACAGAGATACAAGGAGGATTGAAACCTTATCTGGTTGGGACTTTGGGCTATGAGACAAGCTCCAAAGCGTATAGAGATAGCCAACCGTTTTTAGGGATTGGTGCAGGATTGAAGTATGCTTTGGCAAATCATATAACTCTTTTTATAGAAACACGAGCACTGCGAAATCTCACAAGTAAAGATACCACTTTCTCGACAACAGCGGGTATAGGATATCTTTTTGATACAGCTTATGATGAAAGTACTGTTGTAGAAAAAACAAGCCTAGCAGAGGTGAAAAAAAGTCCAAAAATTCGTTTAAGACCTGTGATGGAAGAGGTACAAAAACCCGTAGAGAGAGTTTCACCTAAGAGCGTCGTTTCTGTGCACCATGATAGCAGTATAAAGCATATCACAGTAGCGCAAAAGAGCTTTCAAGAGGGATATTATGTGCAAGTTGAAGCATTGACGACAAGTTCACCAAATCCAATCTTACGAAAACTTCGCGCTAAAGGCGTCACAAAATCGGGGATTAAAAAAATGCGTGGTTATACCTTTGTCGTGGTAGGTCCCTATCATGATAGAGCCACTGCTAGTCAAGCGCTTGGCAGATTAAAGTCAATCAGCCCTCACGCCTTTATCAAAAAGTTTTAAAAATGTGATTTTTGGCTCTTTAGCGAACGCAAAAAGAGTCCTAATCCTCCGATAAATAGGACTAAAATCGTGATAAGATCAAAGGCACTCATTCCTTGAAGAGAAAAGTTGATACTTGCAATGATACCAAAAAAGAGTGCCACAGCACTAGCAGCAGTAAGAAACCAGCCCAGTTTATTGGCAGCATTGTAAAATATCATCCCCACACCAAAGAGAAAAGGGATGAGTACCATGCCATTAGTGACTTGAAAATTGCCTACATGAAAAAGACCTGCACCCATAGAAAGATAGTGGTCAACATGGATGGAGCGAAGAAAGAGATACCCACCAGCTATCATCATGATAAGCCCTATAAAAAAACTCCCCTCTCCACCATTATTTCCACCTGCACCTCGATACATATGTTATCCTTTTTGTTGTTGGGTTTGTGGTGTTGTATGACTCTTTACGAGGACAAATCCTCCCTGCGGTCTGAGCCTCTAAAAGAGTCATACAACAGCACAAACCTATTTCAGATATATTAGCATTTTTTGCTATAATCTAAAGAGCATCTCTTAACAAAGGAATGAAATGGCAAAAATCGAATTTTTAGGCCCCATCAATCGTGAAGCGATGGAGGTAGATATCTCCAATCTTTCAGAATTAAAAAGCTTACTCAAAGATGACGAAGCGTTGCAAGAGTGGCTAGCAAACTCTGCTGTTGCAGTCAATGATATGCTAGTCTCCACACTTGATACACCTATCAAAGAGGGCGATAAAATTTCCTTGCTTCCTCCTGTGTGTGGTGGCTGATGTTAACGCTTTATGAGGGTGCATTGCCTGTTGAAGAGATTTTAAGCACTTGGTATGAGGGCTATCATGATAAGAACTTTGGCGCATTTATCAACTTTGTGGGCGTTGTGCGTGATGAAGGTGGGATAGAGGGGTTAAGTTTTGATATCTATGAGCCTATCTTACATGGCTGGTTTGATGCGTGGCAGGGGCGAGCCAAAGAGAGCGGGGCGTATCTGCTGATGGCGCACTCCAAAGGGGATGTCTTAAACCATCAAAGCTCATACATTGCAGCGGTGCTTTCTCCAAAAAGACGCGTAGCCCTTGAGATGATAGATGCCTTTGTGGAGGATTTCAAAGCGTCTGCACCGATATGGAAATATGACATCATAGATGGAAAAAGAGTCTATGCGCTAGAGCGTAGTACGGCGCTTAAGAATGCTGGAATTTTAAAGGATTAAATGTGGGTTTTGTAAGTTTTGAAGAGTCGATGATAAAGTTGTTTGATAGTTTTGATGCGATAGAGAGCTATGAAAAAGTTTTTTTAGAAGATGGCGTAGGTCGTGTGTTAGCTGAAGATATCGTAGCTGATCACAACTCTCCTGCCTATCCTACTTCAGCGATGGATGGATATGCTTTTAAGTTTGAAGATCAAAGTATGGGGCGCTTGCAGATACAAGGGGAGCTTCCTGCGGGTGCTTACAGAGATGAAGAAGTCGTCGCGGGGATGTGTATCAAGACCTTTACAGGCTCACTAGTCTGTTGTGGTGCAGATACGCTCATCCCTATCGAAAATGTCGAAGTCGATGGTGATGCAATCATCATCAAAGAAGAGGTTCCTTTTGGCTTTTCGGTGCGTCCTGTGGGGGAGAATTATAAAGAGGGAGAAGTGCTCATCGCCAAGGGGACTAAGCTAGATTTTGCAGAGATTGGTGTTTTGGCAAGTCTTAATATCTCTCAAGTCTCCGTCTATCGCAAGCCAAGAGTCTCCGTGCTTTCAACAGGCAGTGAAATCCTCGATGTAGGTGAAAAACAGACCAATCCATCACAAATCAGAAGTTCCAATCAATTTACACTAGCAGCACTTGCAAAAAAAGTAGGTGCAGAGGTGCACCGTTCTCCGCTAGAAAAAGATGACAAAGAGACGATAGAACGCGCTATCAAAGATGCCTTAGCCCATAGCGATATCGTCGTAACGACGGGTGGCGTGAGTGTAGGGGATTATGATTTTGTCAAAGATATCTTGGCAGGATTGGACGCAGAATACATCACGCAAGGGGTCACGCTCAAACCAGGGCAACATATCAAGATCGTCAAAGTGGGCAAAAAATATATCTTTGCTTTGCCGGGATTTCCTTATAGTTCGACGGTGACATTTATCCTTTATGTGATACCGCTGATGCGTCATATGTTGGGATTAACGCCACGACTACCGATGAAAAAAGCAAAGCTCAAAAACAACTACAAGAAAAAATCCTACAAAACAGAGATAGCGGTGGGAAATCTACACTATGTTGATGGTCTCTATGAGATAGATTTTAAGGGCAAAAAAGCAGGTAGTTCGGCTATCATGACAAATATGCTAGGTGATGTGGCGCTTATCATGATAGACAAAGAGAGTAGTGATATCACCGCAGGTGAGATGGTCGATTTTATCGATATGGCTGGGATCTAAGTCTTGCAAAAAAAGTTAATTAATTTCCTTTTAACACTTGCTGTTTTGGTCTATATCCTCTTTGAGGAGTTGATTTGGGAGCGTTTTGCGACACCTATCATCAACTATTTTAATTCGCTGAAGATTTTATCTAGTTTGGAAGATGTGTTGCAAAAGTTTCCTAGCTGGCTTATCATGATACTCTTCTTGTTGATGTTTGTGCCCGTAGAGCTTTTGGGGATTTATGCGGGTAAGCTCTTTTTAGAGGGTAAAGTTATCCATGGTGCACTTATTTATGCTGGAAAGATTCCTATCGCGGCATTTACCTTTTGGCTCTTTCGTGTGAGCAAGGAGAAATTACTAGAATTTGGATGGTTTGAAAAGTCTTATTTGTGGATTATGGCTTGGATAGAGAAGATAAAAACAAGTGAGATTTATCACAATATCAAGGCAAAATCCATAGCCATCAAAGCGTATGTAAAAACAACATTTTTCCAAGATAAAAGCGTTGTGAAAAAGAAGATACAGGTGATTTATAGGAGATTGAAAGCGCTTTTGAAGATGTAGATATTTCATATTGAAATGTTTTTTAGGCTTTTAGGGGAATTTGATTATAATTGCTGGTAAGTGAGGATTATTGATGCGTCAGATACCTATTATTACTGAAATACCAGAGAATGAGAGAAAAGAATTTGATACTTTAATTAAGCAGTATCGAGATAAACATATTAGAAATTCTACAATGATTGTAGAAGATATCTATGAAAGAAACAGAAGCTATCATGATAATATCCTCAAAAAACAAGTTAGCGAAACGATAAGAGATCTTCGTGAAGAAGTATGGCAAGAATATTTAAGAGATGAAGTCCATTTTAATGCACTTTTGATGAGGGATTTATATGATAAGTTGCAGACACCTAAAAATATTTTGGATAGATTAGTAGATGGGAATTTAGAAGATAAAAAAGGTGAGCATTTAACAAAGTTTGTAAAAGAAGTATGTGGTGAATATGCTGGGCGAGTTTTTCCTTATGTCTATCGATTGTCACTAAGTAATACCCAATCTAGGCGTTCAAGAGCGGGTAGTACTTTTGAATCTATTATGTATAAGATTTATGATAGTTTGGGATATAGCTATGATTCACAAAAAAAGGTAGGAAGAAAAACTTTTGATAACTTAGGGTTAGGTAAAAAAGTAGATTCTATTTTACCAAGTGTGGAGTGTTATGCAAAGAGAAGAAATAAAACGATTGTAGGCACTATGAAAACTACACTTCGTGAACGCTGGCAAGAAGTCGCAGAAGAGATTGAGAGAACAAAGATACCTGAAATTCATCTCTTGACTGTAGATGAAGATATCTCTTTGAGTAAAGGAGCAGAGATGTCTCAGCATAATATCATCGTTGTAACATATGCATGGGTGGCACATAAAAAAGAGTTAGCTGGAATGAAAAATATCATCTCCTTTGAAGAGTATCTTTTCGAGGAATTACCTGTAATTCAAAAGTTTTGGAGTGAAAATGACTAAGGCTATTACGCAAGTGAAGACGATTAAAATCATAGATCTATTTGCGGGAATAGGTGGCATAAGACTAGGATTTGAGCGTGCCTATCATGGTAAGATAGAGTCTGTATTTTCAAGTGAGTGGAATAAATATTCAGTGCAGACTTATCAAGCCAATTTTGGGATGGAAAAAGTGCATGGTGATATCACAAAGATAGATGAAAATGATGTCCCCTATCATGATATCTTGCTTGCAGGATTTCCTTGTCAACCATTTTCACAAGCAGGACTCAAAAAAGGTTTTGATGATATTAGAGGGACGCTTTTCTTTGATATAGCTAGGATTTTAAAGGCAAAACAGCCACCAGCATTTTTATTAGAAAATGTCAAGCAACTTCGTGGACACGATAAAGGGAAAACGCTAGAAGTCATCATGAATACTTTAAAAGATATTGGCTATAAAAATGTGCAATATCAACTTTTAAAAGCACGAGACTTTGGCTTGCCTCAAAATCGTGAGAGGCTTTATATCGTCGGATTTTTAAATGATGATGTCAAGTTTGAATTTCCAAAACCTCTCAATATTGAAACCTGTGTTGGTGATGTATTGGAAAAAAATGTAGACCCAAAATATACAATTTCAGATAAACTTTGGGCAGGACATCAACGAAGAAAAAAAGAGAATAAAGCCAAAGGAAAAGGGTTTGGTTATAGTTTGTTTACGACAGAGTCAGCTTATACTAGTACCATATCGGCACGCTATTATAAAGATGGAAGTGAGATTTTGATAGCACAAGAGGGAAAAAATCCAAGAAAGGTGACGCCAAAAGAAGCTGCAAGATTGCAAGGCTTTCCTGAAGATTTTAAAATCCCAGTTTCTGATACACAAGCGTATCAACAGTTTGGAAACTCTGTCCCTGTGAAGGTGATAGAAGCGATAGCAAAAGAGATGTTAAAACACTTATCATGATAAACTCCAAAACTTGACAAAAAAATACTTTTCCACTATACTTTGCATTACAAAGTAATTTGCAAAGGAAAACAGATGAGTGAAAAAGAAGAAGCATTAGCACATCTCAGTGAGATAAAATCGGTCTTGGTAGATAAGGGTTCGTTTTTTCCTTATAACTATACGGCTATCATGATATGGGGTGTGATCGGGATGGTTTTGACACTTTCTATGGTGCCTTTACTGCAAGAGTCTGTTTTGTATGGAACACTTTTTTCACTTAGTTTGTTTGCGATTGGTTTTGTGGTGGAGGGCTTTTTGACTAAAAAGGTCAATGAGGATTATGATATCGAGGATTGCACGCATAGACAACGCTTTATCATGATGATGTTTTTGGGAGTGACACTTTTTGGTGTGGTGATGACGGCGCTCTTGGCGAAGCATCAGCTCTATTATCCTATCTATGCGATATGGGTATTTTTATGTGGCTTGGCGCACTATTCTGTGGGATTTGTACTCAATATGACAATCTTTAAACGCTCTTCTTTTTTGGAGGTGGGCTGTGCATTACTAATGCTTGGCTTGATGGTGTTTTTGGATGATTTGTCGATTTTGCAAAGTGGCTGGCACTATCTCTTTCAAGGGATAAGTTTCCTCTTGCTTGGTGTGATGCCTATCATGATAGGGCGAAAGCTAAAGGCATCGTAGTGTTTGATCCACTCTTGCATCAGGAGGTGCGCTCCAAGCTCATCTCTTATCTCATCAGCAACGAGGAGCTTCCTTTTAAAGCACTCAAAGAGTATTTGGGTGTGACAGATGGCAATCTCTCTAGCCACCTCTCCAAGCTTGAAAAAGCGGGGTATATCATGATAGAGAAGAGCTTTGAAGGTAAGCGCCCAAAGACGGTGGTACACATCACAAAAAAGGGTAAAAAAGCCTTTAAAGTATATATAGAAACACTTAAAAAATTTATCGAGGAGAATTAAAATGAAAAAAATGATTGTAGCAAGTTTAGTAGTAGCAACGAGCCTTATGGCTTTGACAAATAAAGAGATCGCGGACAAGGCAGATAAAGTGACAGATGGCTTTGGGAGTTCAATCGCTAAAACGCAGATGACTCTGATCAACGCAAGTGGGCAAAAGTCAGTACGGGATTTGTTGATGAAGACACTTGAAGGGGACAATGGCGATAAGACGATTTCGACTTTTCTCTCTCCTGCGGATGTCAAAGGCACGAAGGTTTTGGGTTGGGAGCATGTGGATAGAGATGATGACCAGTGGCTCTATCTGCCTGCACTCAAGCGCGTCAAACGCATCGCATCACGCAATAAATCGGGTTCGTTTATGGGCAGTGAATTTTCTTATGAAGATATAGGCAATCAAAATCCAAACAAATATAGCTTTGAGGGAGAGCCAGAAACAGTGATGCTTGATGGTGTGGAGTGTTACAAAGGTGCGCGCATCCCAAATGATAAAAATTCAGGCTACACCAAGCAAATCACTTGGGTCGATACCAAAGATTTCTTGATTCGCAAGATTGACTATTATGATAGAAAAAAAGAGCTTCTTAAAACGGCTATTTTTTCAGACTACAAAAAGATAGATGGTGTGTGGAGAGTGGGAAAAATCGATATGAAAAATCACCAAAATGATAAAGAGACCGTGCTTGTGTGGAAAGATGACAAGATAAAAGCGGGACTTAAAGATAAAGACTTTAGCAAGCGAGAATTGAAAAAATGAAAAAATTAGCACTGCTTGCACTCTCACCCCTTATCATGATAGCCAGCGACTGGGAACACAAAGGCAATATCAGCGTGGAAGCGCAATATTTTCATCATGATATAGACAACAAAAGAGACAATGCCCTAGCACTTCGACTAGAGAGTGAAGTCAAAAAGGCTCTGGGTGAGGGTGAGTTTGTCGCGAAAGTAAAAGCATTGTGGGACAAGGATGACAAAGCGCGTCGTTATTTTGATTTTTCAGATTTATACTATAAGTATGACTTTGAAAATTCAGATATTTTACTAGGGCGAAATACAAGATTTTGGGGCGCGTTGGAGTTTTACAATATCACTGATGTCTTTAATACCAAAGACTTTTTGGATGATCCTTTTGACTATGATAGCAAATTAGGTGCGTGGAATGTCGCTTATACGCAGTATCTGGACAATGGTGAACTCTCTTTGATCCTCAAACTCCACCAAGAACGACAAAAGATGCAAGATAGCCAATCGGTCAATAACTTTCTGCCTCTTCCCTATCATGATAGGCTTCACACGCAAAAAGATGAAAATCGCCCGACAGTGTATCTCAAATATAGCGGTTCAGGTGAAGAGGTGCAGGTGGATTATGGGGTGATTTACCAAAATGGTTATGACGCGCAACGCTATATGGGTGTAGATCGTGGCACTTTAGAGCAACACGCTTATATCGTCAATAAACTGATGGGCTATGCGACCTATATACACGGCGATACGATTTATAAAACGGAACTAGCTTATGCGTTGAGTGATGAGGATAAAGTTTCTGATTATGGGGAGTTTGGCTTGGGATTGGAGCATACGCTTTATGGGGTGTGGGATAAAAAAGATTTGGGGCTTTTGGCGGAGTATTATCGTTATGAGCAAAAAGAGAGCGAGAAGATGGATTTCTCAAAACTCTTTGCTAATGATCTGACGCTTGGATTTCGTTTGAGTGTGAATGATATCTCTAGTTCTGAGGTCTTGGGTGGTTTAGATATTGACTTGGATACGAAAGAGCAAATCTTGTTTGTCAAGTATGAAACAAGGGTGCTTGAAAAGTATAAATTTAAAACTTCTTTGACGCATCTTGATGCCAAAGAAAAATCGATATTTCAAGATCAAGATAGAGCCAAGGTCGAATTTGGCTATTACTTTT
>CAZCUH010000023.1:13357-18267 GCA_964501795.1 uncultured Sulfurospirillum sp.
AATCTTAAACACTTAGAGATAGACGGCTCCTATCGGATTTGGTTTGGGGAGAAGTCCAAGACGCTTACAGATTATGATGATTTTCGTCGTACTTTTGGAAATGATGATGCGCTTATTATCTCTTTTCGTGATGAAAATGGGATTTTTAATAAAAAGGCACTTCAAAGCATCGACAATATCACGCAAAAATTGTGGCGGATGAAGTATGTCGCGCGGGTGGATTCGATTACCAATTATCAGTATGTCCACGCCAATGCAGAGGAACCTGATGATGTGATTGTGGAGGATTTTATCCAAGATATTGACAATCATGATAAGGACTATTTTAAGGAGCGAAAAAAGATTGCTTTGGCAGATTCTTTAATCGTGGATGGCTTCATCTCTCGCGATGGTAAGACCACGATGATTTCAGCGCGTTTGACACCAAAAGTTAATGACGAGAGTGATAAAAGTGCTGAAATTATGAAGCTCGTCAAAGAGATACTAGCCCCTGAAATAGCACGCACAGGGTACACTTACCACCTCAATGGAGGGCCACCGCTCAATCAAGCTTTTGTGCAGATAGGCACCAGTGACGCGATGACTTTTACGCCACTTGTACTGCTAGCTTCGATGGTGCTTTTGTTGTTGTTATTTCGTCGTGTGAGTGGGGCGTTGATACCGCTTGGTGTGGTGATTATGACCTTTATGACGGTTCTGGCGGTGCAAGTGTTGCTAGGCTACAAGCTCAATAACTTCACGGCAAATCTACCTGTTTTTATCGTGGCGATTGGAATCGCTGATGCGGTGCATATCTATATCATTTGGCTGATGTATAAGCGAGAAGGGCAGGAAAATAAAGCGGCGGTGCTTCATAGCGTGCAGAAAAATATGCTGCCTGTTTTCTTGACTTCGCTCACCACTGCCATTGGGTTTGCGACGCTGACTATCTCTAAGGTGATTCCTGTCTTTACGCTCGGGATTGCTACTGCTAGTGGGGCGGTGCTTGCCTTTATCATCTCGCTTGTGTGGATGCCTGCGGTGTTGTTGCTACTTAAAAAGGATGTTAAAAAAGAAGTTGTCGAAAAAGTAGCTAGTAAAAAGTCTTTGGGTTATGGGGCGTTTATCGTGAGACATAACAAAAAGATTATCATGATAACGACACTTTTATTTTTAGTGCTAGGTGCGGGACTCTGGAAAGTCAAGGTCGATAGCAATACGATTCGCTACTTTGACAAGAGTGTGGATATCCGAAAATCTACAGAGTTTATCATGAACAATCTCACCGGCCCTATGGCGTATGAAATCGTCGTGGATTCTGGGAAAAAGGATGGGATTAAAGATCCCGCGTTTATGAAGACAGTGGAGCGTTTTTGCAAAGAGTATCAAGAACACTTTCCTGATATCAGACATATGAGTTCGCTTGTCGATACGGTCAAGCGCTTTAACAAAGTCCTTGACAATAAAGAAGAAGTGCCAGAGAAGCAAGATTTGATTGCACAGTATCTGCTTCTCTATTCACTCTCCTTGCCGCAGGGGATGGAAATCAATGACAAGATGGATATCAATGAGCAAAAACTGCGGGTGACAGCACAGGTCAATATCGTGGATACTTCGGTGGATTTGGCGCAGATACATTTTGTGGAAGCGTGGTGGAACAATACCCCTTATCACGCCTCTGTGCAGGGACAGACCGCGATGTTTGCCTATATGCAGAGTGATGTGACGGATACGCTGATTTATTCGCTCTCTATGGCAGTTGTGTTGGTTTCTTTGGTGATGTTGATGATTTTTAGGCGACCAAAATTGCTCTGGGTATTTTTGTTGCCAAATCTTTTGCCTGTGATTTTGGTCGTAGGCTTGATGGGTTGGATAGGGATTAATATCGACATAGGCGTGGCTATCGCTGGGGCAATCATCATCGGGGTTGCGGTAGATGATACGATACACTTCTTGGTGAAGTATTTTGATGCGAGAAAACGCGGATTAGATTTGGAAGAGAGCTTTGATGAGGTGCTTCGTTATGCGGGTAAGGCGATACTTTTTACGACCGTTATATTGAGTGTCTCATTTTCGCTATTTGCTTTTTCTACTTTTACGCCAAATCAAAACTTTGGTATCGTGACTGCTTCTGCATTGGTGATTGCATTTGTTGTGGATATCTTGTTGCTTCCTGCACTGCTTTCACTCACTGACAAGGCAAAAAGGGGTTAAAACGCTACATGAGGAGATTATTTTTCTCCTCATGTAGCACCTCATGACACACTTAGTCTATATTGTGTCGATACTATCATGATAAACAATCATGGTGGTAATATGACTTTAGAATATCTAGTAGAAAAAATCAAATCAAATACAGAACTCACACAAGCCTTTTTGCGTGTGATGCTCTCTTCGCTTATCATGATAGTGCTCTTTTTTGCACAATTTTTCTATACGGATTTTTTTGTAAAAGTTTTGATTGCATCGACTGCCTATACTATTTTTAGTGTGCTATGGTTTCTCTTTGTCTATCACTATGAGGGTGATTATCCTGCAAGGCGACTTTTGGGAATCGTGTGTGATTTGGGGATTCTGAGCTATGGTATCGATATCTCAAACATTGTCGCAGCGAGTCTCTATCCTTTGATTCTTTGGGTGATTATCGCCAATGGTTATCGTTATGGGGTGAAGTATCTCTATGTTGCTTTGGCGGTTGCGGTGGTGCTGTTTCAGTATGCTACTTATAACAATGCCTCTTGGGATAGGCTTCATGAGTTGATTATCATGATGACGGTAGGACTCATCGTGTTGCCTCTGTTATTCTCACATTTGCTAAATCAAGTCAGCACGCTCAATCAAGCGTTGATGAAAAAGACAGAGGATTTAGAAGAGAGACTCTATCATGATGGTATGACACAACTACCCAATCGAGAAGCACTTCAAAGGGATTTAGCGCAATATGATTATGATGCAGTGGTCTTGATAGATATCAATAATTTTGGAGATTTTAATGACCTCTATGGGATGGATGTGGGCAATGAAATCCTCAAAAATGTTGCAAAATATCTGACAAAAATCGCCTATAAACAGCATCTTCTTGTCTATCGCTTAAGTGGTGATAGTTTTATTTTGCTACAAAAAGAGAAGATAGAAAAAGAGGCACTAGAAGCTAAGACAGAGCGTATTGTAGAGCGTTTTGAGATTTGTGAAATGTCTATTGATTCACTTGATATCAAGATAAAAATCAATTTTACAGTTGTGATGGTAAAAGCCCAAGATAAAGTGCTTGAAAAGGCAAATATGACTTTACATTTTGCGAGAAAACGCGGTGAGAAATACTGGGTCTATGATGAGAGTATCGATAGGCAAGATGAGGTGGAAAATACACTCTTTTGGGAAAAGGAGATCTATAGCGCTATCCAAGAGGATAGAATCGTACCAGTTTTTCATCCTATCGTCAATGCCAAAGGTGAAGTGGGTAAATATGAAGTATTGATGCGCATACGCAGCAAAGGGAAAAGAAGTGTAAAATTCTATTCGCCTATCGAGTTTTTAGAGATAGCTGTCAAGACAAATCAGTATGAAGCATTGACTGCTATCATGATAGAGAAAAGTTTTGCTGCTATGGCGGATAAGCAGTGCGATTTTAGTATCAATCTCACTTACTCCAATATCCAAAATAAAAATATGGTGATGTTTTTAAAAGAGCAGATTGATCATTATCAACTTGGGGATAGATTGATCTTGGAAATCGTAGAGAGCGAAGAGATTTATAATTTTGAGATCGTCAAGACTTTTGTCGCCTATTTGCGCCTACTTGGAGTGCGTTTTGCGATAGATGATTTTGGTACGGGATATTCCAACTATATGCATGTGTTAGAAGTGATGCCAGAGTATATCAAGCTTGATGGTTCGTTGATACAAGATATAGATAGAGATGAAAATGCGCATAAATTTGTCAGTTCTATTGTGCTTTTAGCAAAAAATATCGGTGTGAAAACTATTGCAGAGTTTGTCCATAGTGAAAAGATATATCAAATCGTGAAAAGCTTAGGTGTAGATGAGTTTCAAGGCTCTTTTTTCTCCAAACCGATTACTTTGGAGGAGCTTCAAGAGAAGCAGATATAATTTTTCGCTATACTTGAAAAAAGATTTAGGAGAGAATAGATGAAAAAGATTTTTTTGATATTTGTTTTGTTGTGTGCACAGAGTTGGGCGCTTAGTCTAGGAGATGTACCTAAGGATGTCACTATTGAGGGTGACAATGGTGGCTTGGTCGCAGGTGGCGCTTGGAACTCCTCTATGTTGCAAGGGGGAAAAGTGCATGTGATATTCTATGTCGATCCTGATGAAAAAGATGTCAATGAAGATTTTGCTGATGCACTCAAGAGCGCAAAATTTGATCATGATAAGTTTCAGACGATAGCTATCGTCAATATGGCAGCGACTTGGAAGCCCAATATGATTATCGCGGCAATCCTTAAATCAAAACAAAAAAAATTTCCTGAAGCACTCTATGTCAAAGATAAGAAGAAAATCTTAGTCAAGATGTGGGATTTGCAAGATGATAACTCCGATATCCTTGTATTTGATAAAAGTGGAAAATTACTCTATACAAAAGCAGGAAAATTGGATAAAACTGAAATTCAAAAAGTCATAACCTTAATAAAAGAGCATCTTTAAACCTCTATGACAACGATACTTTTACTGCTTCTATTTCCTATAGGGGCGCTGTTTTATCACAATGAATTGAAAAATCGAGATAAATACCAAGCGATATTTGATGACTATATCCAAAAGGTCGATGCGAGTGAAGAGTTAAGCGATAGTCAAAAGCTTGAACAAGTCAAAAAACTTTTTTTGGCAAATCGCTATGAAGTGAGCTATCATGATAACAAAGAGATAGTAGGTGAGCGAAAAGTGCTTAGTATGGGGCTTTTGATGATGGG
>CAZCUH010000024.1:0-9645 GCA_964501795.1 uncultured Sulfurospirillum sp.
TTTTATCATTAAATGATGTACTTGAAACAATATGATTAAACTCAGTAGTAAGCTCTTTAATCTCTTTTGCGATATAGCTTCTTGAAGTCGTATCTTGCGTATCATTCGCCCCTTGAACAGCTAGTGTTCTGATTCTTTTAGCGATATTATCCAACTCTTCCATCGCACCATCAGCTGTTTGAAGCATAGCGATACCGTCATTTGAGTTACGGATAGCTTGACCTAAACCATCTTTTTGTGCTGCAAGTTTATTAGCAATCGCTAAACCAGAAGCATCATCTGCTGACTTGTTGATTCTTAGCCCTGAAGAGAGTGCTGAAAGAGACTTGTCTAAACCCATGTTGTTGTTTACTGAGTGCATGTGAGCATTCATCGCGCCTATGTTTGTGTTAATTCTAAAACCCATTGTAAATCCTTTTGTTTATGTATTTGAGATAGCTTCCTTGCTGTCTCTTGCAAACTAAATCGTACCAAAGTAAAGAAACTTAACCCTTTTTTTATACTTTTTTACCTTTTTATTGTTATTTGTATCACTTATTACTTTTGTGAAGTATTTTATATTTTACTGCTAATAGGTCAACTAAAGTTGAATAGTTGTCTCTTTTATTTAGTTATTTCTAATTATTTGATTATAGTGCATTTATGTGAGATGGAGTATAGGAATTGAAAGCAAATTTGGTATAATGTTTCACCAAAACATATACATAATAGGGTCAATATTGAAAAATTTAATCATCGTGGAGTCACCCACCAAAGCAAAAACTATCGAAAACTTTTTAGGCAAGGATTATACGGTCATCGCATCCAAAGGACATATACGCGATCTACCCAAGAGTTCTTTTGGGATAAAGGTTGAAGATGAGGTCTTTATCCCAGAGTATCGTGTCAGTCGTGACCATTCTAAAATCGTCAAAGAGATAAAAACACTTGCCAAAAAAGCAGATCGTGTCTATATCGCGACCGATGAGGATCGTGAGGGTGAGGCTATCGGTTTTCATATCGCTACTGCTATTGGTGAGGATCCAGCAGCAGTGCCACGAATCGTTTTTCATGAGATTACAAAAAAGGCGATTGACCATTCATTGGAAAATCCACGCAAGATAGACCTAGACTCTGTCAATGCCCAACAAGCGAGACGACTTCTAGATAGAATCGTGGGGTATCGCCTCTCTCCACTGATTGCTTCCAAGATACAAAAAGGTTTATCCGCGGGGCGAGTGCAGAGTTCTGCGCTGAAGATAGTGGTCGATCGTGAGCGAGAGATACGCGCCTTTGTCCCTGTAGAGTATTGGTCATTGGATGCCGTTTTTGAAAAGAGTATCGAGTCTATCATGATAGAGTATGAGGGTGAAAAGATATCCAAGATGACTATCTCTGAGGGCGAGAGAGCCAAAGCGATGAAAGCTAAACTCAAAAACGAGAGTTTCAAAGTAGGCAAGCTAGAGAAAAAGCAGCGAAAAACTTCTACCAATCCACCTTTTATGACTTCTACCCTGCAACAAACTGCCTCTTCAGCGCTTGGTTATACCCCAAGAAAAACGATGATGGTCGCCCAAACACTCTATGAGGGTGTGCAGACAGACAATGGCATAACGGGTGTCATCACCTATATGAGAACGGATTCACTCAACATCGCGGCAGAAGCGATAGAGGGAGCGCGTGAGCATATACTCAAAAGCTATGGTGAGAAATATCTTCCAGAAAAAGCGAAATACTATAAATCCAAGTCAAAGGGTGCGCAAGAGGCACACGAAGCGATTCGTCCAACGATTCTCTCATTTACGCCACAAATTGCAAAGGGATTTTTAAAACCAGATGAGTTAAAACTCTATACCCTTATCTATAACCGCTTCATTGCTTCACAGATGACTGATGCCTTGTTTGAGTCGCAATCAATCATTTTTGAGAGTGAGAGTGCAAAGTTTCGTGCTAGTGGCCGAAAGTTGGTCTTTGATGGTTTTTATAAAGTGATGGGAACGGGGGATAAAGATAAGCTCTTGCCTGACCTTGCCCTACATCAAGAGGTAGAACTCTCCAAACTAGAAGCCAATCAACACTTCACAGAACCACCTTCAAGGTACTCTGAAGCGAGTTTGATCAAGATGTTAGAGTCTTTGGAGATAGGACGACCTTCTACCTATGCACCTACTATCTCTATTTTGACAGCTAGAAATTATATAGAGATAGAGAAGAAACAGCTCGTGCCTCAAGAGGTGGCATTTCAGGTCATCGAGATGCTAGAGAAACATTTTGCCAATATAGTAGATAGTAACTTTACCTCCGCGATGGAAGAAAACTTGGATGAAATTGCTGAAGGTAAAAAAGATTGGCAAAAAGTCTTATGGGAATTTTATCATCCTTTTATCAAAGAGGTAGAAGAGGGTAAGAAAAATATCAAGAGTCAAAAAGTTGCTATTCCTACGGGAGAGAAGTGTCCGCAGTGTGGTGAGGAGCTACTAAAGCGAAAAGGTCGTTATGGTGAATTCATCGCGTGTTCTGGTTTCCCAAAGTGTAAATATACACAAAATGTCGGAGGCGATGATAAAGAGGGCAAACCAAAAGCCGCACTCAATGTCCTCGAAGGTGTGAAGTGTCCAGAGTGTGAGAGTGATATCGTAGAGCGAAAATCGCGTCGTGGTAAATTTTACGGCTGTTCTGCCTATCCAAAGTGTCGCTTTATCTCGACTTATGAACCGACCAATAAAAAGTGTCCAGAGTGTGGCTACAATATGGCATCACGCACGCTGCGTAAAAAGGATATTCATGAGTGCATCAAATGTAAACACCGAATCGAAGACTAAATCACCTATCTTTCTATGTGCTATTAGCAATATCGCTAGTGGTTCATGCAATGAGGATTGCTCTTTTTGTACGCAGAGTGTACGATATGGGGCGGATATAGAACGCTATAAGCAAAAGCCTATCATGATGATAGTAGAAGAAGCCAAACGCGCACGGGAAAATCAAGCCATAGGGTTTTGTCTCGTGACTGCTGGCAAAGGCATCACGCCAAATACTTTGCGTTTTGTCTGTGAGGCAGCAGAGGCGGTGAAAAAGGGAGTTCCAGAACTGAATATCATTGCCTGTAATGGTCTAGCAAGTAAAGAGGATTTAAAAACCCTGCAAAATCATGGTGTGGGTAGTTACAACCATAACTTGGAAGCAAGTGAAGATTATTATGCCAAGATATGCACCACGCATACTTGGGCGGAGCGTTATCAGACTTGTGAAAATGTCAAAGAAGTGGGATTGAACCTTTGCTCTGGTGGTATCTTTGGTATGGGGGAAAGCCAAGAAGATAGATATGCTTTGGTGGATGCTATCAAAGCCTTACAACCCGTATCTATCGCGATGAATTTTTTTCATCCCAATAAAGCACTACCTTTGCAAAAATCTCTCTCAAGTGAGGAGTCTTTGGAGTGGATAAAAATCATGCGTTCTCAGATGCCCTCGCAGCGTATCATGATAGCAGGGGGGCGGGAGATTACTTTCAAGGATAGACAAGCTGCCATTTTCAAAGCAGGAGCCAATGCCATAGTCATCGGTGATTATCTCACGACTGCGGGGAATCAAGCGCACAAAGATATAGAGATGTTAAAAAATCTCAGGCTTACAATCGCCAAAACTTGTGATGGGTAACGAAGTCTCGATTATCATCACCCTCTCGGTGATTATCTTTATCTCTCCTTATTTGTCGCGTATCTTTAGACTTCCCACAACGCCCATTGAGATTGTACTGGGTTCACTTGTAGGCTCACTTGGCTTTGTCACCTACAATCATTTTTTTGAATTGATTGCGGAAGTAGGGTTTTTCTATCTGATGTTTTTGGCGGGCACAGAGGTCAATCTCAAGGAGTTACAACAGATACCTAAAAAAATGATGCAACGCACTATCGCCTATATTATGATGCTCTATATCTTTGCCTTTATTTTTGTCAAGATATTTGATTTTGCTGGGATTGTAACGGTGATTTTACCACTTATCTCTGTGGGGCTTATACTTACACTCTATAAAGAGTTTGATAAAGATACAAAATGGCTCAATCTCTCTATGACTACAGGTATCATGGGTGAGCTTATCTCTATCATCGCGGTGACAATAGCAGGATCTATCTTGGTGCATGGCGTGGGGAAAGAGCTCTACTTTTCTATTGGTTATTTGATACTCTTTCTTGTTGTGGTTGCGATATTGTTTAAGGGGTTTAAACTTCTATTTTGGTGGTTTCCTGAACTGAAAGTCTATTTGATTCCTATCTATTCTGATAAAGATGAAAAAGATATACGCCTCTCTATGGCACTCTTTTTTATGATGATAGCAGTGATGTTGATGCTGGATTTAGAAGTAGCATTTGGTGCCTTTGTCGCGGGGATGTTTATCCCGACATTTTTTGAACATCACAAAGAGTTACCCCATAAGCTTTCCTCATTTGGTTTTGGATTTTTGATTCCTATCTTTTTTGTCTATATTGGATCGACTTTTCCACTCTCTTCACTTTTTATGGATGGTTTGATAAAAACAGCACTATTGATTACTTTTTCGATGATTGGTATCAGAGTATTGGCTTCTTTGGCATTTGTAGGATATCTTGATGTTCGAGAAAGGATTTTGTTCTCGTTTTCACACTCCATGCCTCTCACACTTTTGATAGCCATCGTGACATTGGCATATCAAAATAGTAGTATTACGCAGTTTTATTATTTTGCTTTTATCTTGGCTAGTCTTTTTGAAGTGCTTATTTCTATCGTGAGTATCAAGCTGATATCGCGTCATATCTGTGTGAGTTTAATAAAACGAAAGTAGATATCCATAGGGTTTCTTCGTTAGTTTATACTGTTTATATCGCGCTAAGTGGACAGTAATTCTATAAAAATTATGATGTGAACCAAACTTTATTTTTTTTGCAAATGCTTTGTTGAATGTGATGTTTTTCGTATGAAAATATTGCAATCTATCAAAATCAAAGGTCATGCGTGCTGGATTGATATATCGGACTTTTTTCACTAATCTATCTTTTGTAAATATTTTAAAATTTTTATAATTGGTTTGTACTTTTAGAAAATAGTTTTGGTAGATCGTTTTATATCTTCTCTTTTTGGTAGTATGTTTTTTTCTTTTTACGCTAATTGGTTTTTTCTCTATCATGATAGTAGGTGCAATCGGTATTGTTTGCACAGGTTCACTTTGGATGGTGCAGGTGGCATGTGTCTCTATGGGTGCAGGGGTTGTAAGTTTTTTGGGTGCTGTTTGCCTAGCAGGAGGCGTAAGCGTTTTCTTACTTGTGATATGCAGTAGGGGGATGATATCTTCTGTGACTTTTGGTGCAGATAAAATCGGTTCAAAAGGGTTTTCTCTTGCCAAGAGTGCTTGAAATAAGAAGAGTAAAAGAAGTATAATTTTCACTCTTCGTTCTCACTTGGCATAATATTTTTAAGTTCAAAATACTCTTTTTGCAAGGCAGCATTTTGGTTTTTGAGATGATAAATTTTCTTTTTCAATACCTTTTGGTCTTTTTCTAAAGCAAGATAGACTTCCAAAGAGTTTTTCCCAAATAGCATCTCCCCGACAAATAGTGCTGTCATCACTACCGCTAAAGCGATAAAGAGTGGTAACAAAAAGGAGCCTGAGTCTAGCTCTTTGTCTTGCTCCTCTTTTAGTAGTGTGTCAGGGACATTACTCATCTGTGTTAGAAAAGATCCTTGCCTGGGAATTCAGAAAATCCAAGCTCTGTCTCTATCTCTAAGAGTCTATTGTATTTGGCTGTTCGCTCACCTCTAGCAGTAGATCCTGTTTTGATTTCACCAGTATTGAGGGCAACGGCAAAATCAGCGATAAAAGCATCTTCACTTTCACCACTTCTATGACTCATGACACATTTGTAACCATTTTTTTGTGCAAGACGCACGGTGGTCATTGTTTCAGAGACGGTACCGATTTGGTTTGGTTTGATGAGGATTGCATTGGCAATATTTTTATCTATTCCCTCTTTAAGGATTTTTTCATTGGTTACAAATAGGTCATCTCCTACGAGTTGCACTTTACTTGCTAATTTTTCCGTCATGATTTTCCAACCGTCCCAATCATCTTCACTTAAGCCATCTTCTATAGAAACAATAGGATATTTATCACAGAGCATCTCATAATAATCAACCAACTCTCCTGCACTCAGTACACGATTTTCAGCATCAAGTTTATAGCCGCCATCAGCGACAAGTTCAGAAGCTGCTACATCTAGTGCGATAGCGATATCTTCACCTGGCTTGTAACCCGCTTTTTCGATAGCTTGCATGATAACCACGATAGGCTCTTCATTGTCTTTGAGATTTGGTGCGAAGCCACCTTCATCACCAAGAGCGGTACTTTGTCCCATATCTGCAATGACTTTTTTCAAAGCATGATAGACCTCTGCTGCTGCTCTTAGTGCATCTGAAAAATCTTCAAAATTGAGAGGCATGATCATATATTCTTGAAAATCTACGCTATTGTTGGCATGGCTACCACCATTGATGATATTGAGCATTGGCACAGGGATAGTGAGTGCATTGGAGCCACCAAGGTACCTATAGAGTGGAAGATCTAGACTTTCTGCGGCTACTCTAGCGACTGCCATAGAGACACCAAGTGTCGCATTGGCACCTAGATTTCCATAGTTTTCTGTGCCATCTAACTCTTTCATGATAGCGTCTATCTCTGCTTGATTGTATGGACTGATACCGATGAGAGCATCAGCGATAACAGTATTGACATTTTCACAAGCTTGTAAAACACCTTTGCCCATGTATCTATCACCACCATCTCTTAGTTCAAGGGCTTCTCTCTTACCCGTACTAGCACCTGAAGGTACGATAGCATTGGCTTTTGTTCCATCACTTAAAGTTACTGTTGTTCTAACTGTTGGGTTGCCTCTACTGTCCATTACTTCATCAGCAAAAATATCGTCTATATATACCATTGTCTCTTTTTTCCTTTTAGATTTTATTTCCCTAAGAATCCTCAGTGGATTCTTGAGATGGCTCTTCTTCAAATTCACCTATACCCATAGCACTTTTTATTCCATTTTCTAGTTCTTGTGCTAAGAGTGGATCTTCTTTGAGAAGTGCCTTCACATTTTCTCGTCCTTGACCTAGGCGTTTATCACCATAGCTAAACCAAGCACCACTTTTATCGATGATGTCCAATTTGACACCATAATCGACAATTTCCCCCTCTTTAGAGATCCCCTCTCCAAACATTATATCAAATTCTGCTATTTTAAAAGGTGGTGCAACTTTATTTTTGACTACTTTTGCTTTGACACGGTTACCGATACTCTCATCAGCTTGTTTTAGTGTAGCAATTCTTCTGACATCTATACGCACAGAACAGTAAAATTTGAGTGCATTTCCACCTGTTGTGGTCTCTGGTGAACCATAGCCCATGGTACCAATCTTCATACGAATTTGGTTGATAAAGATGATAGTCGTATTCATCTTATGTACGATACCTGTTAGTTTTCTTAGTGCTTGAGACATCAATCTAGCCTGCAAACCTACATGTGTATCACCCATATCGCCATCTATCTCTGTTTTGGGTGTGAGTGCGGCAACAGAATCGACGACGATGAGATCAACTGCACCTGAACGCGCCAAGTTCTCTACGATATCCAATGCTTGCTCACCATAATCTGGTTGAGAGACCAAGAGATTGTCTATATCAACGCCTAAGTTGCCTGCATATTTCGTATCTAGTGCATGCTCTGCATCGATAAAAGCACATACGCCACCTTGTCTTTGACACTCGGCGGTGACTTGCAGTGCCAAGGTTGTTTTACCCGAACTCTCTGGTCCATACACTTCGATAATTCTACCCTTTGGTACACCACCAATACCGAGCGCCATATCCAAACCTAAGGAACCTGTGCTAATCGCATCGATAGGCTCTATCACCTTATCACCCAATCTTACCAATGCACCTTTACCAAATGCTTTGTCTATCTGTTTGATTGCGAGATCTAATGCTTTTTTCTTGTTGTCATCCATTGCCATTGCTATTTTTCCTTCTTTTGCTGTCATTGTATCATCCTTTGTTTGATTTCACACTATCATAACAAGGATTTTTTATTTTTTAAAAAAACATTTCATTTTGAAATATTATTTTTTGAGAGACGCACTAATTTCTTTGATAATATCCTCTTTTTTCTCACTTATAAGGTTGTCTTGGTAGGGGTTTGCTCCTTTTGCAAGAAAATTTTTGAGTTTTTCTACTTTCTCTTGAAGTTGGACGACTTCTTGGCTATCATGATGGTTTGATTGGAGGGCTTTTAGCTCTTGTTTTAAAGTCTCATTTTCATCTTGAAGCTTTTTTGTGTAGGCATTTGAACCGAGATTTCGACTCGTTGCTAAACTCTCTTGGAGCTCTTTGATGCGTCGCTTGTCAATGTGAGAATTTTTTTCATACTCTTGTTTGATGGCGACAAGATTTTGCACATCTTTTTCTAATTTATTGGCTTTCTCTTCTATGAGGCGTTTTTCTACTTCAAGTTCGTGTATGAGATTGTTATACTCTTGGGTGATGGAGTTAAAGAAGCCTTCTAGTTGGGTTGTGAAAAAGGTTTTTTTCATCGTGAGTTTTTTAGAAATATCTTGTAACACCATGCTCCTTTCTTGTGAGTTTGTAACATTATATCTACATTTTGGTAAAATATAAACAATTTGTTTTAAAGGCTTTTATATTGAAAACTGTAACCGTTGCACACTCTCCAGATGCTGATGATATCTTTATGTTTTATGCTATCAAATTTGGTTGGGTGGGGATGGATGATGTACATTTTGAAAATGTGGCATTGGATATTGAGACGCTCAATGTAAAGGCACTAGAAAATGTCTATGATATCACGGCTATCAGTTTTGGACTCTATCCACTTATCAAAGATGAGTATGCACTTTTAAAGACTGCTGTGAGCTTTGGTGAGGGCTATGGTCCTAAACTCATCAAGAAAAAAGGGAGAAAACTCAAACGAAATTTCAAAGTCGCTTTGAGTGGAAAATATACAACCAATGCACTGCTTTTTAAGATTGCTTATCCTGAAGCAAGAATCATCTATAAAAACTTTTTAGAGATAGAGCAAGCCGTTTTGGATGGTGAAGTCGATGCAGGGGTACTCATCCATGAGAGTATCTTGACCTATCATGATAGCCTAGAAGTAGAAAAAGAGATTTGGGATATTTGGCAGGAGCTAAGTGGGGGAGGATTACCGTTACCTCTTGGTGGGATGGCGATTCGTCGTTCACTGCCTATCACACGCGCTATCGCGTATGAGGAGGTCTTGACTCAGGCCGTGGAAGTAGCTGCAAAAAATAAAAAAATGCTCTCAAAGATGTTATTACAAAGAGATTTGATACGCGTTGATGCAGAGAAATTGGATAAATATCTTGATATGTATGCCAATGAAGACTCTGTGAGTATGTCTGCACTACAGTTAAAAGCGATAGATAAACTTTTTGAGATAGGGTATGCGCAGGGATTTTATGATGAAAAACTTGTCGTTGAGGATTTTTTAGTGCCACAAGAGTATAATGATTATAGATTTGCATAAAAGGAGAGGAAATGGAAGCTAAGTTAATTGGTCTAGGTGTTGAGACATTTAAAATTGCGCTCTTGCTCTCTTT
>CAZCUH010000024.1:9745-17771 GCA_964501795.1 uncultured Sulfurospirillum sp.
ACAATAGATTTCTCAAAATACTCCTCTATCAGGATTGGTCCCGTAGTAGAAGTAGAAGTCATCGATGAAATCAAGGAGATTTCAAAAGAGACTATCATGATAGGGGGAGCAAACAATCTTTTAGTCTCTCCCACGCCACCACCTCTTGCGATGCTCTCCAAACGATTTGCGACTATTAGAGAAGAAGCTGACAAGCTTATCATCGGTGGGGCAGCGATGAGTGGGCGCATACACTCCTTTTGTAAAAAGCACGATATCAAAGGCTTTGAGTACCTCTCAAAACTACCAGGCACACTAGGTGGCTTGCTCAAGATGAATGCAGGGATGAAAGAAGATGAGATATTTAACTCCTTACTTATGATACGCACCTCGCAGGGATGGATAGAGAAAAAAGATATTAAATTTGGCTATCGTTATACTGATATCGATACCGTTATTTATGAAGCGATATTTGAGATAGTGCGGGGTTATAGTCATGAGAAGCTAGCAGGATTTTCCAAGATGCGTGATAATCAGCCAAGCCAGCCTAGTGCGGGATCTGCTTTTAAAAATCCCAAGGGGGATTATGCAGGTCGTCTCATTGAAGCAGTTGGCTTGAAAGGTGTGCGTGTTGGAAATGCTATGTTTTCTGAGGTGCATGCTAACTTTTTGGTCAATTTAGGCGGGGCAAGCTTTGAAGATGCACTTTTTTTGATACAGCTAGCCAAAGACAAAGTAGCCGACAAGTATGGCATAAGGCTAGAAAATGAAGTTCAAATCATCTAATCGTTACAATATGTATCATGATAAGCAGAAAATAGTTATAAAAATAAATTTTAACTAAAGTATTTTTGGTAAAGTTTATTTTTATGCTAAAGTACTTTTAACCACCAATGAGAAGTTGGCACAAAAGGTGCTACAACACTCTCAAGGGATGAAGAAACTTAGGAGAGATGATGAAAACTTGGTTAACTTTACTTTTACTTTCTATCCTTTTCACAGGATGCAATAGCGGATTACAAACAGTGGCAAATGAGAATGAATCAGCAACACAACAAATCTTGGTCAAAGGAACTGCTAGCATGAATGATGTCAGTTTTACTATCTTGAAAAAAGGGCAATACCCAGCATCTACAGCAGGTCAAAAAGAGAGAGCTATCTATCATAGTGATGTCGCTGCTGATGTAGAGGCATTTGACGAAGAATATCTTGCACTCACCAATGAAATCGCCCCAAGTTTTGATGGCACCATCATCATCGCCAAAATGGGTCAAAAAAGAACAGGCGGATATAGTATAGAAGTAGAGAGCGTCAAAGATAGTGGCAGATTTACAGAAGTGACACTACGGGAAACATCGCCACAAGGGTTAGCGACTATGGCACTCACAAACCCTTTTGTCATCATCTATTTACCAGATAATCACAAAGATGTAAAAATTATTAATGACTGATAGAAGGCATCACCCCTCTATCATATGTCCTGCAAAACTTGCCCCATCTTCTAAAATAGCACGACTAGCTGTTCTAAATCCCAAGCCACAACCTTCATAAGCAAAGAATACTCCCGCTTGATAGTAGTTGCCTTTTTCGTCACGATTGAGTGTCGCCATCTCTTGATAGATGGAGGTATAGTTATCATACTCTCCCTCTTTTTTATCGATGATAGACCCATCAGCGTCAAAGATAGTGACATTCTCTCCCTCACGACCAAAAGCTTTTTTCTCTACATAAGCACGCCCTTTTAGAGGTTCAAATGATGTTTCAAGCAAGAGGGGATGATTGGGGTATAAATCCCACAACACTTTCATAATCGCTTTGGATTGAAAAAGTAGCGTATAGGCAGGATTGAGAAAGATTGCTTTTTTGTTTTGGATGATTTGTGTCAGGAGCGTTGCGAGTTCTCCCTCTTCGATGGCGATATCTTCCCAAGGTAGGAGCTTAAACCAGTATTCATAAGGTTCATCTTGATAAAACACGCCTTCCTCTGCGTCAAACTCTACCTCATCCACATAGGCAAATGCCGTCTCAAATCCCGCTTCTTCTGCGATGGTTTGTAAGTATCGCGTGGTATCTTCATCTTCTTGTGCACCACGCACAGAGGAGAAGAGGATTTTCCAACCGTCATAATATTGCTCAAAGTGACTCACATCTTGTTGGAGCGTGACAAGGCGTTGAAAGTTTTCACGCAAGGCATCATAGACATTGTTAAACTGTTTTTCATTGTCAAGATTGTTGTATTTGAGTAGTGCCCATTGTGCGATAGAGGTTTCGATGAGACTTGTGGGAGTGTCGGCGTTAAATTCTAGAAGCTTGATAGGTTCGCCATTGAGACCTCCTGCCAAGTCAAAGCGCCCATAGAGATGCCAGTGCACATCATTTTCCCAAGACTCTTTGATGATTTCTACCAAGTTAAATGGGATATTGAGCTCATGAAAAAGGTCATTGTCTATCACATGCTCTGCTGCAGCGACAAACATATCATAAAGTTCATTGGCAGCGTCATAGTAAGCTGTGGCTTCTTTTTCTGTGATGATGACGATTTCATCTTTTAAAAAAGCTTCATTGTTGGGGTGTGTGTGCCATGAGAAGTCGATGCTCTCCAAAAATGCTTTGCTAAGTGGATTGACTTTTTTGAGTTGTATATCAGCCACCGAAAAATCCTCCCCGTGATCCACCAAAAAATCCAGAAGATCGCCTCGATGAAGTTGCTTTTTTCTGAAAACCTGACCGTTTGGAAGCACGGGCTTTTTTCGCTTTGTTAAAGGAGTTTTTACTGCGTGAGTAAGTTTGTGGCGATTTGTAATTGGCTCTTCTATTGTTTTGATAATTGGCATTACCAAAGAGTTTGTTCCCAATCCAACTGCCCAATACAGCCCCTGCCATACTAGAGAGTAAGATGCCTCCAAGTCCCATACCACCATCACCACTAGAGACTTCTGCTGGGTCTTTTGTCAGTTGGGAAGTACCATTGTCTATCTTGGCTGCTTCTTCTTTGATGAGTGCATCCATCTCAGCCTTGGTGAGGACACGCTCCGTGCCATCTAGTTGCTTGAGGACGATGCGGGTCTCTTTGGCGGGGAATTCATCTTGGATTTTATATTTTTTGGGTGCAACCTCTTCGATGATGACAAAGGCATTTTGTGCTTGTTGGGATTCTTGTTGCATAGGAGCATTGGGGACAGGTTGGTCAAACATACTAGCACTGTCTCCACAGCCTGAAAAACTCATCAGTGCCACGGCACCCACGGATCCTACCATCGTATAATCTGATATCTTTTTGATATGTTTCATCTATATTCCTTTTATCTTTTTTATCATTGCTTTAGCATTTTCAAGTGCATTGTCACCAGCGCTCAATACAACTGCCATGCGCCGCCCTTTGTGTGCGACTGGTTTGTTAAAGATACGGACAAATGATTTGTCACCAAAGAGGGATGGATCTATCTCAAATGTAGGGGCAACACTCTCTACTTCTGACTTATAAGCAGCACTCGCACCCGCTTCATAAAAGGTAAATCCAAGAGGCAATCCCAGCACAGCGCGCAGATGCAGGGCAAATTCGCTTTGCGATTGGGTAATCATCGTCACCATACCCGTATCATGAGGACGAGGGGAGACTTCGGAAAAATAGACTTCATCTCCTTTGACAAAAAGCTCTACACCAAAGAGTCCCCGTCCACCTAAGCCATCAGTGATCTTTTGGGCTATCTCAATGGCGCGTGCTTTGGCTACATCGCTCATCTCCATCGGTTGCCATGAAAAGATATAATCTCCATCTTTTTGGATATGCCCGATAGGTTCACAAAAAACAGTCTCTTTTCCGTTTCGTACCGTAAGGAGCGTGATTTCATAGTCAAAGGTGATAAACTCTTCGACGATAAGTTCACTCGCATCCCCTCTAGCTTCTTTGGCTAGCTCCCACGACGCTGTCAAATCCGCTGCACTTTTGGCAATGCTTTGCCCATGTCCTGAGGAACTCATCACGGGCTTGATGACACAAGGAAACCCAATGCTTTGTGCAGCTTTTTCTAGCCCCTCAAAAGTCGTGACAAACTCATAGCTACTTGCTTTGAGTCCTAGCTCTTCACAGGCAAAGAGACGGATATTTTTTCTATTCATCGTCTTATTGACTGCTTCGGCGTTGGGGATGACATGAAAGCCCTCTTTTTCAGCTTCAAAGAGTGCCTCGATGCTGAGTGCTTCTACTTCAGGTAGGATATAAGTGGGTTTTTCGCGGCGGATGATTTCGAGTAGGGCTTCTTTGTCTTTCATATCGACGACATAAGCACGATTTGCGATGAGGTGCGCAGGGGCATTTTGATAAGCATCAACGGCAATGACTTCGACACCTAAACGGCTCGCTTCAATGGCGACCTCTTTACCTAGCTCACCAGAGCCAAGTAGCATAATCTTTGTAGCGTTACTTTTGAGGGGTGTGGTAAATATCATGATAGACCTTCGTAAAATAATTGGTAAGCTAAGTGTAGCAAAAATTGACAAAATTATCTATCATGATAAGAAATTTGATACTATCTGTTTACCATTATCGGTTATCATGATAGTAGTTATAATCAAAGGGTTTTGGGATGAAAGTTGTACTCGCAGGTCTGATGCTAATGTCTGTTTTGGTAGGTTGTACAAGACATAATACTATACAAGAGATAGAAACACCACAAGTAGTAGAAGTAGTTGAAGAAGTGAGTACAAATCCAGATTTGCCATCACCTGAATTGGGTAGTGGCAATGCGATACTTGATAAGAGTTATAGAGTTTGGAATAGACTACATGATCGTTTAGGCTCATCCTATAAATATACACGAAAAAATTCAAAATCTGGCTGGGGTGGTTTGAGCAATGAGACAACCCTCACAGTTAATAATGACTTTGTTGTGGCTAGAGAGTTTATGGAGATAGATAGTAGTGGTGAAGTGAAAGCACATTGGAGAGAAGAGGGCTTTGATGCGCTTAAAGATCACAATGATGGCGCACCTATCAAGCGTATGGAAGATTTGTATGAGGATTGTTCCAAGATGGTACAAAGCGAGCCTGATGTAGAAGTGAGTGTTGATGAAGAGGGGATTTTGAAAAGCTGTCACTACGGTAAACGGGGAATATATATAGAAAATTTCTTTTTTATGGCAGAGTGAAAAACCCAGTTTATCCTTTTTTGACGAGTATGCCCGCTAGTACGATGAGTAAAATGCCTATCAAGGTATAACTATCTGGCAGTGCATCTCCTAAAAGCATACCAAAAACGATAGCAAATGGGATGATGGTGTAGGATATGATACCGATGATTCCTGCATTGGTGGAGCTATAGGCTTTGGTAAGCAGCCACTGAGAGAGCGTGGCAGTAATCCCCATAAAAAACAGAAGCAACCAGATACTTAGCCCCGTAGGCATGATGAACTTTGCCAGCATAAAGTCCAAGTGTGCAGGCGCATAATACTCCGAGATGATAAATAAAAGAAAAGGCACAATCACACCAGTTCCCATAAATGAGAGGACGATAACACGAGAATCATAGAGATGTTTGATTTTGCGTATCGTGGTATAGGCAGCTGCTGCGAGTAATCCACCCAACAGTCCTAAGAGATGTGGCAATCCAACATCCATACCAAAAGGTTTGGTGATAAGTACCACCCCAAAAAATCCTATCAATAGCGAAAATATCCCTAAAGGAGTCAACTTTTCTCTTAAAAGGAAAAAAGCGAGGATGCTGACAAAGAGGGGAGAAGTTTTGTTGAGTGTGATCGCTTCGCCTAGTGGAATTTTGGTGATAGTATAAAAGAAAAAGAGCATCGCTGTAAATCCAAAGAGACCACGCCAGATGAGAAGCTTAATATTGCCACCAGGCAGAGTAGGGCGTGTATGATAGAGCATCACGAGGATAAAAAAGACGCCAAATATATTTCTAAAAAAGACAATCTCTAAGGCAGACATATCCACCGCAAGCATCTTGGCAAGTGCGCCATTGAGTGCAGAGAGTAAGCTTGCAAATAACATAGCGAGTACACCTTTGTCGATGCCTTTTATCATGATAAGCCTTGGGAAATTATTTTGAAAAGAGATTATGCCATAAGTTTTGCTATACTTCTTGAATGTATAAAGAAATTCTCAAAAATCCCCTCATTTTTCGTCTAAGCCTCGTGCAACTCATCGCCTATTTTGGTGCGTGGTTTTCCAATGTAGCAATCTATACGATGATATTGCACTTTGGTGTGGATCCTATCACCAATGCTATCGTGGTGAGTATGTACGCACTTCCTGCACTTTTGGCGCCTCTTAGTGGGGCTATCGTCGATAAGTTTGAGTTTAAACGCTTTATGATTGGGATGTTGGTGATTGAACTCTCGATGACGCTGTTTTATCTCACTATCAGCGATATCACGCAAGTGCCTCTTTTGATGTTTTTTATTTTTATCCGTATGACGGCAGCGTCTCTCTTTTTTCAAGCGGAGATGTCGCTACTGCCACAGGTAGTCAAGAAAGAAGAGCTCAAATACGCCAATGAACTTCACTCTATCATCTGGTCAGTGACCTTTGCGCTTGGTATGGCGCTAGGAGGTATCTCGGTAGATAAACTAGGTATCAAGAGCACTATCATGATAGATGGTGGGCTTTTTATCGTGGCTATCATGATATTTGCTAGTATACAATTTGAAGTGCAAAAAAAGACGACAGAGAGTATCTCTACCCTCATCAAGGAGGGCTTTTATTATCTCAAAGGGCACAAGGCATTGCTGCATCTTATCATGATACACGCCACCGTGGCACTCACAAGTTTTGATGCGCTGATCAATCTCTTGACCGATATGGAGTATAAAACGATTATCGCGATTCCCTTGGCGATTGGCTGGCTCAATGCCGTGCGTGCTGTGGGATTGATGTGTGGTCCACTCATGATAGGCAAGCGAGTCAATCATAATAATCTGCACCTGCTTTTTATCATGCAGGGTATCATGATAGTGATTTGGGCGATGGTAGAGCATAACTTTTATCTCTCTTTGGGAATGATGTTTTTTATAGGCTTTTTTACGACGCTTCTTTGGTCTTATACCTATACACTGATACAGACACATTCAGAGTCAAAGTTTTTAGGTCGTGTGGTGGCATATAATGATATGATATTTATGATGGTCTCTATCATGACAACGCTCTTTATCGGTGTAGCGTTTAAGTGGGGGATGTCGCTAGGAGTCATTACCGCCACGATAGGGATAGGCTTTATCGTGGCGGGAGTCTATTATCTATTCTTCAAGAGAAGATTTAAAGACTTTTTAGAGTCCAAAAGTTACTAAGAGTTCGCCATTGTCCACGACGACATTTTTGACAAAACTTCCTTGCAGGGAGGAGCGATTTATCTTGTAGATAGGCGTGGTTCTAAATATCTCATTGACGATAGGGATGATAGCACTTTTAAGTGGCCCTTGAATCATACTAGAGAGTTTATAACCGTTAAACTCCAACTTGTCAATCATCGGCTCTCTCAGATAGACCGCGCCACTTTGCGCATCAAAAAACGGCACACCTGAGACATAAAGTGAGCCTTTTTGCTTCGGGATGAGGGCATTTGAAAATCCGATACTTGTACCTGTCACCACACGATTACTACCTCGTGTGAGAAGTGCTTTGGGATTGGAAAGCTCGACATCGCCATAAGCAAAACTCTGTTTGATAGGAAACTGCTTCTCTAGTGATGAGGTCACAGTCGCAGCGGGTATGCGGACAGTCAGTCCATTTGGCGAGATGTCTTGGATACATCCTGTAAAGAGTAGCGTCGCTAAGAGGGCTATCATGATAGTGAATTTTTTCATAAGTTTTTCCTTGTATTTTGTGTAGAATGATTATAGCTTATTTTGCTTCACAAAAATATTTTTCATTTTTTTTGAAAAAAGCTTGACAAATAAATGGATTTAAGATATAATTTCGGCTCCTTTAAAACAAGGACACAATCCGGATTAGCTCAGCGGTAGAGTAGGTGACTGTTAATCACTTGGTCGCTGGTTCGAATCCAGCATCCGGAGCCACTTCATAATCCAACTAA
>CAZCUH010000025.1:0-14972 GCA_964501795.1 uncultured Sulfurospirillum sp.
GAAGCGCCGATGCAACGCAGTATCGATGATGTGATTGAAGCCTTTTTGTTTAAGGAGCTTTACGAAGTGACACAGTGAAGCAAAATTTTTGAGTTTTTGCATTGATTTAAATCAAGAGTTTTGAGTTTTTGACTCATTATAATAGTAAAGAATTTTTTAGGATTTGTATGTACGAAGCGATACTTTATACGCATATGGTAGGTGCCGCCACTTGGATTGGGGGTTCGATGCTACTTTTTGTTCTAGGCATTACGCTTAGAGACAAGGAGGCACAAAAAGTAGTCTATTTTTATATAGGCCCTCTGTATGGCTATTTTGAGTCTGTCGTTTTGGCAGTACTTCTTCTCAGTGGCTCCTATCTCTACATCGTCAATGGCTTCCATGCTAATCCTGAAAAATTTTCTTATCAACTTGGTTTTTTGATGCATGTTAAAATCGCACTTGTCTTTTTGATTACCATAGCTACTATAGCCCATATGATTGTCTCTTTGCGTGCCAATGGAAGAGATAAAAGTTTTAAAGAAAAGATTCTTGCGCGTGGTACATCACTGTTGATTTTTATACTAAATTTTGCAATCTTATGGTTAGCGATGCAGATACGCACCATCTTATAACAAAAGGAGTTATCCATGCAGTATCCTCTATTTTTCGAATGTGTTGAGTCCATTGGGCTTGTTGATCCTTTGAGTCAAGTACTAGGTGCTTTTGAAAATGGCTATATAGAATATACCTATCTTGATATCGTCAAAGCTGCAGGACATAGTTGCCCTACGGTGGCTGGGGCATATTTGATGACATGGAGAGCCTTAGAGGCGCTCTATCCTGAGTGTACACCCGTGCGAGGTGAGATACAAGTGGCTTTTAAAGAGCAAGAGAGTGACGGTGTAGCGGGGGTGATTGCCAATGTTATTTCGCAGATCACAGGCGCGACTGAAAAAAGTGGCTTCAAAGGTCTAAACGGTAAATTTGCAAGACACTCTTTGCTATCTTTTGGAGCAGATATCGCGTCATCTGCTAGATTTACCCGTATGGATACAGGTAAATCAGTTGATGTGTTTTATGACCCTAGCACTGTATTGCCAGCCTCTACGATGGCACCGTTGATGCAAAAAGTTCTCTCTGTTGAGGCAAGTGAAGCAGAAAAAAAAGAGTTTGGTAGATTGTGGCAAGAGAGAGTAGAGAAGATATTATGTTACTTTAATGATGATGAGAATGTTATCAAGGTGGTTGAAGTTTCTTAAAAGCAAAGGTGTGTTACTCTTTAAATTAATTTAAAATTTAAGGATTAATATGAAAAAGATTTTATTAGCGCTTGCGCTGTTGATTGCAAGTGCAAACGCAGATGCTGTGGGCAATGTTGGTATAGGCTATGCTGTAGGGGATAACAGTGGTAAAAATGTCACTGCTTTTGGTTCGTTCAATGTCATGGCGGGTGCTGCACTTCGTTTTGAATATACGAAAAATATCGCTGAACATGCGGAATTTTCTAAAGAAGATGTGAGCCGTTATGGACTCTTTGCCACTTATGAGCTGTTTTTACTTCCTGGTTTTTCTGCTACGCCAAAGATAGGAATGGTCAAAACAGATGGAGAGTTTAAATTTGTGAATACCTTAAAGAAGGTTACAGATTCAAAAACAAAATTTACTTATGGATTAGAGCTTGATTACTATTTTGGAAATCAATTTTCTGCTTTTGTAGGATATACAGATTATAGTGGTAAACTAGATGTCAAAAATCTTGCAGGAGAGAGTGCGAAAAAGTTAGATCAGGCAAACTATCTTTTAGGATTTAAATTTCATTTATAAATAGACTACTTGATGAGACTCTTCTCATCAAGTTTTAATAAGATAAATTTCCCTTGCATAAAGGTGATGTCATTGATTTTTGCCGTGACATCCACGACCTTTTTCCCTGAGCTGGTGTGGTGCGCATCAGCATAAAAATAGAGCTCTTCTTCATCTCCCTTTAGAGGATTTAAAAAATCGAGATTGACACCAATGAGAAACATATTTTTTTCATTGACCGCGGCAGTAGCGGCAAAAGTAGCAGCTGAAAAGATAGCACCATCATAGATAAGCCCGCTCTCTTTGACTTTTTCACAGGTATCAGCTTGTATCATGATAGTCGCATGATTGTCGCTAAGGGCTAGAATATTGTAAGCATTATTGGCTTTGATATTGGTATGGGTGTTGAGTTTTTTAATTTCAACAATTTCTTGTTCTTCAACTTCATCTAGTACGGCTTCTTCCATGTTTACCCCTGCATATGATAGAAGTAGTATCGGATAAAGCGGTGAGTATTTTATACTTTTGCGCGGATATAGACTCTTTTAGGTGCAGGATACCCTTCGACTGTGTAATTTGGGTCATTTTCATCTAAAAAATTATCTAAACTTTGTCCGGGAATCCAATCTGTTTTACGCTGTTCATCTGTCTGTGTTTTTTTGACTTCAAGCACTTCAAACTCCTTGAACCCAGCACGCATACACCAGTTTTTCAGTGCTGGGATGGTGGGTACAAAGTAGATATTTGGGATTTTGGAGTAGGTTTTGTTGGGTGTGAGGGCTATCTCATCATCCCCATCAATCATAAAGGTGTCGAGGAAGAGTTCTCCCTCTTTGTTGAGAGCTTTTTTGAGCGACTTTAAGGCACCTACGGGATTGGGTCGGTGGTAGAGTACGCCTAGACAAAAAATCGTGTCAAATTTTTCAGGATAAAATTCTACATGTTCGATGCCCAAGAGCTCATACTTGATATCACTTTTGACAAAATGGTTGATAAATTGAAATTGTGTCAGACAGAGTGGAGAAGGGTCAAAGCCTACTATCTTGGCTGGATTTTGCGCTAACATACGAAACATATAATAGCCATTGTTACATCCGATATCTGCAACACACTTATCTTTTAAATCAAAATAAGGTTCCAAGAGATTGTACTTGATAGCAGAGTTCCACTCGCTGTCGATAAAGGTATCAAAAAGTTGAAAAGGCCCTTTACGCCAAGGTCTCATCTGCCTAGCGATGGCATCTATCTCTCTTTTTTCTTCTTTAGAGATAGGAGCATCTATCATGATAGTATCTTCTATCATGAGTGAAGCCTCATAAGGTTTTAGCGTTTTGAGTGCCTCTTGTAGGGGTTTGATATCTTTCCAAGCAAGCCAATTTTCTCGCTCTTTTTGAATTTTTTCTATATTCATTATTGGTCTAAATCACTATAATCTACGAGATTTTTAGGGCACTCTTTGACATAGTCGCCATCTGCGGTATAGTACTCTTTGCAGTCATTATAAAGACGGGTCGAGACACCAGTATCATTGAAGTATAAACAGCCTTGTAAAAGAACAGTCAGTAAGAGTAATAATAGATATTTCATAAGCTGATTGTAACTCAAATGCTATTAATGTTCACTTTTGTAGAGAAAGTCGATACCACTTGATTCGGGACTGAGCATCAAATCTGTCTCAAAACTATTGGAGTGTTGGTAGCGTACTTTGATGGATTGGACGATGTCATTGGTATAGATGACAGTAATTTTTTTACTTATTTTTTTGCCTATCTCTATCCCTAAGCCTCCCTGTTCATTGGTAGAGAGGACGAGTTTGTCAAGGCTGAGTCCAAAGTTTTTTATAATCTCTTTAGCAAAGGTATTGCCAAGCATGGAGAGTGCTTGTGTTGAGGAATTAGAACTGCCTTCAAAAAGAGAGTCAGTGGTCGTAGAAAACAGTAACATAGAGAGGATATCACTTTGGCTTAGATAAGGGCTAGAGGAGAAATTTACGATAGGAGAGTCTAGGGTACCTGTGACAAAGATATCAATGACATATGGTTGATTAGTATATTGTGCTTTGATGTTGAGATAGGGATTGAGCAGCTCTCCACCAAAGAGTACTTCACCTGGTTGGATAATAAACTCTTTTTCTCCTTGTATATAGGTTCCACCATTGATGATAGTTCGACCCAAGAGTTCAAGCTCTTTTTGTGCCTCTTTCCATATCTTGATATCAGGCGTGATTTCTACATCAATTTGTGGGACTTTGTAAGTGAGTGGTTTTTTTGAATGGATGGAGATATCGAGGGAGAGATTATTTTTTTTCTCTTTGGCTCTTGCAAGTGCGGCTTGTTCTTCTTGGATGATGATGATATCTGGATCAGAGATTTCATGCGTTTTTCGATGTTCATAGCTGATGCGTCCCTTTAAGAGATTGACATCCCCTTCGATGTGGGTTTTATCTTTTTTAAGTGTTGTGGTGAGATTGCTAGAGAGATAGATATCGCCTTCTCTCCCTTTATAGTGATAGTGTTGAGCACGACTCTGAAAGTGCCCCTCTTTGTCTCTTAGATTGTAACTGCCTGTAGTGTTTAAGCCATCATTGACCCATAAGCTTAGTACATCAATCTTATCTCCTTGAAACGAAATCTTAGAAGGTTTTGTGGCATAAAAAACTCTATCATAATCCAAATAGGTATGAAATGTATAATTTTTGATCAAGGCATACGCTTTGGTGAGTTCTAGATTCAAATGCACTTTTTCTGCAAAGGCAAATTTATAAGGTACATACTCATAGACAAGCCATCTACTTGTGATAGCTGCATTTATGACTTTCATATTGGCTATGGTAGCATTGACTTCTACCTCTCCATCATAAGGTCTTTTCTTAAAATCATAAAGTGGTAACAGTGACTCTTGCAGGGTTTTAAGGGAGTAGGTATGGGTGTAGAGTTGTAAGTGCTCTTTTGGACCTTTGAGAGTGATGGTGTCAGAAGCGAGTTGTAAGGTCTCTTCCATATAGGAGCTATTGAGATCATAAGAAAAGCTATTTTCAAGGTGAGATTTTTTATCGATGAGATGAAGCCCAAGATGCTTATCATGATAGCTTATCTCCAAGTTCGCTGGTAAGAGTGTGTTAAATTTTATATTTTTATCGATTTTTGGCAAAAAAGAGTTTTTGCTTAAAGTTGTGACACTCTTAGTGAATACTTCTCCTCCCTCTATCTTGGTACTCCCCGTGATATTGATAGCGTTGGAAGTGATATTATTGTCTATCATGATAGTCTTTGTTTTATTGAAATCAAGTGCCATTTTTGCCTTGAGTGAGGCTTTTAAGGGATAGAGCGCTTTGGGTATCTCTGGGAAGTATTGTGCGATTTCAAGTGGCTTAGAATCGAGTGTGAAATCGGCGCGTTTATAATCAAACATCTTGTAGTCAAGGTTGAGTTTGTCGGTTTGAAGTTTAGCGACTAAATTTTTGGAATCAGCTTTATAGTGGATGATAGCATGATTGAAAAGGGGTAAGCTATACTTGGGAAAATGTTGCAATTTTGAGATAGCGATAGTCCCACTGTAGTTAAGCTTTCCATCATAAGTGAGGCGGTCTTTTAGTATCAAAGAAGTGGCATATTTGGAGGAGATGTTGGCATCTGTAAGCAGGGTGAGCTTTGTGCTATTTATATCAAAATGCACTTGGCTTTTAAGTGCGTTGATAGCGCTAAAATAATGCTTATATCTTCCAGCAAACACTTGTTTGCTTTTTAGAGTGATGTTTGCATCTACTGTTTTAGGGTTTGCCAAGAGCTTTAGATGAATTGGATTTAAGCTTTTAAAATCTACTATTTTGGTGAAGGTCTGAAAATATTTTTGCGACAAATTGAGGGTGGATTTCCCTCGAAATTGGTTTTGATCTACGCTACCTTGTAGCGTGATATCTGCGATATTACTCTTTGTATGTAAGTCTAAGGTTTTTGCCCAAAGAAGAGGTTCTTTAAGCTTAGCGCGAATGCTATTGGCTGTGAGTGTTGCCAAAGAGAGTTGATAGTTGCTATCATGATAGGGTTTTATGTTTGCTTGGAGCTTATCTACAAGAATCTCTTCTATCATAGTAAAAGGTTTGTCACTTTGCTTGTTATCTTCTAGCTGAGAGAAACTCTTTTTGAGCTGGGCTATATTGATTTGATCTAATTGTAAATTTCTTAGATGCAAGATTTTGTTTTTTATTGTACCATCGACTTTGATATTGCTATGATTATTATGGCTTTGTAGGGAAAACGCTTTGATACTAAGTTCTCGTAAATTTGTAGCGATATCATAAAGTTCTAAGGAAAAAGTATCGATTTTGATGATATCTGATTGATAGGGTAGGGTGGAGAGAAAAAGATGTGCAATGCGCATTTGAGGAAGATGCAAGGTGTTTTGGTGCTTTGATTTGCTTTGAGATGTGTGTTGTGCTTTAAGAATGAGTGATTTAATACGAGCGATATTGACACTTTTGAGTGAGAGTGTTTCAATCTCGATATCGCCTTTGATGAGGGCGCGTAGATTCCAATCTATCTCGGCTTCTTTGGCTAAAATATCACCTTTATATTTGAGATTTTTAACCGAGATGGTTTTTAAAAAGTTTCCTGAGATACTATCGTAGCTGATAGCATATTTGGCAGTGGCACGATCAACGACATATTTGAGTGTTTGCGGGTCAGATAAGAGATAAAGGGCAAATACCAAGACGAGTACAGCAATCTCAAAAAAAACAACAGAAGCAAGAAAGCTTTTGGTAATTCTCTCTTTCAAAATGATTGTCCTATTTGAAAGTGTAAGGCATACTGATGTCTATCTTCGATATTCATACCAAAGTCAAGTTTTACAGGACCAATAGGGGTGAGATAGCGAATACCTGTACCCAAGGCGTGTATGAAATCCAAGTTAAATGTAAAACTCTTTTCACTAATCATTGTGGCATCATAAAACAATGCTAAATCGATATTTTTATAGAGTGGATGGCTAGCTTCTACTGTGGTATCGATGAGTGTTTGTGCACCTACATCACCACACATACTGTCCCTAGCACCCAAGCGGTTATAGCCGTAAGCCCTATTTGAAAAAGCACCTCCTGCAAAAAATAGTTTTGATTCTGGAAGAGATTTTTCAAATTCATGAATCAAAGCGATTTTGCCTTTTCCTGCAAGGGTAAAACTACCGATAGTTTTGATGAGTCTTGCTTCTGCTATAAACTTGGAGTAACTGGTACTTGAAGCGAGATATTTTAAGCCACTCTCAAAATAACCAGAGAGATAGAGCCCATTTTTGGGATTAATCTTTGAGTCTCTTGTGTCGATGATGATATTGACAAAAGGGAAAAAGAGTAAAAAATTGCCTTCAGATACATTGCAGACATCTCCTCTTTTCTTGATATGTATCTTTTCTAGACCCAAGCCCATATCGACTGAAAACAGATAATAATCTTTAAGCAGATGCAGGTAGTCGGCATACTTGACTTCATCAAAATTTTCAAATTCGTACTCAGAATAGAGAAATTCATTTTTCAAATCTAAATAATAATGCTCTTTGTAAGGCACTTTGAGAAATGCAGGTGAAAAGTAGCCGTTTTTGATATATTTTTCTTTTTGAGCATACTTCAAATCAAAAGAGACTTTCCTTGCATTGCCTTTAAAATCCCTCTGTTCCCAGCGAAATATCCCTTTGGGACCTAAGTTTGTCTCATAACCTACACCAATCTCTTGGCGTATGCGCTTACGCTTTTTTTTGAGGTCAATGTTGAGATGCACAATGTCACTCTCTCTTTTTTGGGATATTTGCACACCATCGAAGGCATCTAGCCCTGATATCGTACTGTAACTTTCATTGATGCGTTTGGAACTATAGAGACTACCTGTTTGAAAATTGAGGCGCGATTGTATCACTTTTGTTGCAATATCTTTAGGTGCTTTGATATGAATATCTCCAAAATGACAAGGCGCATTTTTTTGAAGATGATAGCGAATGAAGACGATATTTTTTTCGATATCAACGCGCGCTTTAGCATCAAAAAGAGCGTTACAATAGCCATCTTCTAAGAGTTTCTTTTTGATATCTTTTTTGATTTTTATAAAAGTATTGGCGTTGAACCTATCACCTATATTGTAGCTGATAAAAGCATTATAGCGACTCTCTAAATCACTTTTTATCTCTTTGATGAGGCAAGGTGTTCCTTTTTTTACACGAAAGAGAACACTATTGTTGTCTTCTTGCTTCTCTACACTTGCATGATAAAAGCCCTCTGCTTTGTAATAGTTTTGTAAACTCTCTTGCAAAGAGGGTATGAGCTGGGTACTGACTTTAGGTCTTTTCTCTTTCCAAAATTGATACCATGCAGGTTGTTTTAATCCAAGGGCGTCATAGAGCTGACTTTGGGAAAAGGTGCCATCTGTTTTGCATTCTAAGTACTTCAGCGAAGATGCCACTAATAAAAGAGGAAAAAAAATGCTTAAAAGCAATATTTTCAAATGCACTTGACCCACCTTGGCATAGATTATTTTCTATTATAACACATTAAATTAAAACCCTATAATTATACGCTTTGTGTTATACTTATAATAAAAGGTTAGAGCATGCAGATACTATTATGGGTAGGTTTTGGTGGATTTATAGGGGCGATTATGCGTTTTTTACTGAGTGCCTTTGTACAAAAAAGTGTAGGGGTACATTTCCCCCTTGGTACCCTTTCTGTCAATGTGCTGGGTAGCTTTTTGATAGGATTTTTAGTACTTTATTTTCAAGAACATCTCTCAGCCGAGTATCGGGCTTTGGTGATTACTGGGCTTTTAGGTGCATTGACAACATTTTCAACCTTCTCTTATGAAAGTGTGATGTTGCTAGAAGAGTTGGCGTATATGAAAGCCGGTGCAAATATCATGATAAATGTGATTTTTAGTCTTGGTGCTACGATGCTTGGAATGAGTATTTTTAAAAGATTTTTCCTTGCATAGCCTTGCCTTTTAGAGGATTTGTTAGTTTATTTGGTATAATGCGCGCATATTTTTTAAAGGATGGCGTGTGAGAGCATTGATAAGTGTGAGTGACAAGGGTGGCGTGGTAGAATTTGCCAAAGCGTTGGAGAGCTTGGGATATGAGATTATCTCAACAGGAGGAACTTATAAATTACTGCAAGAGCAGGGGATTAAAGCCCTAGAGATTTCTGAAGTGACGCAGTTTCCTGAAATGTTTGATGGACGGGTGAAGACACTAAATCCCTTTATCCATGGAGGGATTTTGCATAGAAGAGATTTACCTGCACATGTAGCGATGGCAAAAGAGCACCATATTGAGGGTATTGATTTGGTCTGTGTCAATCTCTATCCTTTTAAAGCAACCATTGAAAAGACAGATGATTTTGATGAAATCATAGAAAATATTGATATTGGTGGTCCTGCGATGGTGCGAAGTGCTGCGAAAAACTTTAATGATGTTTTGATTGTCACCGATGTTAATGATTATGCAAAGGTACTCTCTGCGATTAAAAATGGTGAGAATGATGCAACTTTTAGAAGAGATTTTATGATCAAAGCTTATGAGCATACAGCTGCCTATGATAGCATGATTGCCAATTATATGAATCGTCGTTTTAATGATGGTTTTGGTGAGAAACAGTTCATCGTAGGCGAGAAAGCCTTTGATACCCGTTATGGTGAGAACCCTCATCAAAAAGGGGCGTTGTATGAGTTTGATAATTTTTTTAGTAAAAATTTTAAAGCGCTTAAAGGGGAAGCCAGTTTCAACAATATGACAGATATCAATGGTGCAATGAAGATTGCAGCTGCCTTTGGAGATGAACCAGCAGTCTCTATCATCAAGCATGCCAATGCTTGTGGATTTGCTATCAGAGATACCCTGTATGACTCTTATGTAGAAGCACTCAAATGTGATCCTATTTCTGCTTTTGGTGGGGTGGTGGCTATCAATGGGACTTTAGATGAAAAGCTTGCTGAAAAAATCAATGAAATCTTTACGGAAGTGATTATTGCAGCGTCTGTGACGCAAGAAGCGCTTAAAGTCTTTGAGAATAAAAAGCGTATCAAGATATTTACCCAAGAGAGTGAGCATTTAGTACTGAGTGATGATGCCTATGATTTTAAACATGTAGATGGTGGATTTGTCTATCAAGAGAGTGATAAAGTGGGCAAAGATGAGGTGAAAGATGCTAAGTGTGTTTCCAAAAAAGAGGCAAGTGTAAGTGAGAAAAAAGATTTGGAAATTGCCTACAAAATTGCTTCTTTGACAAAATCAAACTGTGTTGTTTATGTCAAAGATGGTGCGATGGTCGCTATTGGTATGGGGATGACAAGTCGGGTTGATGCGGCTAAATGTGCACTACAAAAAGCAAAAGAATCAGGTTTGGATGTCTCTGGTGCAGCACTTGCAAGTGAAGCATTTTTCCCTTTCCGTGATAGTATTGATGCCGCTGCAAAAGCCAATGTCTCTGCGATTATTGAGCCAGGTGGTAGTATCCGTGATGAAGAGATTATTGACGCGGCAAATGAATTTGGGATGAGTCTTTATTTTTCTGAGGTGAGACACTTTTTACACTAGAAGTGCCCTATAAGACATGATGGAGAATATCTCCATCATGATAAGTGTTTTAGCTGATTAATTTTGCTATCTTAGTCCATAGACTTAGAGATGGTAGTGCTGGCACTTCTGGTAGGATGTGTGCTTTTTGATTGAAAGATAGCATCTCATTATAGAGTGATTGTGCATTTGTGATGCCTAACTCTCTAGTGCTTGAGATACCTACAGTTTGCATCATCTCTGCTGCTTTACTATCAACGCCTGGGAGTTGCATCAAGTCTGCCATACTAATCCATGATGAAAGTTTACTTGGCTCTATCTGCATTGTTTTGGCTATTTGATTGATCGCATCATGATTTTTGTGGAGTTTTTGAACCAAATCTTGTGTTGTTTTGATACCCATCTCTCGTAAGGCTTGTGCATATTTTGCATCAATCCCCTCAACATTTTCGATATAGTAATTATCTTCAAGGTTATGACTGTGCTCAAAATCAACACCATTCTCAGCATAGAGTTTAATTTTTTCATGACTAAGACTGATGCCTTTTGCGATTAGTTGCTGTTTCACTCTGTTTATATTGACATTTACATCATTTGGATTTAGTTTCTCTTTTAATTCATCTGCATAGTTAGCACTGGCTGCTACCAATTTCTCAGGAGCTGTGCTCTTCATATCCTTTGGTGTAGCCGCTTTTTCTACATTGGTGGCATTTTGTGCTAAATTTAACTTCTCTTTTAGCTCTTCTTCATAAGAGTAGGCTGGTTTCTCTTTCTCCACATGTTCTGCATGTCTTTTTAGTGTTGCTACTTGCATCTCTTTTTGGGCTTCTTCGTCACTTTGCTGCTCTGCTTTACGATGAAGTTTGGAGCTGTATTCGCTCTCTAAAGAGCCCATTTTCATTTTCCACTCATCTTCACAATCTCGCAATTTTCGTGAACATCCCCCACGAAGAAACCAACCAATAACGGCACCAATTAAACCTGCAATGAATAAACATACTAATATCTGTGTTAATAAATAACTCATTTTTCTACTCCTTTTACGATAAATTCTATTCTTCTGTTCATAGCACGACCTTCTGCACTCGCATTTGAAGCGATAGGTTGGCTCTCCCCATATCCGACAGTCTCTAATTTATTTTTGTCAAAACCTTTTTGTACAAAATAGTTTTTTACACTAGCAGCACGCAATTGGCTAAGGCGTTTGTTGTATGTGCTCGATCCTTTTGAATCCGTATGCCCATCAATTTCAAGTAAGGATAGATGACAGTTTTGCATACTTGATAGTACGGTATCTAGTAGCGCATAACTATCTGTTTTAATGGAGGCTTTATTGTAATCAAAAAGAATTTTATGATTAGCAAGTAGATGATCTAACGATGTTTGACACTGTGCGATACTGTTTGCTGCTTTATGTGGTGCTCCTGTGTTAGCAGGCTCTTTTTGAGTAACAGTAGCTTGTTCTTCAACTGGTGCCGTGATGATATAATCACCTCTATAGCGACCATACTTATTGTCAGGGTTTGACATCACTTCTCTGATGCCATCTAAAAATGCAGCTTTACTAGAAGGGGAAGGAAGATGTCCTGTAAATTCATAGCTTTGATTGTGTAGTTTCATATCTCCATAATCCACATCTTTTAAACGATCAAGTGCAAAAGTAGCAATATATTCCCAATCTTTTGGGGCATGGGCAACAACTTTGAGCTTGTCCGTAACATTTTTAGAGCCAAAAAGTTTTTGGGCATGTGCAATGAGCGTATCATGTTGTTTTTCGTTATCTACTGACCCTTCTAGAAGAATAGTTGCTTCTTCATCTTTTGTGATACTAAGCGTATAAGGCTCCTCCTTTGCTACCTTCTCCTCTGCCTTTGGTGTTTGGGCTATCTCTTGTGTAGGCATCGGTTCTGCGACTTCTTGGCTTACACTGAGTTGATTGTCAACAGCGCCAACACCAGCTATCCCTCTAGCGAGTGTCTCCGCCGTTGCCTTTACTTCTAGTGAAGGTACTTCTCCTGTGAGTTTGATGATATCTGTCATCTCCATATCTTGACCTCGTACCGAGACATTCACACCCGTAATATCGTGCTGACTTAAAGCACTATTTGTGGATGAAACAAGATGTTCTCTTATCGTATCTGCTTTATTCTGGAAACAGAAATAGGCTAGAATCGCTAAAAGTATCAGCCCTAAAAGTGCTAATAATACTCTTTTCATTAAAATCCTTTATGTTAAAATTTTGGCTCTTACCAATTGAATAAATTTTAACTAAAAAACCTTAAAGTTAAAGTTAATTTAACATTATGAGGGGTTGAATGGTGATTATTATAGATGTAAGTTGATCTGATATGCTTTGTGTACGACCTTTGAGAACTCCTCTAAAAGTGCTTGCGCATCTTCACCATCATCTGGATAGGTGACGATAGAGTCTTGGAGTTGCTGGTTTAAAAATTCTTGTAATCCATTTAACAGTTCAATAGCACCGTTCCAATTGGTTTTAGGGAGCAGGATGATATAGTTTTGTGCATCTTCAAAGATGATATCACTATCTCTAAAGATAATTTGGATACTTTTTTTGATTTCCATGTTGTCATAATCATCCATTTTGAGAAACAAGAGTGCAAACTCTTCAAAAGCGTCAGTGTTAAAGCGATCAATCAGCGCGATATGGTGCGAAATCAACGCTTTGAGTGTTTGCGTATTTGAAAATTTCATTGCCATAAGTGCTCCTTGGAGTTTTCTTGCCTATACTATCGGCTGAATCTTAATAAACTTAAATATATTGTATCCATTACTATATTCGTAAGCCAATTCCATATTGTGTGCTTTTAAAATACTATCGACGATATAGAGTCCCAATCCAAAGCTTTGTGGGGATTGTTGTTCTCCTTGCGTGAAAGGCTCTGTATAATAGGAGAGTTCATTGGGAAGTTTGGCTCCCATACTGGCAAATTGGATGGATTTAAAATTGGCGGAGATTTTGATATGGTTGTCACTAGAGTATTTGATACCATTGTCAATCATATTTTTTATGGCAACGGTAAAGAGTTTGAAATCTACTTTGATGCTCAAATCACTCTGTATCATCTGTTCTATCTGCCCCGTATTAACCATAGAGATATCAATCGCCTCATCGATGATATCAATGATACGATAAACCCTTTTTTGTAGATGCTGTCCTGTAACAGAGATTTGTTCGATGGCGGTAAATTCGTTTAAGAGCCCTTCAAGGCGCTGAAAAGTAGAGATGAGCCTCTCTTTTTGTTTGCCATCTTCTAACATCTCTGCAGTGATTCTTCCCTTGGTGATAGGGGTTTTGAGCTCGTGCATGATATTGCGTAAAAAGAGTCGTCTCGCGTTGTTGAGTTCACGAATCTGTCCTACGGCATGATCAAAGGCATTGGCAACTTCTGTAATTTCATTGTCATTTTCCATCTTGCAATCGACATCTAAATCACCATTGGCAAATTTATCAATCTCTGTTTTTATCTTCCTGATTGGTTTGAGCTTTCGGATGGTGACGATGTAGGCAAGAAGTAGGATGGCGGCAATCCCTACAAAGATAAGTTGTATATATAATATCTGTGTGATATAGGGTTTATAGGCTTTGTCTTCTAAAAGGATAGAGTTTTTATTGAGTGATTCGATAAGCAGGTAGTTATTCTTTTTATAATAATAGATACTGCTACTTCCTAAGCGAGAACTTACTTTTTGGAGGATTTCTCCTTTTTGAAGGACTTTTTGTATGAAACTGTTATCCATAAGTAGGTTCACTTTGTAAATTTTTAATTCATTGCGAAATTCTTCATTGATAGGTTGGTTGATGAGTCTATAGAGTGTGGCACGAGTGACTATGGAGTAGCGTTCATTGAGTTCGTGGGTATATTTTTGTTTATCATACTTGACAAGATAAAAATAGGCAACAAGCACACCAAGTGCTGCGATAAAAAAGATAAAGGTGATGGAGAAAAAGATAGAAGATTTTTTCATTGAATGAGTTTGTACCCAACCCCTCTGACAGAGACGATATGTTTTGGGTTTTTGGGTGTCTCATCAAGTTTTTGTCTAATCCTTCCAACGATGACATCGATACTTTTGTTGGTGCTATCTTCGTTAATGGCTTCGACATTGTAGATAAGCTCTTCTCGTGAGACAACATGTCCCTCTTTTTGCAAGAGATACTTTAAGATACCATACTCGGCATTAGTCAGGTTTAAGACCTTATCATGATAGGTGATTTCATTGCGCTCTTCAAAAAGGACTAACTCTTTTTTCTTCTCTTTTTTGACTTTAGTACCACCAGCTTCAAAATCATGTTTTTCACGGCGAAGCAGCGATTTGATGCGTGCTTCTAGCTCTCTTGGGTTATAAGGCTTTGGCAGATAATCATCTGCTCCTCGCTCTAGGGCTTCTACTTTGTCCGTGATATCATGACGGGCTGAAGAGATGATGATAGGGATATCATGGCGTTTTCTGATGTCAGAGCAGACTTCCAAGCCATCTAAACCAGGCAGGGTAAGATCCAAGATGACCAAATCAAACTTACCTGTATTGAGCGTAGAGATACCTAAAAAAGGATCCTCAATATTGGTAATCTCCATATCAAACTGTTCTAAATACTCACTCAAGATTTCTGC
>CAZCUH010000026.1:0-13334 GCA_964501795.1 uncultured Sulfurospirillum sp.
AGGGTGGGCTTTGCAAACGCAATCTTGCACAAAAGATTTAAGGCGTCTTAGCTACGGCTAGGACTTATAAATCTTTTGCACAATCTTACATTTGCAAAACCCATTGTGGGTATTACCTATTATTAGAGATGACCTTAAATCTATTGTGATATAATCATACAAAATAAGAACAATAGGTTATTTATGCGCGTACTTACAGGAATACAATCATCAGGTACCCTCCATATAGGGAACTATTTTGGTGCCATCAAACCCATGCTAGAACTCCAAGAAAAGAGTGATCTCTTTATCTTCATAGCCAACTATCATGCCCTCACCTCTCTCAAAGACGCTGAAGCGATGCAAAAAAACACCCTTGATGCGGCTATCACTTTTCTCTCTCTTGGTATTGATCCAAACAAGACAACCTTTTGGAGACAATCTGATGTCAAAGAGGTCTTAGAGCTCTACTGGATACTCTCCTCTTTTACACCCATGGGGCTCCTAGAGCGCGCCCATAGTTATAAAGACAAAGTAGCAAAAGGCATCGCAGCCAACCATGCCCTCTTCTCTTATCCCGTCTTGATGGCAGCAGATATCCTGCTTTATGATGCCCAAGTGGTACCCGTAGGAAAAGATCAGATTCAGCATGTCGAAATCACCCGTGATATCGCTGTGAAGTTTAACAACGAACATGGAGACATCTTCACCCTGCCAGAGTTCAAAGTCGATGAGAATGTCGCGACTATTCCTGGTGTGGATGGTGCAAAGATGTCTAAAAGTTATGGCAATACTATCGATCTCTTTGGCACAGAGAAACAACTCAAAAAACAAGTGGGAAAAATCGTCACCGATTCTACTCCCGTTGAAGCGCCAAAAGAGTATGAAAACTGCAATATCTATGCACTTTGTAAACTCTTTTTAAATGAAGATGAACTAGGCAATTTACGAGATAGATATACCAGAGGAGGAGAAGGTCATGGACACTTCAAGATGTACCTCAAAGAGAAGATTTGGGAGCACTTTGCAGAGGCTCGTGAGAAAAAAGCCTACTATGATGCACACCATGATGAAGTACGAGAAATTCTAGCCCTAGGTGCACAAAAAGCCAAAACAGTTGCCAGTGAAAAAATGAAAATAATCAGAGATGCCGTAGGCATCCAATAGGGAGTATCATGATAGATTTAAAAGCATTAGAAAATGATTTTGAGGGCATAGCCAAGAAGCTTCAAAAAAAGAGTGTCGATAGTGAACTTTTAAACGCACTCAAAGAAAAAGCCCTTGCGCTCAAAGCACAAAAAGCGGTCTTGGAAAAGCTCCAAGCTGAACAAAATGCCAAAAGCAAACTCTTCCCAGTCTACCAAAAAGAGGGAAAAGATATCGCCGCGCTCAAAGCAGAATTGGCAGAAAATAAAAAAAATATCGCTAACGAGCAAGAGAAAGCCAGAGCATTAGAAAGCGCACTTTCAGATATCGCGCTCAATGTACCAAACATTCCAGATGCTGATGTGCCAGAGGGCTTGGATGAAGATGATAATGTCGAGATCAAAAAAGTGCTTGATATTCCTACCTTTGACTTCACGCCTAAAGAGCATTGGGATTTTGAAAATTTAAATTTTATCGATTTTGAGAGAGGGGTAAAACTTGCAAAAAGTCGATTTTCCGTTTTAAAAAATGATGCTGCGCGTATCGAACGGGCATTGATTAACTATATGCTAGATTTTAACCGTGCACGAGGATTTGCTGAAGTCTCCGTACCTTACATCGTCAATCGTGACTCACTGCTAGCCACAGGACAGTTGCCAAAATTTGAAGATGATCTCTTTAAGATAGAAGGAGAAGAGCTTTTTCTCATCCCCACCGCAGAAGTGCCACTCACCAACCTCTACCGTGATGAAATCTTAAAAGAAGAAGAGTTACCTATCATGATGACCTCATTTACCGCTTGTTTTCGTAAAGAGGCAGGAAGTGCGGGTCGCGATACCAGAGGGATGATACGACAACATCAATTTGGCAAAGTTGAACTCGTCTCTATCACAAAGCCCCAAGAGAGTGATGCGATATTTGAGGCGATGGTCGCTTGCGCTAGTGATTTACTTGCTTCCTTGGGACTGCCTCATCGTCAGGTACTACTTTGTGGAGGAGATTTGGGATTTGGCGCTGCCAAGACCATAGACCTTGAAGTCTGGCTTCCTGGACAAAATCGTTATCGTGAAATCTCTTCAGTCTCTAACACAAGGGATTTTCAAGCCAGACGCGCCCTCATTCGCTACAAAGATGGCAAGAAAAATGCACTGGTTCATACACTCAATGGATCCTCACTCGCTGTGGGTAGATGTCTTATCGCTATCATCGAAAATTACCAACAAAAAGATGGTAGCATCGCGATACCAGAAGTCCTCAAACCCTACCTATCATGATAAGGTACTGAGATGGCAAAAGAGGATGTTGTAGAGAGCCAAGAAGAGTTTATCACCCTTGATGATGACGACGAAGAGGTCTTAGAAGAAGGCATAGAGAGTCCTGATACTTCTGATCTCACACTCGAAGTGGAAGAATCAAACAATAAACTTCTCTATATCCTCATTGGTATATTTGCCCTACTTGCCTTCTTGATGCTTGGCTTTTTACTCTATCTCTACATGGATAAACAAGCCACAAAAAAAGAGGATAACAAAACAGCACAAATCATCACAAACATCCAAAACAAAGAGATGCCAGAAGTCAAAACGGCTTCTTATGAAAAAGAGATTTTAAAAGCTAAAAAACTCTATAAATTGGGCAAAAAAGAGGAAGCCTTAGCTATTTATGATAGCTTATCTCGCTATAACAAAGCACTCACCTCGTACAACATCGGGGTTGCCGCCTTGCAAAAAGGTCATTTTGATAAAGCCATAGATGCCTTTTTATCAGCAGAAAAAAATGATAAATTACGCTTTGAATCACAACTCAATATCGCTATTGCAGCCTTTAACAAAGAGGATAGTCAAAACTTTGAGAAATATCTCACCCTCGCAACCAAATCCTTAACAAGCAAAGTCAATTCTCCTCTCTATGGCTATTATCGTACGCTTATTGATTATTATCGTGGATTTTATGCGGAAGCACTAGTACCTCTACGACACCCCACCTCCAACTTTTATCCACAAGCAAAGCAGCAACTCTTAGCCAAACTTTATACCGCATTTGATAACCACAACAACGCGATAAAGACACTAGAAAAGCAAGGCAATGAGAGTGATTTTTTCACTTTAGGACTACTCTATGCCAACCAAGCCCAATATACACTCGCACAAAAATATCTACAAAAGGCAGCCAAACAGACATCAAAACCACTTGATGAAAATCTCGCCCTAGCCCTAGTCAATATGAAAATGGGACTCTATAAAAAGGCTTCCGCACTGCTCAATGAAAGCTACAAAAACTTTAAAGAAAACAGTAGCAAACATTTTCCCATCAAAGTCAGTTTAAAGCCTGCACTTTTTGACCCCGTAGCAGCACAAGAGGCATTTGCTAAAAATCTCTTTTTTAATGATAGAAATAGATTTTCCCTCATCTTCTATTTTGCCCCTTATAGACTCGTAAATCCCTCACAATCGATACAAAATATCAATCAAGGTGCAAACAACATCTATGTGCACGCCTTGGATCAAGCGCAAAAAGAGCTCACACTCAGTGGACAGATATCTGATGCCAACATAGAAAATACCAAAGGCATCAAAGCGGCATTAAACGAAAATCTCTATAAAGCAAAAGCCTTGTTTGAAGCAGGTATTCAAAAATATCCAAGTAGTGCCCAACTGCACTACAATCTCGCACTTACCTATGCTAAAATGTATCAATTTCAAGAGGCATATAAACATTTTAAACGAAGTGCTATTTTAGATACAGGGCACTATCTAGCTCCACTTTTTGCACAACTTTGTGCTAGCTTGCTCTATCAAGATATAGATAAGAGCGTTTTAACAAAGATAGACGATCAGATGCAAAGCCAGCCACAAAGTGATGAGAAAGAGAATATTCTTTCACTCATTGCTATTTTAAGAGGTGATATTTATAAACCAAACGCACCCATAGACAAAACAGCCTTTCAAGATGCCCTAACTATGATTTTGGCACAGACACGACAAGATGCTAGTGCCTATGCGCAAAGCACCCAAGCACTGCTTCAAAAATTGCCAGATAATCTCATCAGCAACATTCTCTATCTCGATGCACACAACGACAAAAATAGTATCAAAGAGTACGCCAAAGCCATTCAACGCACACTTAGCAAACCTTCTCTTGATTTTAGCTCTCTTTATAGCGGACATGCCTTGAGTAAAGAGCTCTATATCGAGATGCTCAATATCGCTGGTATCGTGATACAAGCTAAAAGGATGCTTGAAAATAGAATTCGACAGCAGGGTGCAAATGATATCGCCTCCCTACAAGCCCTCGCTTACACCGATATCTATCTACAAGATTTCGACCAAGCCTATGCCATTTATAATAACCTCATCGATGAGCACAAACAACAAGATAGCAATACCCTCTTTTTGGCAGCGATCGCTTCCATTGGTGCAGCACATCATGCCAATGCCATTGCCCTACTTGAACTTGCCAAACTTAGCAATACTGCAAACTTAGAGAGTCGCTTTGCCCTAGGTATTCTCTATCATGAAGCCAAAAATCTTGAAGGTGCCTCCATTCAATATGCCAAAATAGGAGATGGGGGTTTTCAATCGCGCTACTTTACCTTTGATCTAAAAGCACCCTTAGATAAAAACCATCTTAAATAAAAACTCTTCTTGACAAAATAATTTTATATTTCACTGCTTTAAGGTATTATTGTTTTACCTTTTAGAGAGGAGTTATTGGATGACTAGACAACAGTATCTGTGGTTGTTCATATGGATATTTATCTTCTTTTTACTCTTTTGTATTTGGGATAAAACCCGACATTACAGTCCCAAAACACCCATAGAAGAACCTAAAACAGCACTAACGGACAAGGTAAAGAAAGAGATCTACTTCAAGGTCATCAAAGAGCAAAACAGAGCGATATTATCAGGAATTGTCTCGAATGAAGATGCAAAAAATAGACTCTTAGATGCTTATGGTAAAGTTTTTGACATGGTAGATGCCAGTGCCTTGCGCATAGACAAAGAGGTCAAAGAGGATGGATTAGTAGATTTTTTTGCCAATTTTGCAGATAATTTTTCTCACTTTGAAGTAGGCTACTTGGCCTTTGCCAATGGCAATTTGGAAGTAGATGGCATCGCCAAAAATGCGATAACCAAGCAGACGCTACAAGAGCAATTAGCCACACTCAAAAATATAAAAATAGACAACAGACTCTTTATCAAAGCAGCGCCAAAACCACTTCCACAAGAGAGAAACAGCACAAAGAGAGTCACACAGCCAAAAAAGAGTGCTGCTGAGATTCAAAAAGAGCTTGATGATCTATTGCGTACAAAACGCGTACAGTTTTTATATGCTAGAGATATCTTGACAAGTGGGAGTAAGCTACTTATCGATAAAATTGCTACACTGCTCAAGGCAAATGATACAGTAAAGATTGAGATTGCAGGACATACCGATTCTGATGGTAGCAAAGAGAGAAACTTAAAACTAAGCAAAAGGCGTGCTGAAAGTGTCAAAGAATATCTCATCACACAAGGCATAGCAAAAGAGCGTCTCAAAGCAGTCGGTTATGGTGAGAGTCATCCTCTTCTACCCAATACCACACAAGAAAACAGAGCGCTCAATAGACGCGTAGAATTTAAAGTCATAGGAGAATCATCATGATAGCACTTGCGATGCAAATACTATTTTGTCTGCTTATTGCCGCTTTACTAGGTGGGATCATAGGGTATATCTTAGGGCGCATTAGGCGATGTGAACAGACCAATGCACCTAAAAAAGCCACGCTCTATGACTATGATGAGATAGAACAACAACAGAGCACGCCACATAAAGAGAGCTTTGCACATATCCCCGATGCGACGATTAAAAAAAGCCAAGTGGGCATCAAACCCATTACATTAGCTGCACCCAAAGATGGTGAGGCAGATGATTTAAAAAAGATATCAGGTATTGGCATCAAAATTGAAAATGGACTTTATGAACTAGGTATCTATCATTTTTGGCAAATCGCCCAATGGAGCAAAGACAATATCACTTGGATAGAAGATTACTTCTCCCACAAAGGTCGTATCGCGAGAGAAGAGTGGATTGAACAGGCAAAACAGTTAAGCATCGGTCATGATATCACAGAGCATTAAACTATCTGCGCTATAATACGCGTAAAAAAAGGGCTATCATGATATGTATCTTTGATTGTGAAACCATTCCTGATGTAGCACTTGTGCGTAGTAGCTTTGGTATAGAAGGTTCTGATGAAGCGGTTAGTGAAGAAGCCTTTAGCTTACAAGAAGCCAAAAGTGGTAGCTCTTTTTTACCCCTGCCTTTCCATCAAGTTGTTGCTATCTCCGCTGTGATGGCAGATGATTTTGGTGCTTTTAAAAAAGTCAGCTCCATTGAGGGTGACAATGAAAAAGAGATGCTTCAAAATTTTCTCAATTTTATCGACAAACACAATCCCAAACTAGTCTCCTTTAATGGTCGAAACTTTGATATGCCGATGCTGATGATTCGTGCGATGAAGTATAACCTCTCTTGTCATGCATACTTTGAAGTAGAAAACAAGATGCTCAATAAAAGCAAATGGGACAACTACCGCTACCGATTTTCTGATAAATTTCATGTTGATTTGATGGATCATATCTCTGAATTTGGTGCCGCGCGTGGACTCAATCTCAACACCCTATGTAGTATGATGGGCATACCTGGCAAATTTGATGTTTCAGGGGATCAAGTGCACAAGCTCTTTTATGAGAAAAAAATAAAAGAGATCAAAGAGTACTGTGAAAGTGATGTCTTAAATACCTACTGGCTCTATCTCAAGTATGAACTACTCAAAGGCAATTTAACCCAAGAGGATTATCTTGATAATCTCCATCTCATGAGTGAGGGGCTAGCAGAAGAAAAATCTTATACCAAAGTTTTTGTTGACGGTATAATGGAGGAGTTGAGTATATCATGATAGCCATCATCGACTACAATATGGGCAATCTGCGCTCAGTGGAAAATGCCTTTGATAAACTAGGCACAAAGACCCAAATCATCAATGATCCCGATGCTCTCAAATCCTTTGATAAAATCATTCTCCCCGGTGTTGGTGCCTATGGTGATGCGATGGCACACCTCAAGCAAAGCGGTATGCAAGAGGCGATCACAGAGTTTGCAAAGAGTGGCAAACCACTCCTTGGTGTCTGCCTTGGAATGCAACTACTCTTTGAAAGCAGCCAAGAGTTTGGTACGCACGCAGGTTTAGGACTGATAGAGGGAGAGGTAAAAGGTTTTGATACTTCAAAATTTCACACACCTCTCAAAGTTCCCCATATGGGATGGAATGATATCCGCGTCAAAGCCTCCCCTCTTTTTAGAGGCTTAGAAAAAAGTTTTTACCTCTATTTTGTCCACAGTTTTCATGTCCTCTGCGATGCACAATATATCATCGGTAGCACGCACTATGGTTATGATTTCCCCGCAGCTGTCCAAAAAGAGAATATTTATGGTTTACAACCACACCCTGAAAAGTCACATGAAAATGGGCTTAAAATATTACAAAATTTTACGGAGTTATCATAGATGCAACTATTGCCAGCGATAGATTTAAAAGATGGAAAAGCAGTTCGCCTCACCAAGGGCTTGATGGATAGTGCCAAGGTATATTCTGATGAACCATGGCAACTTGCCAAACACTTTGAAGAGCTAGGAAGCAGTTGGGTTCACCTTGTCGATTTAAATGGTGCTTTTGCAGGGGAACCTAAAAATTTAGAACAGATTAAACAAATTCGTAAAATGTGCGATATAGAGATAGAGCTCGGTGGCGGTATTCGAGATGAAGATACGATTAAAAAGTATGTTGATCTTGGTATTGACCGTATCATCTTGGGTTCGGTGGCACTCAAAAATGCCGATTTTGTCAAAGAAGTAGCGCAAAAATACCGTATCGCAGTGGGTATCGATGCCATAGATGGCTTTGTCGCCGTTGAAGGCTGGGCTGAGAAATCTACGATGAGAGCCACCGATTTGGCAAAAGAGTTTGCTGATGCAGGCGTAGAAGCTATCATCTGCACAGATGTAGGACGAGATGGGACACTTAGCGGTGTGAACATCGACTTTACGCTAGAAATCGCAAAAGCTTCGGGCTTGGATACGATTGCTAGTGGCGGTGTCAAGGATATTCAAGACATCATCGCCCTTGATCGTGCCAAAGAAGTTTCAGGTGTCATCATAGGAAAAGCATTCTATGAGCAGACACTTGATTTAAAAGAAGCATTTAAAGTTGTTTCAAAGTAATTGTGATAAAATTAAAATAGTTTAAGATTTAAAAGGATAGGGATGAAAATATTAGTTGTTGATGACAGTTCTACGATGCGAAGAATTATCAAAAATACACTGGGGCGTTTGGGTCATAAAGATGTCCTTGAAGCAGAAGATGGTCAAGTGGCATGGGATGTTATGGGAGAAAATGCAGATATTGATGTCTTGATTACAGATTGGAATATGCCTGTAATGAATGGCTTGCAACTGGTTCAAAAAGTACGCGCTGAGGATAAATATGAAGATCTCCCTATCATCATGGTTACCACAGAAGGTGGTAAAACAGAGGTCATCACAGCCCTAAAAGCGGGTGTCAATAACTACATCGTCAAACCCTTTACACCACAGGTACTACAAGAAAAACTAGAGGCTGTTTTATAATTTGATGCAAGAATTCTATTACGAACTACGCATCAGCCCCGCATCAGAGCTTGCTCTCTTTAGTGAACTCCTCTTTGAACTAACACAAAATGCTATCGAGGAAAAAGATGGCACACTCATCATCCGTGATGAAGAGCCCCTTGAGGACATCTTATGGGCCATTGAACAATTTTCAAGCAAACTCAATATTCCTATCCAAACTACACTTGAAAAAAAGAAAAATGAAGATTGGATTAGCAAATATAAAGACTCTATCAATCCTATAGAAGTAGGTTCTTTTTATATTCGTCCTGATTGGACCCCCAAAAAAAATGACCTTATCGATATCATCATCAACCCTGCCCTCGCCTTTGGTTCAGGACATCATGAGACAACCTCCTCTTGTTTAATCGCGATTGATACTTACCTCAAAAATGGTGATAGACTACTTGATGTCGGATGTGGGTCAGGCATACTCTCCATCGCTGCGGCAAAAAAAGGTGCCCTTGTTGATATCTGTGATACAGATGAAATCGCTGTTGAAAGTGCCAAGGAGAATTTCAGACTCAATCATGCCGAGATTCACAAGGCCTGGACAGGTTCAGCCAATGAGAGCAAAGAACTCTATGATATCGTCATAGCCAATATCATAGCAGATGTCATCCTCATCATCAACAAAGAGTTAAAAAGAGCTGTCAAACCCAATGGAATTTTAATTTTATCGGGTATAATAGACAAATATTTTCATAAAGTACAAGAGAAATTTTCGGATTTTACAACGCTTGAAAATATAGAAAAAGGGGAATGGCACACGCTCGTGCTACAAAGGAAATAAATGTCACAAAATAATAAAAAAAATGATAATAACAACAATAACTTTTTTAACCAAAACCCATTGGTTATCTTTGCTATATTTTCAATATTGATTATCATCCTTTTTAAGGGAATCATAGAGCCAAATGGGCAAGTCAATGATGGGATGTCACAAAATAGTGCTTTTTCTGCACAAAAATCGCTGACAAAATCCATCAACTATTATGAACTCAAAGAGCTTATTAAGAAGAAAGAGATTAACTATGTCGCTATCGGTCAGAGCACTATCAAAGCAGTCTCTGAAGATGGTGGTGTTAAGACAGTCTATTATGTCAAAAAAGTAGGACAAGATAGTACGCTCATTCCACTACTTGATCAACAAGGCATCCCTTATGGTGGATATAGTGAAAGCAATTGGTTTAGTGAAATCCTCTTTTCGTGGATTATCCCTATCTTTATCTTTTTTGGTATTTGGATGTTACTAACAAGCCGTATGCAAAAAAATATGGGTGGTGGAATCCTTGGTATGGGTAATAGCAAAAAACTTGTGGATTCTGAAAAACCGAAAGTACGCTTTGATGATGTCGCAGGGGTGAAAGAGGCAAAAGAAGAGGTAAAAGAGATCGTTGATTTTCTCAAATATCCTGAAAAGTATATGTCTTTGGGAGCAAAAATCCCTAAAGGTGTCCTCTTAGTAGGGCCTCCAGGTACAGGTAAAACACTCCTTGCAAAAGCCGTTGCTGGTGAAGCAGATGTACCATTTTTCTCTGTATCAGGTTCTAGTTTTATAGAGATGTTTGTTGGTGTAGGGGCAAGCCGTGTACGAGACCTCTTTGAAAATGCCAAAAAAGATGCACCAGCAATTATCTTTATCGATGAGATTGATGCTATCGGTAAATCGCGTGCCGCAGGTGGACAGATGGGTGGAAACGATGAGCGAGAGCAAACGCTCAACCAACTTCTAGCAGAGATGGATGGATTTAGTTCAGATCAATCTCCTGTCATCGTCCTCGCCGCGACCAATAGACCTGAAGTCTTGGATGCCGCACTCCTTAGACCAGGACGATTTGATAGACAAGTCCTTGTCGATCAACCCGACTTTAAAGGGCGTGTACAAGTGCTCAAAGTCCATATCGAAAAAATCAAAATCTCTGATGATGTGGATCTTGAAGAGATCGCCAGACTCACAGCAGGACTTGCAGGGGCTGATTTGGCAAATATCATCAATGAAGCTGCCCTACTTGCAGGTCGTGCCTCCAAACCAGAGGTAGAGCAAAAAGATTTTTATGAAGCAGTTGAACGCGCCATCGCTGGATTGGAGAAAAAAAGTAGAAGAATCAATCCAAAAGAGAAGAAGATTGTGGCTTATCATGAAAGTGGTCACGCCCTCATCGCAGAGACAACCAAAGGGGCTAAAAAAGTCTCCAAAGTCTCTATCGTGCCGCGTGGTTTGGCAGCACTTGGGTATACGCTAAACGCACCAGAAGAGAACAAATATCTCATGCAAAAACATGAACTCATCGCGGAGATAGATGTCTTACTTGGTGGGCGTGCGGCTGAAGAGGTCTTTATCAAAGAGATTTCAACAGGGGCTGGAAATGACTTGGAGCGGGCAACCGATATCATCAAAAATATGGTCAGTCTTTATGGTATGAGTAAGATCGCTGGGCTTATGGTGCTTGAAAAAAGACAAAGCACATTTTTAAATGGTGGAGCGGTGAGCAAAGGGTATAGTGAAAAGATGGCAGAAGATGTAGATCAACACATCAAAGCCCTCCTTGATGAACGCTATGCCATCGTCAAAAAGCGTCTTGAAGATTATGCTCCTGCGATTGAAGCGATGGTCAAATCACTCTACAAAACAGAGAAAATTGATGGTGATGAAGTGGTAGAAATCATCAAAAACTTTGAAGAAGAAAATGGCATGCCATCGCTCTTAACGACGCATGAAGATGAAAATGAAGATATTGCAAAAGCAAAAGAGAAAGAAGAGCAAAAAGAGAAAGAGACTCCTAAAAAAGATAGCGACAACACGCCTGCATAATCCTATCATGATAGCAATCATACGCTATCATGATAACCCCTTAATCAAATATAATATATAATCTCTCAAAAATCAAAAGAAGAGTCATGTCCAATAAAATTATCAAGATATTTGACACCACACTAAGGGATGGAGAACAAAGTCCTGGTGCATCCATGAATATGGAAGAGAAAATCCAAATCGCCCTGCAACTTGAAAAACTCCATGTCGATATCATCGAAGCGGGATTTGCTGCAGCGAGTCCAGGAGATTTTGAAGCTATTTCCAAGATTGCTGACGCGGTGGAGAAGAGTACAATCTGTTCTCTTGCCCGTGCTGTCAATCGTGATATCAAAGCTGCTGGAGATGCCATCTCCAAGGCCAAGCACAGACGCATCCATACTTTCATCGCAACAAGTCCTATCCATATGGAATATAAGCTCAAAATGAAACCTGATGAAGTCATCAAACGCGCTGTCGATGCGGTGCGTTATGCCAAGACATTTACCCCAGATGTAGAATTTTCTTGTGAAGATGCGGGGCGTAGTGAGATGGGATTTTTAAAAGAGATTCTTGATGCGGTGATTGAAGCGGGTGCTACGACACTCAATATCCCTGATACCGTAGGATATCGCTTGCCAAATGAGATAGGGAGCATGATCAATGAGCTTAGTGCCTTTGTCAATGAGCGTGCGATTATCTCCGTACATTGTCACAATGACTTGGGCTTGGCTGTGGCAAATTCCCTCGCAGCCATCCAAAATGGTGCGCGCCAAGTAGAATGTACAATCAATGGACTAGGTGAGCGCGCGGGAAATGCGGCACTCGAAGAGATCGTCATGACACTTAAAACCCGTGCAGATTATTTTGCTGGCTATGATACCAATATCCAAACCAAAGAGATCATTACCGCGTCAAAAATGGTCGCCAATATCACAGGTATCCTACCACAACCCAATAAGGCTATCGTGGGGAAAAATGCCTTTGCGCATGAGAGCGGTATCCACCAAGATGGTGTCCTCAAACATCAAGAGACTTATGAAATCATGAAGCCTGAAGATATCGGTTTGAGCAATGCTGACACAATCGTACTAGGTAAACTTTCAGGACGACATGCTTTTTCTGACAAGATAGAGAGTTTAGGATTTAGACTTTCCCAAGAGGAGTTAAACCAATCTTTTGAACGCTTTAAACTGCTCGCTGATAAGAAAAAAGAGATCTTTGACGATGATTTACGCGCAATCATCACCGATGAAATCGTCAAAGTCAAACAAGTCTATCAACTCATCAACTTACAAATCAACGACTGTATGAATGGCGTACCTAGTGCTGCGCTCTCAGTAGAGTATGAAGGAGAAATCATTACAGATGCAGGCGTTGGCAATGGTACGATGGATGCTATTTTTAAAACAGTTGATAGAATCAGCCATATCCCAGGAGAGCTTACTGATTATAAAGTCTCAGCTGTCACAGAGGGTAAAGATGCCCTAGCCCGTGTCGTTGTCAAGGTCATCTTTGAAGGACACAAACCAGCCGTCATCGGACATGGACTCAATATAGATACCATGGTAGCAAGTGCGAGAGCTTATGTCTCTGCGCTCAATGCCTATATAGCGACAAAAGATACGAGCTGTGCCCGTGATAGAGGTGGTATTTAAGCCCTCTTCCCCATGATGTAGTAGGTCTCTTTGCCTGCTACTTTTTGTAAATTGACTCTATATTTCTC
>CAZCUH010000026.1:13434-14904 GCA_964501795.1 uncultured Sulfurospirillum sp.
ACACCTGAAAGCGCCAAACTCTCGATTTGATGCCTATTAAAAAATGCTTCATCTTCTTCTGACACCCTATCATGATAGAGTTTTGCCACAAGTTTAAAGTGGGTATAACTCTGTGTTACCTCTCCTAAAAGCTGCCTATCATGATACGCCCCCTCTAGCTTCTCAAAGCCCCATAAACCATGCAAGAACTTCCCCTTTCGCTGATACATCGCTACTTTATTTTGATGCGTTTTGACTAGCCACTTCTCTTCTCTAGTAGGCACCACTTTAGATTTTTTAACGGGATAGAGAAAATCATCTTTTTTATAGGCTTTGCAGATTGTGGCAAAAGGACAGTGATCACAATCAGGATTTTTCACGGTACACACTTGCGAGCCGATATCCATCATCGCTTGATTATAGTCATAAGGATTGTCTTCATCTAACAGTGCTAAGGCATATTGACGCAATGCTTCATCACTAGGATTTTTCAGCGTATGGATACGACAGAGTATGCGTTTGACATTGGCTTCCATCACTGCTAAGGGTTGGTGATAAGCAAAAGCACAGATAGCAGAAGCCGTATTTTTACCAATACCAGGCAGTTTGATTAACGCTTCATACTCTTTTGGTAATGCGCTCTTTGCCAACTTGGCACAGGCATGTAGATTTCGCGCACGGGTATAGTAACCCAAGCCCTCCCACATCTTTAAGACCTCATCCAAAGGAGCTTCCGCCAAAGCAGTCAAAGTAGGAAAACGCTCCAAAAACTGAAAATAGTAACGCTCTAGCACCGTCTTGACTTGTGTTTGTTGTAACATCACTTCAGAGATGTAGATATGATAGGCATCGTCCGTATTGCGCCATGGTAAATCATGCCGTCCGTGTTCTTGGTACCATGCGTGTATTTTTTGGTGTAGGATATCTTTTTGCATGTCTCATTGTAGTCAAAGGAGATATAAACTATCATGATATATGAAAAAATTACTCTTAACGACACTCCTTTTACAACAACTAGGTGCAAGTACGATTGAAAAATCAGGTGATGCGCTCTTGCTACTCTTACCTGCCAGCGCACTTGCCACGACCTTTTATCATGATGATAGCCAAGGACGCATGCAACTCTATAAGGGTGCAGGCACAAACCTCGCCACCACACTCGCGCTCAAATACAGCATCGACAAAACCAGACCCGATGGCAGCGATGACAACTCCTTCCCCTCAGGACATACCTCTGTCACCTTTCAGGCAGCAAGCTTTTTACATAGGCGTTATGGACTCGCTTATGGATTGCCTGCCTATGCGCTCGCTACCTACACAGGCTATACCCGTATCCAGTCAGACAAGCACTATCTCACAGATGTCTTGGCAGGAGCCACGATAGGGATTTTAAGTAGTTATGCTTTTACGACGGCAAATGGTCTGCACTATGCTCCTATCATGATAGGTAGTCGCTATGGAGTGGGTGTGAGTAAAGCGTGGTGATGAAAA
>CAZCUH010000027.1:0-7438 GCA_964501795.1 uncultured Sulfurospirillum sp.
ATCATAAAAAAAGGTTATATATAATGGTAGAAGAACTCGTTGTTTATCCAGACAAACGCATAGAAATTCCCTCCCCTGATGTGAGAAAATTTGATGAGACATTAGCCCAAATCATCATCAACTTAAAAGACACCATAGAACATCACAATGCAGAGGGTCTAGCAGCGATACAATGTGCTATTCCTGCCGCCGTTGTTGTTATCAAAAAGGAGGATGGTTCGTACTTGGAACTTGTCAATCCCCGCATCCTAAAGAGTGAAGGGAGAGTCGATTCTGTTGAGACGACACTCTACTTACCTGGTGTGACAGAGACCGTACCGCGTTATGAAAAGATAAAGCTCATCTACCAAGATGCCAAAGGCGCGCAACACGCGATGGATGTCGATGGAAAATTATCACTACTCATGCAGCGAAAAATTGACTACATCTATGGGGGTTCTTTTGCCACCAAACTAGCAGATAGCAAAAAGGATAACATCACAAAAGTGATGGCGGACAATGGTATTGACGGCTCTTTAGAAGCTTGTCCCATAGAGCCAATGAAAAAAGATTATCTCTCTTCTTTCATGATAAAATTACTTCTTTTGTCTCTCATTTTCATCGTCGTTGGTTTTTTTGTCTCTGCTGGGACAAAACAGACACTTTATAGTATCAATACCACGATTTATATAGCGATGGTACCGATGATTGTAGGGTACTATTTTCTCGGACTTTCAGACTCCAAAAAGTACAAAACCTGTACCTCCTGCCAAATTGGCAATCTCGTAGGTGTGATGGCGAAGTTTGCGCTCTTTACGCTGATCTTATTTGCGCTTACAAAGTTTATTTTGGCATAAAACCTTTGAAAAATTCCCGATATTTATCGGGAATTTTGCCTATCTTTCCTCCCTTGCACAAAAAGACCAAAGTCGCTTCCATCGTAAATATCAATGTCTCATCACGCTTTATCTCATGATAGATGACAAAAGAGGCATTTTTCAGTAACCGTATCTGTGAACTCACAGTCAGCATATCACCCAACTTAGAAAAGTTCACAAAATCACAATCCATATGTTTCAAAGCAAAGTGGCAACCATCCACCGTAGGACTCATCCCCGCTTGAAAAAAAAGTTCCGAACGCGTCATCTCACAAAAGTCGATATAATTGGAATGATAGACAATCCCACCCGCATCTGTATGTTTATAATAGATACGAAACTTCACATCCAACCCCTATCATGATAGATAAAATTGAAAATCTTTAGGCTCTTTACTCTCAAAAGTATAGCCCATCAGAGAGATTTTATTGGCATGCAGTAAGATTCGTTTATAGGGCTTTCCACCATAGACACTATCACCCACGATTGGATGCCCTTCACTGGAGAGATGCACACGGATTTGATGGGTTCTACCTGTCTGTATATTGACTTTCACTTTGGTAAACTTTCCCTCAATCATCAGTGGTTCTACTAGGGTAATCGCAGAGCGTCCATCTTCCGCTATCTTGGTATATGCTGTGTTATTTTTCTTGATAGTCAAGAGTGGCGCATCAATCCTGCGCTGTTCCACTAACTTACCACTCACCCATGCAGTGTACTCTTTTTCTACGCTGTGGCGTTTAAACTCCTTAATCGCTGCTTCTCGAAATGCCTCATCTTTGACAAGCAACAAAACACCACTCGTCTCTTTATCTAGACGATGGAGCAGTGGATGACCCTGTTTTTTAGCAATCTGCTCACTCGTTACAAAAGCAGGTTTATCAACTGCCATGATTTTATCATCTTCAAAAATGATTTTTGTTTTTGTGATTTTTTCTACACGAAATTTAGAATTTTCAGGCATCTCTGCACGCGCCATCACCACTTTTTTGCCTTTGCTATAGACTACACCTCTATCGATTAAATCTTTGGCTGAACGGTTGGTAATCCCCTCTTGAATAGCCAATAACTTATATGCTTTTTCTCTTATCATGATAACTCTTTTATAAAATTTTCTACTTTTTCATTGCGTGGAATTTTTATCAATTTTCGTTTACTGCTTTGTCCACCCACAAATACAATCTCAGACTTAGCAACTTTAAACATCTTGGATAAAAACTTCACCAACTCCTTGTTGGCAGCACCCTCAACAGCTGGCGCTTTGATCTTGATTTTCAAACTCTCATCGAGAATACCACTCACAAGGTTCTTACTAGAATTTGGCACCGCTTTGATGCTAAATATAGCATAATCCTCTTTTAGCTCAACCCACATCTCTAATAGCCTTTATAATTGGTTCTATATTGACTTTACCAATAATTTTTGTAGCTTTTGCGTAGCCAAGCGCAGAGGCTATATCGTTAGGCTCAATCATCTCTATATTTTCCACTAGAGGATAGAGTGATTTTTGATTAAAGATATATTTACCTGAGAGGATTTTACAGCCAAATGTTGCAGGCTCCAGAGGATTATGTCCACCCACATGATCCACAAAACTACCACCCAAAAGCACGACATCGCTGATGGCATAGATATTGATAAGTTCCCCCATCTTGTCTATCATGATAATATCACTCTCAAAATCCTCTCTCTTGGAGTAGCGATGAAAACTAAGCCCGTGTGCATCGGCAAAAGATGCTAACATGCTTGCGACTTCATCAAAACGCTCTGGATGTCTAGGGACTACGATGATTTTCTTATCATGATAAGGAATTTGCTCCAATAAAAGTCTCTCTTCATCATGATGTGTACTTGCTAGCGTGATGACCTCAGCATGAGGCTTTGGCAATGTTTTGGTCGTTTTTATATTGGCGTATGCTTTGATGTTTCCTGTCACTTGTACCTCTTTGGCTCCAAGTTCTAGCAATCTCGCTTTATCTTTTTCACTTTGGGCAAACACGACATCTATGAGAGAGAAAATCTTTTTATAAAACCAAGAAAATTTTTGATAACTTCTGTATGAATTATCTGAAATACGGGCATTGATGAGAATCGTTTTTGCCCCTTGCCTCTTCGCCATAAAAAAGAGCATATACCACAGCTCCGCCTCAGAGACAATCAACACCTTTTGCCTTTTCACCCAAAATGGCAAGAGCGACTCAAAAGGTAAAAAACGCACATCCGCTTTATACTTTTGTGCCTCTTTATACCCTGTAGCGGTGGTTACAGAGATATTGACTTTTTTATCTACGGCTTCCAAAAGTGGTTTGAGTGAAATCACTTCACCAAAGGAACAGACATGAAACCAGATAGCTGATGTTTTAAAAGGAGGATTGTTGATGAGAAAAAATCGTCTTGGAATAGAAAGTTTATACTTCTCTTTAAGAGAGAAAAGTAAGAGTACAGGTAAAGCCACGATTGTTAAAATCGCAGCCACCAAAAAGTAAAAAACAAAAAACACGCGCTAGCTTGCACTTTCCTCAGCAGCTGCCTCTTCTTCAAGTGCTTTCGTATCGAGATAGAGGATTCTACCACAGTGTGGGCAAGTCGTAATCTCTTCCCCTCTTACAACCGCGGCATAAGTGTGATCGTTGAGTCTCATGTAACAGCCATAACACGCTTGTTTTTTCACAGGCACAACAGTAGTGTTTTTTGCCCATCTTCTTATCTTTTCATAAAATACGATGATATTTTGGTTCATTTGTGAAAGTAGTTTTTGTTTATCTTCATAGACTTTCATGCGTGTTTTTTCAAGTTCTGCCAACGCTGCATCCGTTGTAGCTTGGATACTGGCTGTCTCCTCTTGCATCGCATCGATTTCTTCTTGATATTCGGCAATTTCGATTTCTCTGAGTTCTTTGACTTTATCAAGTCTCTCTATCTCTTCATTGGCAAAATCTATCTGTTCTTTGGCAATCTCTTCTTCGAGTTGTAGGGCTTTCATCTCTTTGTCTGTTTTGACAGCTGCTGATTTTTCACCTAAACTTTTAATCTTTTCAGCAAGTTCAGCAAGGTGGAGTTCATTTTTATTTTTGCTCAATTCATTGGCTTGTAACTCTTCTTTGTTCTCTTCTATCTTTTTGACTAAACGCGCTTCTTTTTCGAGTTGTGCGGTGAGATTTGCTCTGATTTTTTCGATTTCAGGTTCAAATGAGTCTATTTTTTTGTCTGTCTCAACGAGCTCAACAAGTTGCTTTAAGTACTGATTCATGGGTTTTTATCCTTTGATTGTGCGAAATGGATTTTTAGAATTCGCGATTATACCATTTAATCCCTTTTTTTGCAACTCTTTTTGTAAAGAAGTCGCAAAAAACCGCTCACTCTCATAATGTCTGATATCTATCAAAGAGAGTCCATTTTCATAGCAGGCTTTGCTATCATGATACTTGATATCTCCCGTCAAGAAACAATCTGCTTGCACATCCCCTGCCAAATCCATCCCCGAGCCTGTGCATAGTGCTGCCATCTCTACCCTATCATGACAAGCAACAACGCTGAGATTTTCGATGCCAAGCTTTTGTGCCACAGCGCGCGCAAAACTCTCAAAATCCTCTCCCACATGAAAATAGCACAAATGCCCCTCTTCTCTAGCTATCTCATACCCCAATACCTCTTGCAATACATAACGATTGAGATGCGAAAGGTCGTAGTTGGTGTGCATAGAGACGATAGCGATATTTTTTTTGATTGCATCAAGAAGAAAACTAGCGGGATACACATCTTCCTCTAAGGCTTTTAAGCCTTTAAATATAGGTGGATGATGGACAACTAAAAGTGTATTTTCAGGCATCTGTGCAATCACTTCTCTATCTGCATCAAGCGAGAGATAAATCTGCTCTATCTCTTGCTCTTTATCCCCTACACAAAGCCCAGAGTTATCCCAAGAGGCTTGATTCTCAAAGGGACTGATCTCATCAAGTATGTGAAGTATCTGTTTGAGTTTCATCAATTCCTGCTTTATAAACCTCAGCACACCCTTTCGCCAAATCACGCACCTTGAGTATATAGTTTTGTCGCTCTGTCACAGAGATCGCTTTTCGCGCATCAAGGGTATTGAAAGTATGCGATGCTAAGAGACAATAATCATAGGCAGGCAGTGCCAACTTCGCTTCAAGCGCACGATGACACTCTGCGGCATAATCATCAAAATGTCTAAAAAGCATATCCGTATCGGCAATCTCAAAGTTATACTTGGAAAACTCATATTCACTCTGTTTATGCACATCCCCATAAGTCGTGATACCATGTTCATTCTCATTCCAGATGATATCATACACAGAATCGACATTTTGCAAATACATCGCCAATCTCTCGGTCCCATAGGTAATCTCTACAGCAACAGACTCACAAGCAAATCCACCTACTTGTTGAAAATAGGTAAACTGTGTCACCTCCATCCCATCCAGCCAGACTTCCCAGCCCAGTCCCCAAGCACCAAGTGTTGGTGATTCCCAGTTGTCCTCCACAAAGCGGATATCATGTTTAGAGAGATCCAATCCCAATGCTTCAAGACTCTTGAGGTAAAGCTCTTGAATGTTATCTGGTGAGGGTTGTATAATCACCTGAAACTGATAATATGCCCCCAAACGATTTGGGTTTTCACCATAACGCCCATCCGTGGGACGGCGCGAAGGTGCGACATAGGCAGCTGACCACGGAGAGGGATCGAGCGTCTTTAAAAAAGTCGCATTGTGAAAAGTCCCTGCACCTGCGGGAATATCATAAGGTTGTACGATATTGCATCCTTGCTCTGCCCAGTAGGTCTGAAGTTTGAGTAACATTTGTGAAAAGTTTAATGGTTTGTTCATTTTATCCTAACGCTTTTTCTATTTTTTTCTGGTCAAATCCCGCTATCCAACGGCTACCTACAAGTACAACAGGTACACCACGGCAGCCATGCTTGATGCAATCCTCGGCTGCTTTTTTATCTTTGGATATATCGATTTGGGTGAATTTTATCTTATTTTTTTGAAAGTATTGCTTGGCGACGGTGCACCACTTGCATCCTGGGCTTGTAAAAAGCACCACCCGCTTTTGTCTTTTTTTATTTTTCTCTTCCATAATTCTCTACCGCTTGATTCCACATCATCTTATATTTTTTCTTGACAAACTCTAACTCTTCTTGGGTCTGCTTGAGTTGCTCACTCAACAATTTTATCGTCGTCTTATCTTCATCATAGACATTTTGCACCGCATAAAGTGACTCTTTTAAAAAGGCATTCTCTTCCTTGAGCGAGAGCAACTGCTCCTCTTTTGCCCACAAAATCTCTTCATGTAGTTGTAAAACGGCTTCAAAACTCTGTTTGACAAAGCTCTGTGTTGTGGCAGAGTCTATCATGATAGGTTTTTGATCTACGATGACCTCTTCATCTGCACTATGTTGCATCGCTACAGTCTTATCTCTATCTCTGAAGAGTCAATCTCCACTTTTTTCGCTTTTAAGATACGATCTTCTTGGAGTTTGACTCGCAAGTCATTATCTTCGAGCGCCAAGATTTGCATCGCGAGATAAGCAGCATTGATAGCACCTGCTTTTCCTATCGCCAAAGTAGCTACAGGCATACCCGCTGGCATCTGTACGGTTGAGAGCAAGGCATCCATACCATCCATCGCACCACCTTTCATCGGTACCCCAATGACGGGCTTGGTGGTCAATGCAGCAATAGCCCCAGCAAGATGTGCTGCCATACCTGCTGCAGCGATAAAGACGCGTGCACCCTGTTGCTCTGCATTTTTGACATAATCATGTGTGCGTGCTGGACTACGATGTGCTGAGGAAATCACTAGCTCATGCAATACGCCAAACTTCTCAAGCACTTTTGCACATTCATGCATCACTTCATGATCACTTTTACTACCGATGATAATAGATACAAATTTCACATACACTCCTTAGGAACCCTTGTAATAATCCTAGGATGTTAGCATAAGAGCGCTTGGAAAAATCTTTGCTATGAAACTAATCCCTCTTCTAAAGCGTTTATACAAACTCTATTTTTCCCCTCTTTTTTTGCCTTATAGAGTAAAGTATCCGCTTCCTCTAGCATGACCATGATATTGGAGTTTCTCTGCGTGTTAAGCCCAATAGAGATGGTAAATCTCACCACAAAACTATGTGGCACAGAGACGATACGCAGAACTTCTTCTTCTACTTTTTTGCGTAAATTCTCCATCACAGCATGAGCAGATTTGGTGTCGATATCTCGAAGCAATACACAAAACTCTTCTCCCCCATAACGCGCCACGATATCTGCTCCCTTAAAGTGTCCATGCAGTATCTGTGCCAATCTCTGCAATACTTGATCCCCTATGATATGACCATAAGTATCATTGATATACTTAAAATTATCGATATCTATCATCGCCAAAGCAAATAATTTCTGATGCGAAAATGCTTGATGTATATAGGGTGTTGCCTCTTGCATAAAATATTTCCTACTTCTAAGGCGCGTGAGATAATCTCTACTTGAGAGCTCTTCTAACTCTTTTATCTGTTCATAAGTCTCTGATAGACGATTGAGTCTAGCCATAAATTCATCTTT
>CAZCUH010000027.1:7538-11208 GCA_964501795.1 uncultured Sulfurospirillum sp.
CGATGCAAGGTTTTGATACTATATCGAAGCGATTCTACTGACTCTTTTATCACATAATCAAAGGCATAACGCGACTGCATGATGCGCGTTAAGGTGCTATCATGATGGGGAGTCATCACAAAGGTTGGTCTTTGATGCCTTTGCACAAAATCATAGATTTGCTCTGCATCATTTGAAAATTGTGTGATATCCAATACCAGTGCAAAAAAATCTTCTTGCTCCTGCAAGACTTTGTCTGCTTCTTCAAGACTATAAGCCACAAGTAACTCTACATGCTCCAAGCCAAGCAACTCTAAAATCAGTCTCTCTTGGATACATCTATCTTGTTGAATCAGTAATATTTTCTTCATCCACATGAACCTTTCTGTGTTATACAAAACAAATCGGACATAGTAAAAAAAATTTTAATACATTTGGAATATTTTTAAATTAATTTTCCTCTAAAGCTGGCTTCCTCAAGATAGAATAGGCTGGTAAGTCCGATGGGAGCGTGATAGGATTAAGATTTCCACTATGCACACTCTCCAAGACCTTGTCACTTTCGGTAACTATTTTTTTGAAAAGGATAAAATTTTTCCCCTCTTTTTCAAAAATAGTACCGATATCATTATCTACGCAAGTGACCTTTTTGCCTTGTGGGATGACCAATTCTATCGCTTCATTGGGGAAAATCTTATACTTACACATAAAATATTTTCCATCTTCGCGCACCAAGCCTGCCACTTCATGACTCCCTGCTGAAATCGCGTTATCATGTTTTTGCGTCTCCTCTTTTTCAAAAGGACGGGAGACTAGATAGGCATCAGAAAAACCACGATGTTTGGTCGTCATCAACTCTTTTTGATATTTATCCGCCTTGAAGCTATCATGATAGAAGTCATCTATCGCCTCACGATACGCCTTAGCCGTAATCGCCGCATAATAAGGACTTTTGGTGCGTCCCTCAATTTTCAGTGAATCCACCACACCAGATTTGAGTATCTCATCCACATGGGACGCGAGGTTCATATCTTTGGCATTGAAGATATAGGTTCCGATATCGGGTTGCTCTTCTAAGCGAAACAGTGTGCCATGCTCTTCATTTGCTGCATAAAGCGTATATTCAAAACGACAATCATTGGCGCAAGATCCACGATTTGGCACCCGTCCCATCTGTACCGCTGAAATCAGACAGCGCCCACTATAGGCAAAACACATCGAACCATGCACAAAGACTTCTAGTTCCAAATCAGGTATGTGATGTTTGATATCTTCCAAATCTCTCAAACTTATCTCTCTGGCTGCAATAATCCGCTCTACCCCTTGATCATAATAAAATTCTGCGTCAAGATAGTTTAAGACATTGGCTTGGGTAGAGAGATGCAAGGGGATATTGGGCGCAATTTTTCGCGCGAGCTTGATAACACCAGGCGTTGAGATGATAAAAGCATCTGGCTTTAAATCCCGCATCTTGGCTAGATGCGTCTCTAAAAGTTTGAGTTGATTATTAAAAGGAAAGCCATTGATGGTGACATAGACCTTTTTACCCAAAGCGTGGGCATAATGTATCGCTTCGCCAAACTCTTCATAGCTAAATTCTTTGCCTGAACGGATACGAAGCGAAAAGTGACTCACCCCACCATACACAGCATCTGCCCCGTATGCCAAGGCAATTTTCATCTTTTCAAAGTTTCCTGCGGGGGATAAGAGTTCTACTTTTTTCAAGGCTATTCCTACAATTTTTGTCTTATTATACCGCTAAAGGGATAAATTTATAGGGGATAGTCTATAATCTGCTTATGAAAATTTTTAACTATTTACTCAAACACTACCTTATCATGATAGGGATATTTTTCCTAGGGCGCTTAGGACTTTTTATCCTCTATTTTGATAAATTACAAAATTCTGATGCTTCTATTTGGCTCACTTTTCTCTATGGTCTGCGTATGGATACGATTACAGCAAGTGCACTTTTGGTACTTCCTCTCTTGCTTTTGAGCTTTGCACCCAAAGCCTTAGAGCGCTTCATTGCGGTATTTTTAAAATATTACTTTTTGCTCATCTTTGCCTTGCTCATTTATATCGAAGTGGCAACTTTCCCTTTTGTAGCACAGTATGATGTACGACCCAATTATCTCTTTGTCGAATATCTCGTCTATCCTAAAGAGGTTTTTTCGATGATTTTTGCGGAGTATAAACCTCAACTTCTCACTGCCCTAGTGCTCATTGTTAGCTTTATCATCCTCTATCTACGCTTCTATCAAGACAGCGTCAAGGCGATTTTTCAAACGAGCATGCTCAAGCGTATGTTGCTTTTTTTACCCTTGGGTATCGTACTCTTTTTAGGGATTCGATCCTCTTTAGGACATCGTCCTGCCAATACCTCTGATGCTATCTACTCTTCCAATAGAATGGTCAATGAGATTACAAAAAACTCTCTACACAGTATCCTCTATGCCCTCTACACCACGCTCAAAAGTGGCGGTGACAAACAGGTCAAACGCTATGGAAAGATGCCAATCTCCGAAGCCATCACGCGTGTGGAGAAACGACTCAATATCCACAGTAAAGATCCAAAATTTCCACTTAGACGCTTGGAGAAGAGCCACTTTCAAAGCAACAAACCCAAAAATCTCATCATCTTTATGCAAGAGAGCTTAGGCTATCAATTTGTCAAGGCTGTTGGTGGGGAAGCGGGTATCACACCTCATCTCAATCACCTTGCCAATGAGGGCATACTTTTTAGAGATGCCTACTCCAATGGGACACGAAGTATCCGAGGTCTAGCTGGCATGGTAGCAGGTAATTTCTCTGTGCCTGGTAAAGGGGTACTCAAGCGCAACAAATCCCAACAAAACTATTTTACTATCGCCAAACTACTCAAACCCTATGGCTATCATACCAGTTTTATTTATGGTGGAGAGAGTCGCTTTGACAATATGAAAGGGTGGTTTTCAGGCAATGGATTTGATGAAATCATCGATGAAGACAAATTTGAAAATCCAAAATTTAAAGGGACTTGGGGTGTATGCGATGAAGAGGTCATTAGACGCGCCAATGCAGAGTATCGCAAATATTATCAAAAAGGAGAGCGCTTCGCTTCTGTCATCTTCTCTACTTCTAACCACAGTCCTTTTGATTTTCCAGAAGATAAAATCAAGCTCATACCTGGTATCAAGAAAAAGAGCGTGAAAAATGCGATTAAATATGCTGATTTTGCGATTGGAAAATTTATCGAACTTGCAAAAAAAGAGGGCTATTATAAAGAGAGTATCATCGCGATTGTGGCTGATCATAATGTGCGCGTTTATGGCGATGACATGGTGCCTGTAGATATGTTTCAGATTCCTGCATTGATTTTAGGTGGCAGTGTCAAACCCAAAAAATATGACGCTTTAGCCACACAGCCTGATATTCTTGCCACGGCACTTGATCTAGTGGGGATTGATTTTACCTATCCTATCATGGGACACTCTATCTTTTCAGATAAAAAACAAAATATCACGCTGATGCAATTTAATGACTACTACGCGCTAAGGCATGATGATACAGTTGCAGTGCTTCGCCCCGATAAAGCGCCACTGACTTTTAGCTATCATGATAAGCATCTACACAAAGCTTCTCATGATAAGGAGTTGGAAAAAGATGCACTCGCGTTTATCACGCTACTAAATTATCTCTATGAAAAACA
>CAZCUH010000027.1:11308-14892 GCA_964501795.1 uncultured Sulfurospirillum sp.
TAAGCGACCGTCTCTTTACGCTGCACCCCTATCATGATAGGTTCATCTCCAGCGTGAAAAAAGAGCTTTGCATCCAACTCTTTAGAGAAACTTTTTTCAAAAAAACCTTGATATGCTGGCGGGGTTAGCGACAGTGTTGCACCCTCTTGCTCTTCCCAGAGTACCTTGGCATTGCCGATGATGAGATTGGCACTCTCATTTAAGAGATCGATGAGCATCTCTTGGTCAGGACTCTCTTCAAAAAGAAGCTTTTGTGCTAGTATGTTTAAGAGTGGCTCTCTCATACAGAGAACAAAATCATATTCACACTCTACATCGGCTATCTTAATCTCTGTTGTATAGATATTTTCAAGCACCTCTTGCCCTACTCTTTTAGAGTCTATTTCCAAAGTATGCAAAAAGAAATTTTCTACTGCTGTATCTATATATTTTATCGTATCTGTCATATTCTCTCCTATTTTCCAAATGAAGCAATTAATGCTTCTATATCATCTTCATTGACTACATCGTGCGTACTATCACCATCGATATGCGTTGCCGATCCTACACGCTCACTATCATCTACTTTTGAATCAAAAAGTGAACTCATATAAGAAGAGAGTGTGCGCATCACATTAATAACCCGTTCAATTTTTTGACGATGGATATCTTGATACTGCATCACATCCATCGTCATCATCACTTCATCTCCAGCTTCTTGTGCTTCACGCACAATCTCTTCAGAGGCACAAAGTGCACTTTTACTCTCTTCAAGCGCTGTTTTAAAACTTTCAATCTCCGTAAACTTTGTAGATAATCGTTCAAAAATATCAATATTTTTTTTGAGTAACTCCTGCTGTTTTGTAGCACTATTTTCTATCTGCATCACAAGGTCACTGATATGCTCTAGTTTGTCAAAAACTTCTGTCGCTTTTATCTCAGAATCTTTGGTGACATCATCTAGCTGATTGACCACTTGATGATCTTCCGTAGGAGGTGGTGGTGGCCATGACGAAGTAGCATCCGCTCGATAGTGCTCTTCTTGTTTATCCTCTTGCAAGCTTTCCGAGATAGGTGCTTTTTCTTTAGGTTCCTCTTCTACTGCCGTCTCTTCCGCTAGGTCTAAATCCCCAGCCATTAATGCATCAAGTTCTTCTTGTGTCATAGCACATCTCTCCATAAAGCAGATTTTTCGTATAATCCATATATCGACTATTTGGAGAATTAATGAAATGCTTGTAGATTTACACAACCATACCCCACGCTGCAATCACGCTAAAGGAACTTTAGAAGCGTATGTCGAAGCCGCCATTGCCAAAGATACGAAGTACTTTGGTATCGCTGATCATGCGCCTATGGATTTTGACCCAGCCTATCGCATGGGCTTTTGTGAGATGGCAGCGTATGAGCATTCCGTCTTGCAGCTAAAAGAGCGCTATCATGATAAGATAGATATCCTCCTTGGCTATGAAGTGGACTATTTGCAAGGTCATATGGATGAGAGAGTCTTAAAGGCAAATGTGGATTATCTCATAGGGTCTGTGCATTTTTTAGGCACTTGGGGATTTGATAATCCTGAATTTATCGACGAATATAAAAAAAGAGATGTTGATACCATATATAGAGATTATTTTGCAAGTATAGAGGCACTTGCCAAGTCCAATCTTTTTGATATCGTGGGTCACTTGGATCTCATCAAAGTGTTTGATTATCGACCCAAAACAGATGTAAGACTTTTAGCCAAAGAGGCTATCAGAGCTATCAAAAAAGCAGATATGGTGGTAGAACTCTCCGCTGCAGGGTACCGAAAACCCTGCAAAGAAGCTTATCCTAGTGATGATTTACTCTCTCTCGTTGCCCAAGCCAACATCCCCATCACCTTTGCTTCTGATGCCCATCATCCTAAACAAGTTGGCTTTAAAACCGAGGAGTTAGAAGCAAAAGCAAAAGCCTTTGGATACGACAAATGTGCTACCTTTTCTAAGCGCCAAAGGGAGTTGATTAAATTTTAATCAATGCCCTAATATAAGTTTTTCCTAACTTTAGATATAATAGTTGCACATAAAATTTTAGGAGTTTCCATGGGAAAATTTGTAAGTAGTGTAGATGAGTTTTTTGAGTTTTGTAAATCAAACGAAGTAGAGTTTGTAGATTTTAGATTTACAGATGTGAAGGGTGCTTGGCATCATATATCGTATCGCATGAGTGCTGTAAGTGCAGCTTCTTTTGAAAATGGCTTACCTTTTGATGGTTCTTCTATCGAAAATTGGCAACCAATCAACGAATCTGACATGCTTTTAAAACCAGATGCAGATAGTGCATTTTTAGATCCATTTACGGCAGACCCGACAATCGTCGTCATCTGTGATGTCTATGATATCTATAAAAATGAACTTTATGCAAAATGCCCTCGTTCTATCGCCAAAAAAGCGCTCAAGGTCTTGGAAGAAAAAGGTGTGGCTGATGCTGCCTATTTTGGACCAGAAAATGAATTTTTCTTATTTGATGATGTAAAAATCGTTGACAATGACAACCACCAATCTTTCAAAGTAGAGACAGATGAAGGACACTGGGCTGATGCCGCGGATTATGGTGAGATGGGAAATATGGGTCACAGACCTAGAATCAAAGGTGGTTACTTCCCAACTATGCCAACAGATTCAGCTGTTGATATCAGAGCAGAGATGATGCAAATCTTGGAAGATGTAGGTCTTGAAGTTGTCCTTGGTCACCATGAAGTAGCACAAGGACAACATGAACTAGGTATCGTCTTTTCAGATATCATCACCGCAGCGGATAATGTCCAAAAATACAAATATGTCGTCAAAATGGTAGCACACCTCAATGGTAAAACGGCTACTTTTATGCCAAAACCTATCTATAATGACAATGGTAATGGTATGCATGTCCACCAATCTCTATGGAAAGATGGCAAAAACCTCTTCTACGCAGAGGGTGAATATGCGAACCTTTCAAAAACAGCACTTGATTATCTCTCAGGTATCTTTGCACATAAAGAAGCTGTTGCTTCATTTACCAATCCTAGTACCAACTCTTTCAAGAGATTATTACCAGGATTTGAAGCACCAAGAATCTTAACTTACTCAAGCCAAAATAGATCAGCAGCTTGTCGTATCCCTTATGGTGCAGGAGAAAAAGCGACACGAATCGAAACACGATTCCCTGACTCTACTTCTTGCCCTTACTTGGCGTTTTCTGTCTTGATGATGGCAGGATTAGATGGTATCGAAAAAGGTGGTTATCCACTTGTTGGACCATTTAATGAAGATCTTTTTGAATTGACAAGAGATGAGCTTAAAGAGAGACAAATCCCTGAACTACCAAATAGCTTCAGAGATGCACTAGAAGGTCTTGAAGAAGATCATGCATTTTTAAGTCCAATCATGGATGAAGAGTATATTAAAACATATATCGACTATATGTTTGAGCGACATGTTATACCAGTTGAAGGTCGTCCAACAGCGTATGAGTATATCTCTACTTATAGTTGCTAGTTTATGTATCATGATAGGTAGGGTTCGCCCTGCCTATCAACAATCCTCTCTCTTTCACAATAATTTCACTTTTTTACGATATAATACTCA
>CAZCUH010000028.1:0-1899 GCA_964501795.1 uncultured Sulfurospirillum sp.
TACCATAGGCTTTGTCAAATGCCATCATGACTGACTTTTTAGAAAGCGTTTTACCGATATTTTTAGCAAACAAATCTCTCACCCCAGAGTGATTAATCTGCTTTGTCAAAGCGATGGCATCCGCAAAATACCCCTCTGGTTTTTTACCATAACAAGTGCCGTGTTTTTTCCATTCGTGATTTTGCAGACCACTTTTGGCTGCTGGCATCACCTCCAAAAGTTCTTGGTATAAATCTTTCTCCAATCGTACCTTGCGACTTCCACGACAATCTACTTTATGACGCGGCTGAGGCCATAATCCATGTAGGGTAAAGCGTGTAGCGGCGTAAGCACTTGGTTTGACATTGCGGCACTCTCTTTTGTTTCTGTGCATTTCACAAAAGGCATTTTGCCAAGAGATGGCTAGCAGATTGTCTGTGGAGACTTTGGCAAAGCTCTTGTCTGAGCGTTTGTGAGCATGCTTGCTAAATGTAAATCCAGAGAAAGTTAAAAGCGCAGCTATCATGATAAGTAGTAATTTTTTATGCATATTTGCATCCTTTATGTTATAATTGACCATTAGGTTATCATGATAAGTATACTACGAGAAGATAAAAGTATCGAAAATGAAAGGAATTTTGTGTCAAATGAGACAAAGCTAAAAGAGATACTCTATCCTATCTCTTTATCTATGGGACTAAGCCAAAAAGCAGAAGCTATCGCAGAAGATATGCTCTCTTCACTTGTAAAACAACTCTCTTGCAAAGATGCTCTGTTATACAGACAAAATGAATTTTCTGGAAAATATACTCTCTTTTTCTCACTATCACAGCACCCTAAAAGTAAGACAGCTAGCTACTTACTTGACTTTGATCTTTCATCACTTCAAACTACGGACTACTTGTACCATACAAAAGAGACCACACATCATTATCTATTTCATATACAAGGATTTGGTGCTTTACTCCTAATCTGCCAAAAACATACCCTCTCTACGCTACTTCTAAACGCACTGACACCTCTTTTTAAACGCTTTAGCAATATCCTTTCCAACGCTATTTTAGCAGGGAAAAACACAGAAAATCTTGTCAATTTTAAAACACTTATCGATACGATGAATGAAGGCTTGGCTCTCTTTGATGAGGATTTAAACTGTATCGAAATTAATCAAGCCGCACTGAACAAATTTGGTTATACTTATGAACAAGGTATTGGCAAACATATCTTTTCTGTTATCTCTGAGAGTGATCGTCCAAAACTACTCACCTTGACCCAACAAGAACATGCCAAAGAGGAGTGGACACTCTACAAGAAAGATGGCACAACTTTTCCCGCCTTTGTATCAGGCTCGAATATTACCTATAAAGGGAAATCAACGCGTATTGTCACCTTTATTGACCTCACAGAAATCAAAGAAAAAGAGAAACAACTCTATGCCCAATCTCGTCTCGCTCAGATGGGTGAGATGATTAGCATGATTGCCCATCAATGGCGCCAACCTCTAGGCGCGATATCCGCCTCTGTCATCGGCATCAAAACAAAAATACAAATGCAAAAGTTTGATTTAAGTTCTCCAAATGGACGCAAGGAGCAAGAGCAATACTTGATGCAGAAATTAGACAAGATGGGTAGCTATGTGGAACATCTCAGTGAGACGATAGAAGATTTCAGAAACTTTTTTAAGCCAAACAAAGAAAAAACGACCATCAACCTAGAAGAGGTACTAGACAAAGCATTAAACATCGTCCATCCAGGCATTTTAGATCATCATATCAAAGTTGAAAAAGAGGTACACTTTTACAACACGATAGAGACTTATAGCAATGAAATCTTACAAGCACTTTTAAATATCCTCAAAAATGCCATTGACCACTTCGCAACCACCCCTATACAATCTCCCAAGATCACCATACAAGGCTA
>CAZCUH010000028.1:1999-14630 GCA_964501795.1 uncultured Sulfurospirillum sp.
TTGACCACTTCGCAACCACCCCTATACAATCTCCCAAGATCACCATACAAGGCTATGAAGAAAATAATACCTTTGTTATCCAAATTTGCGACAATGGTGGTGGTATCCCTGATAAAATCTTAGATAAGATATTTGACCCCTATTTTTCTACCAAAGATGATAAAAATGGAACTGGTTTAGGACTCTACATGACAAAAACTATGATAGAAGATCACTGCAAAGGGAAGCTTGAAGTAAGCAATGTCGATCATGGTGCTTGTTTTAAAATTATCCTATAGCTCAACTCTTTTTTTAAAATGTCGATATTGCTTGCAACACTATAAATAAGTATGGGATATGAGCGCGTAATGAATCTTAAAAATTTATATAAATATACAAAAAATTTGCATCTACTCTATGTGGAAGATGATATGGCACTACGGGAAGAGACTGCTGAAATACTAGAAGATTTCTTTGCAAGCATCAAAGTCTCTGCCGATGGGAAAAGTGGTTTAGAGTGCTATAAAGAATTTTATAAAAAGAATGGACAATATTTTGATATTGTCATTACAGATATCAATATGCCTATCATGAATGGTATCGAGATGTCTGAAGCTATCATGACACTCAATGCAAGACAAAGTATCTTCATTGTCTCTGCCTACAATGAACCCCACTACTTAACAAAACTTATCAATATGGGTGTTGATAAATTTCTTATCAAACCACTACAAACCAAACAACTCGTTCACGCTCTCTACAAAAAATCCAAAGATATCTACAATGAAAAACTCTCTGATGAGTATCATGATAAGCTCGCCAATATGACAGCACTCTTAGAGCAACAAGTCAAAGAGCGAACCCAACAACTAGAGCATCAACTCTCTTTTGATGCGCTCACGGGGCTTTACAATAGACACACCTTAAGTAAAGATTTAAAAAATGAGACATTAACGATGTTGGCTTTGGTAGATATCGATCGTCTACAATTTATCAATGATCTTTATGGTTCAGAGATTGGTAATCAAGTCATCGTCAAAGTGGCTAATTTATTGGCTAAATATGCCAAAGAGACAGGATGTAAACTTTACCGTACTTCTGGGGATGAATTTGCCCTCACCCATCAAACGATGCGCTATGAAGATTCCTTTGCCTTTATCAATACACTCAGTCAGAGAACAAGCAATATGAATCTCTATATGGAAGAGATAGGACAAGAGGTCAATGTAGATACAACGATTGGGCTAGCACTAGAAGATAAAAATATCCTTACCCATGCTGATATCGCACTCAAACATGCAAAAACAAATCATCATCAATATGTCATCTATAATAACGCGCTCAACTCTTTACAAAAGATGCAAGAGATTGTAGAGTGGAAAAACAAAATAGAACAAGCAATTATCGAGAACAATATTATCCCTGTATATCAACCCATCGTCGATAAAAATGGCACTATCCTCAAGTACGAAACGCTTATGCGACTACGCCAAGTAGAAAATGGAGAAGAAAAACTCATCTCTCCTTTTTTCTTTTTGGATACAGCCATCAAAACCAAACTCTACCCACAACTCTCCTATATCATCATTTCAGAGGCACTAGAGAGTCTAAAATCAGGTAGCCATACACTCTCCATCAACCTCACTTATAATGACTTTACCAATACAGAGATGATTGATTTATTGACTACAGAGCTTAGCCAACATGATATTGGAAACAGGTTGATATTTGAAATCGTTGAGAGTGACAATATGGGAGATTATGAACTGCTTAATAATTTCATAGAGAAGTTTCGATCATTTGGTGTGCGTATTGCTATCGATGATTTTGGTTCAGGTTTTTCATCATTTCAACATATCGTTCAAACCTCTCCTGATTATATCAAGATAGACGGTTCTTTGATTAAAGATATCGATACCGATTTGAGTTCCTTAACCATAGTCAAAGCTATTGTCCAATTTTCACAAGAGTTAGGCATCAGTGTTATCGCTGAATTTGTCCACTCTGAGCAAATTCTTAATATCCTAAAATCTTTGGGTATCAACGAGTATCAAGGCTTCTATTTTTATGAACCAAAACCTTACCTCGTAGAAGAAAAAGAGTTAGCAGAAGCTTAATTTGTTATAATTGCCTAAACCAATCGCATACCATGCGAAAATAATGAAACACTAGGCTTATCATGATAGATTACGATGTTATTGTCATAGGTGGTGGTCATGCAGGGATAGAAGCCTGCTTGGCAGCTGCCAAAATGGGCAAAAAAACCCTCCTTTTAACCATACTTGTAGAACGCATCGGCGCTGCATCTTGTAACCCCGCTATTGGAGGACTCGCCAAAGGACACTTGGTCAAAGAGGTGGATGCACTCGGCGGTCAGATGGGTAAAGCCACCGATGCCACAGGCATACAGTTTCGTATCCTCAACGCTTCAAAAGGCCCAGCGGTGAGAGGCTCTCGTGCACAAATAGACATGGATAGATACGCTATCTATATGCGTGATATCTGTCTTAACACCCCTAATCTCACGGTCAAACAAGAGATAGCAGAAGAACTCATCATCGAAGGTGAGAGCGTCAAAGGGGTCATCACCCAACTAGGCAATGTCTATCACGCTTCAAAAATCATCATCACTTCGGGCACCTTTCTCGCAGGACTCATCCATATCGGTGAGAAAAAACAACGCGCTGGTAGACAAGGGGAATTTGCCTCTTATGAGCTAAGTGAAAGTATCAAAAAACTAGGTCTTGATGTTGGACGACTCAAAACGGGCACTTGTCCCAGAATTGATGCCAAAAGTATCGACTTCTCCGTGATGGAAGAGCAAGGGGGCGATGAAAATCCTATCCCTTTTTCATTTTCCACCAATAAGGCAGATTTTAATCCTACCCAGTTGCCTTGCTTCATCACTTATACCAATGTTGATACCCACTCCATCATCAGTGATAACTTCTACCGAGCGCCACTTTTTACAGGTCAGATAGAAGGCATGGGACCGAGATATTGTCCAAGCATCGAAGATAAGGTCAATCGTTTTGCCGATAAAGAGCGACACCATCTCTTCATCGAACCTCAAACGATAGAAGCCACGGAATACTACATCAACGGACTTTCTACTTCATTGCCCGTGGATGTCCAAAGAGAGATTATCCACTCTATCAAGGGGATGGAAGATGCTATCATCGTCCGTTATGGATACGCTATCGAGTATGACTATGTCAATCCAACAGAACTCAAACACACCCTAGAAACTAAAAAAATTCAAGGCTTATACCTCGCAGGACAAATAAACGGTACCACAGGCTATGAAGAAGCCGCAGCCCAAGGGCTCATGGCGGGAATCAATGCCGCGCTTAATATAGACAACAAAGAACCCCTCATCTTGCGTCGTGATGAGGCGTATATCGGTGTGCTTATCGATGATTTGGTGACAAAAGGGACAAAAGAGCCTTATCGTATGTTTACCTCACGGGCTGAATTTCGCCTACTCTTACGAGAGGACAATGCTGACATCAGACTCAGTCACTATGGCAATGAGATAGGCTTAGTTAGCGATAAAACCTATGCAAAAGTAGCGCAAAGAGAGAGAGAACTTAAAGAAACCCTCTGCTTTTTAGAAGAAAATTTTATGACACCATCCAAAGAGAACAATGCCCTACTTGCCTCACTAGGACAAACGAAGATCTCTGACAAAGTCACACTCAAAAGTATTATCGCTAGAAATGAGTGCACCCAGGAGACCTTAGAGGTCATCGCGCCACAAAGCAAAAGTTTCTCTCCCCAAACTAAAGAGCTTATCATGATAGAGTGCAAATATGCTAACTATATCAAGAAACAACAAGCCCAGATAGATAAGATGAAAAATCATATCTCTGTGAAAATTCCAGAAAATTTTGACTTTAAAAAGGTACGGGGTTTGAGTAACGAAATCATCGAAAAGTTTGAGACATTCAATCCCCCTACGCTCTTTGCCGCTTCAGAGATTCAGGGTGTGACTCCAGCCGCTATCGATATCTTGCATATCTATATCAAGATAGATCAAAAGCAAAAGGGTAAATAAGATGGCAAAAGGCTTTGGCAAAAATTACTTCTCACTAGCAAGCATCCAAGCTAGTGCTTGCAAAGTCAAGCTTGAAGCTGCCAAAAGCCGTTGTGAGATACTTGCTACCTACTATCATGATAGCCAAGAAGAGCAAGAAGAATCTCCTCCCGATGAGATACTCCTGCTTACCCTACCACTCTCCAAGCGTTGCAATTGTGTTTTTAACCAAAAGTGTCGTCTAGCCCTTAAAAATAGCAAACTCCGTGGCAAACCCAAATGCAACTGCCGTCATCTAAGCCATAGAAAAACTGGTATCTCACCTCCCTCTTTTCTCTAATTTATAAATTACGAAAAACCATAAAACTTGCGATGCAAAGCATTGTGCTTTGGCAAAAGAAAACAATAAAATATACATACCAAGGATAATTATGTCAAAAAATTATGTCATCGGATTTCCAAGAATTGGAGAGAAAAGAGAGTTAAAGTTTGCCCTAGAGGCTTATTGGTCAGGAAACAGCAGCCTTGAGGAGTTAGAAAAAGTAGCCCAAACATTGCGCCAAAAACATTGGCTCTATCAAAAAGAGGCAGGTATAGACTTTATATCAAGCAATGACTTTTCGCTCTATGACACGATGCTAGATACCTCTATCATGATAGGGGCGATTCCTGAGAGATTTCGAGATATCGAGGATAAGACAGCGCGCTATTTTGCGATGGCACGAGGAGATAAGACGCGTACTGCTATGGCGATGACCAAGTGGTTTAATACCAACTATCACTATATCGTACCTGAACTCTCCGCTGCTGATAGCTATAGCTTAGATATTTCCAAGATTAAAAAAGAGTATCAAGAAGCCAAGGCATTGGGCATCAAAACCAAAATCAATCTTATCGGGATTGTGACTTATTTAGGGCTTTCAAAGCGCGTTGATGGTGGTGATCTCTTTGCACTCTTTGACAAGATATTGCCATTTTATGTAGAGGCTCTTTTAGAGATAGCTTCTTTGGATGAGGATATTTGGGTGCAATTTGATGAACCCTACTTTTGTAAAGATGTCTCATCACTAGAGCTCTCTTTGTTAAAACGCGCCTATGATACACTTGGCAAAATTAAAGGGGTCAATCTCTCGGTTGTCACCTATTTTGACAGTGCCAATGAAGCAATAAAAGTCTTATTAAACACACCCATTTCGGCAATAGGTGCAGATTTGGTCGCTGGAAATCTAGACCAAGAGGTCTTAGAACTTTTTAAAAAGAGTGACAAAACACTCATCGCAGGCATCATCAATGGACGCAATGTGTGGATTGGTGATATCGAGGAGAAAGTCAAAGCGCTCAAAGCCCTAGAGCTTGAAAATCTTTTCATCTCCTCTTCTTGCTCACTCTTGCATCTGCCTTTTTCCCTCAAAGAGGAGAACAAGCTCAACGCAGAGATCAAATCATGGCTAGCCTTTGCAAAAGAAAAACTCACAGAAATATCACTACTTAATAATGCCTATCATGATAACTTAAATGCAGATGACCAAGAACGCCTTGCCAAAAATCGTCGTGATAATGCGCTTCGAAAAACATCACAAATCATTCACAACCCACAAGTAAAAGAGCGTGTCACAACACTGAAGCAAACCAAAAGAGCGAGCGATTTTCAGACACGCATCCGTAAACAACGAGAGCACTTTAAGCTCCCACTCTTGCCAACAACGACAATCGGCTCTTTCCCACAAACCAAAGCGCTTAGAAAAACAAGAGCCGACTTTAAAAAAGGTACAATCACACAAGAAAGCTATGAGGGCGTGATGAAATCTTATATCGATGAGTGCATCGCATTTCAAGAAGCGTGCGATTTGGATGTCTTAGTCCATGGTGAGCCAGAGCGAAATGATATGGTAGAGTATTTTGGACAACAGTTAGAGGGCTTTGCCTTTTCAGAATTTGGCTGGGTGCAGAGCTATGGAAGCCGTTGTGTCAAACCACCCCTACTCTATGGTGATGTGAGCCGACCAAAAGCGATGACAGTGGACTGGATAGTCTATGCCCAAAGCAAAACCTCGCGTATCATGAAAGGGATGCTCACTGGTCCTGTGACGATACTCAACTGGTCCTTTGTCAGAGACGATCAAGCACGCAGTGAAAGCGCCAAACAAATTGCCCTTGCTATTGCCGATGAGATAGAGGATTTACAAGATGCAGGCATCGGGATGATTCAAGTCGATGAAGCCGCTTTTAAAGAGGGTTATCCACTCAAAAAAGAAGATGCCAAAGCCTATGAGAAATGGGCAGTAGAGAGCTTTCAAATCGCCACTGCCCTTGCCAAAGATGAGACACAAATCCATACCCATATGTGTTATAGTGACTTTAATGATATCATCCATACTATCGAAGCGATGGACGCTGATGTCATCTCCATAGAGACTGCACGAAGTGGCAATCGTCTGCTCAAAATCTTTAAAGAGAGTGGATACAAACAAGAGGTCGGCCCAGGTGTGTATGATATCCATTCCCCACGCATCCCCTCAGTAGAAGAGATAGAGAGGCAAATAAAACTACTCTTAGAAGTCTTACCCAAAGAGCAACTCTGGATCAATCCTGACTGTGGCTTGAAAACCAGAAAATGGGACGAAGTCAAACCAAGCTTGGAAAATATGGTCAAAGCTGTGAAGAAACTGAGATAGTTATGCTATAATATCACTGGCATGGCAGATGATTGCTATCATCATGATAGAGGAAAGTCCGGGCTGCTATAAGAGAGAATTCCATCTAACGGATGGCTGGGGATATCATGCCTGTCATGATAGAACCCAAGGGCTAGTGCAACAGAGAGAAGGTAGCTGTTCTAAAGTCACAATATAAAGTTTCTCGCCGCAAGGCGTAGCTTTAGTTGCGATGAATTTGTGAGGGGCTTTGCCCCTCGCAAAGAAGACAGTCATAGTGAAAGGGTGGGGTAAGAGCCCACCAGTGGTTTGAGTAATCTTACCAGCTAGGTAAACCCAATTTGCAGCAAGAAGTGCATGGTATAACTCTTATGATTTTCGCACTTCGCTAGAGGGATATTGTAAAATATCTTAGAGATAAATAATCATCCAACGACAGAACTCGGCTTACCGCCATGCCTTAAATTTTTTATTTTTATTACGCAAAAGGAGCAAAGCCCCTTTTACTAACGCTGACGCTATGTCCTCCTCGGCGGAGTGCCCACGGGCAGATGAACCGCCCTTATTTGAAGTCACAATTTTCTTATCATGATATTTTTTTATTTTTTGGATTTGAGATTCCATAAAGCTTTTTACCTGATGCGAAGCAAAAAACAAAATATTGCTTACGCAATTTTAAATCCAAAAAATCCCTATCATGATAACTTTCATTTTCATTGGATATAATGTCCCAAATAATAACAACACTAGGCAAAGAGATGAAACTTTACATCGCGACAGATCATGCGGCATTTTGCATCAAAGAAGATGTGAAAAAGATTTTAAGAGATTTAGGCAATGAAGTGATTGATTTAGGCCCTGAGAATGATGAGAGGGTAGATTATCCTGATTTTGCACATAAACTCTGCGCTCAAGTCCTTGAAGATGAGGGCTCTTTTGGCGTGTTGATTTGTGGTACAGGTATCGGGATGAGTTTGGCTGCCAACAAGCATCACGGTATCCGTGCGGCACTTTGTCATGATAGCTACACCGCACAGATGGCACGCGCGCACAATGATGCCAATGTGCTTTGTTTTGGTCAGAGAGTTGTGGGGCTTGGGACGATTGAGTCTATTTGTGAAGCCTGGTCAAAGTATGACTTTGAGGGTGGTCGTCATGCTACGCGTGTAGGGAAAATAGAGATTTAAATGTTTGCTTCTTGGATATTTTATACACTTTTTATCTTTGCTATCATCTTTTTGATAGTCAAGCTAAACTATATGAAGTCCTTGTACGAAAAAGAGTTAAAGGTTTCCAACAAACAAAAAGAGGCGATCAAAGATGCGCAACTGCTCATCCGAAAGTATCGCACACAACTACAACGCTCCATTGGCAATATCGATATATTGACTGAAGAGTTAAACGCTGTACGCAACGACATCAAGTCACTGCGTGCAAAAAATTCGCAAACAAGACTCGAAAAAACGCAACTTATGCAAAAAATAAGAGAGCTTGAAGAGCGAATAGATGCACTTATTTAAGGAGTTCTCATGGGAGCAGATATGATAGCTTATCTGGCAGTGGCTGTTATGGCAGCGGGATTTATGGCGTTGAAACATTTTATGTTTAGAGATTAGGAGAGATAATGGAAGTATTAAACGCAGAAGATAAAGCATATTTGCTAGAGACGATAAGAGATGTCAAAGATTTTCCAAAACCAGGTATCGTCTTTAAAGATATCACTACTTTACTCAATAACAAAGATGCTTTTAGGCTGCTCATGGATCACTTAGAGCGACGCTATAAAGCTATGGATATCGACTTTGTTGCTGGGATTGATAGTCGTGGTTTTATCTTTGGAGCCGCATTGGCGGATAGACTGCATAAAGGTTTTGTACCTATCAGAAAAGCGGGTAAACTCCCTTATACCACTATCAGTGAAAAGTATGCACTCGAATATGGTTTTGATGAAGTAGAGATCCATATCGATGCCTTTAACTGCGAGAGAGAGAAAGCAAAAGTGCTACTCATTGATGACCTTATCGCCACAGGTGGTACAGCAGAGGCAGCCGCATCACTCATCAACAAAGCAGGCGCCGAGTGTGTGGAAGCGTGTATGCTCATCAATCTCAGCTTTCTCGAAGGCAAGAAAAAAATCGAAGCTATCACCCCTGTTTACGCTGTGTTGGATGTGTAGTAATGTATATTCCTTCGCCTTCCCCTTACGATCCTGATGAAAATGGACACTTTGGTATCTTTGGAGGGCGCTATGTACCTGAAACTTTAATGCCTGCGCTCTTAGAGCTTGATAAAAGTTATGCCAAGGTGCGCTTTGATGAAGATTTTTGGAAAGAGGTTGATTACTACTACAAACAGTATGTTGGTCGCCCTTCTCCACTCTACTTTGCCGAAAACATTTCCAAAGAGATTGGCGCCAAAGTCTATCTCAAGCGCGAAGATTTAAACCACACTGGTGCGCATAAAATCAACCATACTGTAGCACAAGCCATTCTTGCTAAAAGATTGGGCAAGAAAAAGGTCATAGCTGAAACAGGTGCAGGTCAACATGGTGTCGCTACAGCGACAGTAGCTGCACTATTTGGACTAGAATGCGAAATCTTTATGGGTGAAAAAGATGTTCAAAGACAAGAGCTTAATGTCTTTCGTATGAAACTTTTAGGGGCAAAGGTACACGCGGTAACAAGTGGCTCACGCACCCTCAAAGATGCGATGAATGAAGCGATTCGCCACTGGGTTACCAATGCGAGAGACACCTACTATATCATCGGTACGGTGGCTGGGCCTCACCCTTATCCTATGATGATACGCGATATCCAATCTATCATCTCTTGGGAAGCGCGCGCGCAAATCCTAGAAGCTGAAGATAGCCTGCCTGATTATGTGGTCGCTTGTATCGGTGGGGGAAGTAATGCGATGGGGATGTTTAATCACTTTTTAGAAGATGAAAAAACCACTTGCATCGGCGTAGAAGCAGGCGGTCTTGGACTAGATTCGAAACATGGGGCAAGTCTCGCCAAAGGCTCGCCGGGTGTTTTACACGGACAGATGTCTTATCTCCTCCAAGATGATGATGGGCAGATTTTAGAAGCGCACTCTATCTCTGCGGGGCTTGATTATCCTGGTATTGGGCCAGAACATGCTTATCTCAAAGAGATAGGCGCAGCACAGTATGAATCTATCACTGATGAGGAAGCTTTGGATGCTTTTGTCTGGCTCTCTCAAAAAGAGGGAATTATTCCTGCATTTGAAAGCTCTCATGCCATTGCTTATCTTAAAAAATTTGATAAAGAGCTTATCAAAGATAAACGCATCATTGTCAACCTTTCAGGTCGTGGGGACAAAGATATGATACAAGCAAAAGCGTTACTAGACTTTGACAAATAAAATATAGGGAAAATTATGAAAATCACACTATCAACCAAAAAACTAGAGAATATTCAAGCAGATTGCGAATTTATACTCGTTGTAGGCAAAGAAAAAGAACATAAATGGGTCAAGGATGCAGAGGACTTAGAGACACTTAACTTCAAAGGTGAGCTAGATGAATCTGCTTTTTTACCACATCAGCATCGCGTCTATGTCGGTGTAGATTCGCTAGATCGAGATGAAGTACGACTCGCACTCTCAAATGCCATAAAAGCGATAGAAAAAACCAACTATAAAAGCATCAAAATAGGCGCTTATGTCAAAACTTGTCCTGCCGTGTATATCAAAGCTATCGTAGAGGGTGCCGTTCTAGGTTCTTATAGATTTGATAAATATAAATCAAAAAAAGAGTCAAGCCTTGAGAGAGAGTTAATCATCTCACTAGAAGAGTATCATGATAAGGTGCTAAAAGAAGAATCCGCACAAAAAGCGATTCACGAAGCTATCATCATCGCGGACGCGACCAACCTTGCAAAAGATATCGTCAACTCTGTACCTGATGATATGACACCAGAAAATTTAGCGCTTGAAGCACAAAAAGTGGCTGATGCTCTTGAGAATGTATCGTGTTTTATCGGAGATGAAAACTTTTTAGAAGAGCAAAAAATGGGTGCATTTGCTGCCGTAGCGCGTGCATCTGTACATAAGCCTCGTTTTATCCACCTCACTTACAAACCAAAAAATCCACAAGCAAAGTTCATCTTTGTAGGGAAAGGACTCACTTACGATAGTGGTGGACTCAGCTTGAAGCCTAGTGAACACATGGTGAGTATGAAGTCTGACAAGAGTGGCTCGGCTGCTGCGCTTGCTATCATCAAAGGTGCCGCAGAGCTTGAAGTGCCTTTTGAGGTGCACACTATCATCGGCGCTTGTGAAAATATGATAGGTGGCAATGCCTATAAGCCAGATGATATCCTAGTCGCTAAAAATGGTGTCACGATTGAAGTGCGAAATACCGATGCAGAGGGGCGATTGGTCTTGGCTGATTGTCTCTGTTATGCTAGTGAACTCAAACCTGATTATCTCGTCGATATGGCAACGCTTACGGGTGCTTGTGTCGTGGCTGTGGGTGAATATACTACGGGTATCATGGGGCACAATAGCACACTCAAACATGAGATGGCATCTGCCGCTTCTAAAAGTGGTGAGCTGACTGGTACGCTGCCTTTTAACCGTTATCTCAAAAAACTTATCAAAAGTGATATCGCAGACATCTCAAATATCGCCTCTTCGCGCTATGGTGGAGCTATCACGGCAGGACTGTTTTTGGACAATTTCGTGAGTGAAGATGTAAAAGAGAAGTGGCTACACCTCGATATCGCAGGACCTGCTTTTATAGAAAAAGATTGGGGTTATAACCAATCAGGGGCTTCTGGGGCTGGTGTGCGCATGTGTCTGTATTGGCTCAAAGAGCATGAATATAAAATAGCCAACTATCATGATAAAGATGAGGAGAAATAATGGGTCTTAGTGTCGGCATCGTAGGATTGCCAAATATCGGAAAATCAACCACTTTTAATGCGCTTACCAAAGCACAAAATGCAGAATCAGCCAACTATCCATTTTGTACGATTGAGCCAAATAAAGCTGTTGTGCCTGTGCCAGATAAAAGATTGGCAGAACTTGCCAAGATAGTCAATCCTGAAAAAATCCAATACTCTGTTATCGACTTTGTTGATATCGCTGGTTTGGTTAAGGGTGCGAGTAAAGGTGAGGGACTAGGTAATAAATTTCTCTCCAATATCCGTGATGTAGAAGTGATTTTACATATGGTTCGTTGTTTTGATGATGAAAATATCACCCATGTTGAGGGAGCCATTGATCCTATTAGAGATATAGAGATTATTGAGGGAGAGCTTATCTTTGCCGATATGGAGCAACTTGATAAAAAGATTGAAAAACTCAAAAAAGAGACCAAGTTTAAAAAAGATGCCGCCCCTAAACTTGAAGTTGCTCTGGCACTTCGAGCACACTTAGATGAGATACAACCTATCTCTACTTATGCAGATAAGGAGAATGAGATATTTATAGAACTCAACCGTGAACTGCGATTTCTCTCCAACAAAGAGATTATCTATGGGGCAAATACCGATGAAGAGGGGCTTCTTGAAGACAATGACTATGTCAAGGCGATCAAAGCCCATGCGGCTAAGAGTGGCTTTGAAGTGATTACACTTTGTGCCAAGATAGAAGAAGAGTTAGTCGAACTCGATGACGAGGAAGCTAAAGAGTTTTTGACAGATTTAGGGATTCAAGAGTCTGGACTAGAAAAAATCATCCATACCGCCTTTGAAAAACTCAATCTCATCTCCTATTTTACCGCGGGTGTCGTCGAGGTACGCTCATGGACGATTACTAGAGGCTGGGCTGCACCCAAAGCAGCTTCTGTCATTCACAATGACTTTGAAAAAGGTTTTATCCGTGCGGAAGTGATTGCTTATGAAGATTTTATCGCCAATGGTGGGGAAAATGGAGCCAAAGAGGCTGGGAAAATGAGACTAGAGGGAAAAGAGTATATCGTCAATGATGGCGATGT
>CAZCUH010000029.1:0-14176 GCA_964501795.1 uncultured Sulfurospirillum sp.
GTATCTTTGCTACAACCTGAAGCAAAGAATAGGTAACTTATTAATGTTATATAAATATATTTCATATTTTTTCCTTATGTTGTGCAGATAAATTCCATCACCTATCTACACACTACTTTATTATTTTTATTTATACTATCTAACAAAACTTAAATAAAAACTATAATATTTTAAATTATTAAATATTTTAAATTTGGCAACATTTCGGCAACATTTGAAGCAAAACTTTTACTTTAATCATAGATTGAATATAATCAATCTATGAACCAAAACGAGAGCAAAAAATTTAAAATCACCTTTATATTTTTCATCATTCTTTTCTTTTTTCTTATCCTCATCGGCGCGCTTGTACATATCGCGACAAGTGACAAGAAACTGCCTAGATTGACCATGACAGAGAGAGACAAAGCCCTGCACGGGAGCATCCTCTCACGCAACAATTTCACCATCGCTTCTAGTAAAAAACTCTACAAAGCCGTCATCGACACGCGCAACATCGACCCTGCTAAAAAAGAGCTTTTTATCACACTTTTTTCCAAATTTTCAGATATTCCTGAAGATGAGATACGCCAAAAGATTGACTCAAAGTTTGGCTTTGTCACCCTCACTTACAAGCTAGACTCCAAGGCTGCCCGCTATGTGAGCAAACTCGCCAAAAGACTCTTTGAGCTCAAAGTCATCACACGCTACATCAATGTAGAAAAAAAGCAAAACTTTCTGCATGGACTAGAGGTGACTGAGAGTGGTGAGCAACGCTTTTATCCACTCGGTGAGACACTCACTCCCATCATCGGATATGTGCAAAAGTACGAAGTCAACAGATATACCACCATCAAAGGCAAATATGGACTTGAAAAGTATTATGCCAAAGATTTAGAGGGACTACAAAGCACCCAAATCAAGGGCAGACGAGATGTGAGAAATACCATCATTCTTGATGATACCAGTGAAGTGAAAAATAGATTTGATGGCTACAATGTCATCACGAGCATCGACTTAAAACTTCAAAAAAGTATCGAAGCACTGCTGATGCCTCAAAAAGAGCGCTTAGGGGCAAAGGAGATCATGGTTTCTGTGATGGATAGCAAGAGTGGCAATCTCTTGTGTGTAGCATCATCGCGCCGTTTTATCCCTGGGCACATCACCGATGCGGATGCGCTGACTATCTCTGCTATTCGTTATATTTATGAGCCAGGTTCTGTGATGAAGCCTATCGTCTATTCCCTACTCTTAAAAGAGGGTCTTGTCAAAAATGATGACATTATCAGGACTTACAATGGGCGTTTTATGCTTGGCAAAAAGATGATCACCGATGAGCATCGCTACCCATATCTCAGCGCAGAAAATGTCATCGTCCACTCAAGCAACATCGGTATGGCACAACTCGCACAACGACTCGATCCTCTTAGCTATTTTCAAGGTTTGAGAGATTTTGGCTTTGGTCGTGCGACGGGTATCGATCTCTCTTATGAGCTTTCAGGATCTATGCCCGATATCCATCGTCTCAAAAACTCCATCTATCGGGCTACGGCTTCGTATGGTTATGGTATCAAAGTCAATTTTTTTCAACTCCTACAAGCCTACAATGTCTTTAACAACAAGGGTAAACTAGTCCAACCTTCCATCGGAGAATTTCTACAATCAGGCTCCACAAAACAAGCGATTTTTCATAAAAAAGCAAAACAAATCCTCCCTGCCTCTGTCGCAAGAAAGATGCAAAAAGTCCTCTTTAAAACAGTCGAAGAGGGAACAGGAAAAAAAGCGATTACCCAAGGTATCATGATAGGTGGCAAGACAGGAACGGCGCAGATATCGGTGCGAGGTCACTATGAAAAGATCTATAACAACTCCTTTTTTGGCTATGCCAATGATGCTACACATCGTTATACTATCGGTGTGACTGTCATCGAACCAGACCCTGAGGGCACAGGGCATTTTGCTTCTTCTAGTGCGGTACCAGTCTTTAAAGATATCGTCGATTGTATGATCAAAGAGAAGTTTTTAACACCCCTACAATAGTTCTATTTATCCTATCATGATACAATATCCAAATACCACGGGGAGCCATTCAATATGATCAAAAAGTTTATTGCATTTGCGATTGAAAAATCTATACTCAATCATATATTTTTCCTTTTTTTACTGCTTCTTGGCTCTTTTGCCTATGTCAATATCCCAAAAGAGATCTTTCCACCAACCAACCTCGATGCCATAGCCATTTCAGGCTCTTATGCAGGGGCGAGTCCTGATATACTTGACAAGATGGCAGTCACACCTATCGAAGATGAACTGAAAAATTTATCCGAGATAAGCGACCTCAAAAGCACGATCAAAAATGGATTTTTTCGTATCAAAGCAAGCCTCAAAGATGGTGAAGATATAGATGATACGCTTAGCGATGCCAAAGATATCATCTCTAGTATCAAACGCGATTTACCAAGCGATATGGATGAGCCTACTGTCAAAGTCATCAAAAATGCTTTCCCACTCGTCACCATCGCCATCGCGTCCAATGAAGAGACAAAAAAGCTCCTCAAAGTCGCTGATGCACTCAAAAAAGAGCTCTCCTCTATCGGTGATTTGAGCAATATCGATATCCGTGGAGAATCTGATGAAGAGTTACTCTTTTCCCTACAAGTTCGCAAGATAGAAGCCCTTGGACTCGATACTAATAGCGTCATACAAGCCCTTTCATCCCTGAGCAATATCTTTCCTGTGGGTATGATCAAAGAGCAAGGCAATCACCTCACCCTTAGCACTTACAACGGACTCAAAGACGCCAATGCCATTCGTGAAAGTATCATCACCGTGGGGGATAAAAAAGTACGCATAGGTGATATCGCCAAAGTCTCTTTTGGATTAGGTGAAGCTAGCGAAATCTCACATTTCAACGCCCTACCCAACATCTCTGTCAATATCAACAAATCCAAAAGTGGCAATGCTATCACCCTAGTTAAAGCCATACGCGCCAAGCTAAAAGTCTATGCCAAAAAGTATCCAGCCTACAAATTTGATGTCTATACCGACTCCTCTATCTGGATACGAAACCGTCTCAATACGGTCATCTCAAATATCCTCTTTGGACTCATCCTCGTCACCCTTTCTATCTATATCTTTGTCAATGCCCGCATCTCTTTTGTCGTGGCTATCGGTATCCCCACAAGCTTTCTCATCGGGCTTATCGCCACACAGATGTTAGGCTACTCGCTCAATATGCTCTCGCTTTTAGGCGCGCTCATCGCCCTTGGTATGCTTGTCGATGAAGCTATCGTCGTCGCGGAAAATATCCAACGCCACATCGAAAATGGAGACGATGCCAAAACTGCTGCTATCAATGGTGCTAGTGAGATGTTCCCTGCTGTACTCACCGCCACAGCGACAACGATATTTGCCTTTTTGCCACTGCTTATTATGAGTGGTGAAATGGGTGTTTTTATCAAGATTTTGCCTATCATGATATCCATACTACTGATTTCTTCTCTCTTTGAAGCGTTCTATTTTCTACCCCTACACGCCAAAGAGATGCTCAAAGCCCACAAAGGTGTGCATCGCAATGATGCCTTGTGGGAGAGGATGAAAAAGAGATATAGCGCGATGTTGCAATTTTTGCTCTCCTATCGCTTTATCATGATGGGGCTATTTTTGCTGCTTACCTTTGGTGGCACGGCTTTGATGCTTAAAAATAGCAAGTTTCAACTCTTCCCGACCTTTGATACCACACAGATATATGTGAGTGGAAAAGTCAATAAAAACTTCTCCTTAGAGCAGACCCAAACACTTGTCACCAAGGTAGAAAAAATCCTCCTTAGCAAGCTCGATAAAGGCGATATCAGTTCCGTCACCTCCATCTCAGGGATGAAACTTGATGCCAAGTACAAAGCAGAAATAGGCGACAACCTCTTTCATATCTTCATCAACCTACACGAACACAAACCAGAAAACTTCTATAATCGCTTCATCAATCCCCTGCTTTCACCTGAGTATGATGATAGCGATATGTTACGAAACCATACAGCACAGCAGATAGCTGATGAGATAAAAACATTGACCAAAAAGTTCTATCATGATAAAGATTTTGAAGAGTTTTCTGTTGTGGTACCAGGGGCTGGTATCGTCGAGAGTGATGTTGATATCGCATTTTCAGGAGATGAAAAAGCCGTCATAAAGGCAATCGAAAAACTAAAGAGCAAGATGCAAAGCATCAAAGGAGTCTACAATATCGCCGATGACCTCGTATCAGGAGAAAGAGAGCTCAAACTCAAAGTCAATGCCTATGGGCAATCGCTAGGATTTACAGAAAATTATCTAGCAAACACCCTACGACCGCTCTTTTCAAAAGCAGAAATTTCCAAAATGTTTTATGAAGGCAAGCTCACCCGTATCAAATCTCAAAGTCTAGGTAAAGATATCTATGCATCACTGCAAAATATCACTGTCGCTATACCAAATAGCCAACAAACTATACGCTTATCTGAAATCGCGACATTTATCACAAAACCCTCTTTTGCCTCTATCAACAAAGAGGATGGCGAGCAGCTCTACTCTGTGCTAGCATCTTTGAAAAAAGAGACTATCACCTCTAGTGAGTTTTTAGCCAAAATCAAGCCGACCTTGGATGACATCAAAAAAGCGGGTATCAAGATCGAGATAAAAGGGGAAGCCAAAGCAAATCAAAAAGTCCAAAAAGAGATGATGCAAGCTGCAACGATTGCCATCTTTCTTATCTTTATCGCCCTCATTTGGATGTTTGATAGTATCGCGTTATCACTCTATGTGCTCTCGACGATTCCGCTCTCGCTCTTTGGGGTACTTTTGGGGCATATCATCATGTCACTCAATCTTACGATGCCAGGGATGCTTGGTATCGTAGGACTAGCAGGCGTCGTGGTCAATGATGGCATCATCATGATAGACTTTATCAGGCGCGCAAAAAGTTATGAAGACTTTATCGAAAAAGCATCCCTTCGTTTGCGTCCGATTTTGCTCACCTCTATCACGACGATACTTGGACTCTCTACACTCATCTTTTTTGCAGCAGGACAATCTGTCATCTTGCAGCCTATGGCAGTTTCACTCGGTTTTGGTATCGCGTGGGCAACGGTGCTCAATCTCTTTTTCTTGCCACTGCTTTATGCCACAACGCATAAAATAAGGAAGCCATCATGATAGCACTTCTCATCACATCTATCAAAGATTTTCTGCACCCCAAAATACTTTTCTTTGCACTCATTCCCCTCTCGCTTGCTGCTTTGGTGCTTGGTGGGATATTTTATCTGCTCCATACACAGATAGAGGGCTATTTTATCACCATCGCTAGCTATATCCCTTTTGTTTCTGCCGCGTGGATACAGAAGATTTCAGAATCATTTTTTGGTCTATTTATCTTTTATGAATTTTGGATGATGCTTGCATTGGTCTTTGTAGGGCTTATCTCTGAAAAAGTGGTGGATTTCATCAATGCTAAATATTATCACTTGGAAAAACAGGGTTTTGGTACAAGTATCGGCTCTATCATGATAGCCCTCAAATCCAATGCGATTTTTTTAGTGCTCTTCATCATCACTTCGCCACTACTTTTCATCCCCATTGTCAATGTCATCTTGCATATACTGCTTTGGATGGTGATGCTAAAAGCACCGATGTATTATGATGCTTGTGCCTTTTATGCCACAAAATCACAATACAAAGAGATCAAGAAAAAACACAAAGGAGAGCTGAGACTCATCACTCTAGTTTCTGCTTCTTTACTGCTCGTACCTTTTTTAGGTGTCTTTCTCTATATCTTGCAACTCATCTTCTATACGCACTTTTCGCTGCGCAAACTAAAAGCGCTTTAATCACTATTTTTAGCGTCCTCTTCTTCAAGAATTTTGAGATATTTTTTCGCTTTTATTGCTTTGCCTTGGTAGATGACATGGGTGGCTATCTTTCGCTCACATAGTTCTTTGGCACCCATCCAAAAATCTTGCCCAATGAGCATCTTTTCAAATTCCACATCGCTTAAAAAACCTTTATCAACGATGATATTTCTAAAAAATGCCTTGATATGTGCATCGGTATGCTCAATGCGAGAGACAATCTCACCACCCTTGCCACCTATACCTGAAGAGTAGTTATGAAACATCAAGTCAGAATAGGGATAAATCACCCGTCTATCGCCCATACAAAAAAGGAGCGCGCCCATACTGTAACCATGATTGTCTAGATAAGTTGTTGTGCGCTTATGAAACTTCTCATTCATGATATTATAAAACTGCTGCCCCTCGTTGACAAAACCTCCACCAGAGTTGATGCGGATCTCTAGTTTATCATCTGCTGAAGCAGTTCTCAGTGCATTGAAAACAGAATGTAAGCCTCTTTTGAGTTCTTTAAATTTTTCGATATAAATTGTATAAACTTTATATTTTGGTCTTATTTGAACAATATTTTTACGCTGATCTATCGTGCGCTTCGATTCAGGCACTTGTTTGACAAAAAGTGTATGATTTTCACTGTTTATTTCATGAGGTTTTTTATTTTCCATTTACTTCCTTATAAATACGGGTACTTTTGATTTTACACTATCTATCATGATATAATTATTAAATAACTCTATAAATTATGAGTTAATAAATATATTTCATAAATAATTATAAAAACTGCTCTATAATAGAGAAAAAGGATTATCATGATGGATTTTTTGATGCATGATTTGCTTTGGTGGCACTGGGTGATTTTTGGATTGCTCTTAGTAGTTGCGGAGATAGTTGTGCCTCTTTTTGTTGTGATTTGGTTTGGCTTGGCAGCTATCATGATAGGTGTGTTAGGCTTTTTTATCGTCCTTGATTTTATACCTCAATTTGCCTTGTGGATTCTCTTTTCTGTACTGTTTCTGCTCTTGTGGTTTAAATATTTTCAACCCAAAACTTTGAGTGAAAGTGGACAGGCAGATTTTAAATTTGATATCAAAGGCATCGTCACAAAAGATATTCCCCATGGAGCACGAGGTGAAGTGCGCTTTGAGGCACCCGTCCTTGGTAGTAGTCTCTGGCAAGCTACAAGTGACGAAACGATAGAAGCAGGAAGCATCGTTCATATCATCGATGTCAGTGGACAACTCATAAAAGTAAAAAAGGAACAGTAAATGCAACTCTTAATCGTACTACTCTTTGTCGTCATCATCACCCTCTTTGCAGGGATTAAAATCGTCCCGCAAGGTGAAGAATGGGTCATCGAACGCCTAGGTAAATATCACAAGATACTCCACCCTGGGTTCAATGTCATCATCCCCTATATGGACACTGTGCGTCAAAAAATATCGACACGAGATATCATCCTAGATATTCCCCAACAAGAGGTCATCACCAAAGACAACGCCGTCATCTTGACCAATGCCATCGCTTTTGTACGCGTCACAAATCCTAGGGATGCCATTTATGGGATTGAAGATTTCAAACGCGCGATTCAAAACCTTATCATGACAACACTTCGTTCGATCATCGGTGAGATGAAACTTGATGAAGCGCTCTCCAATCGTGATATCATCAAGGCAAAGCTCAAAGATCAAATCATCGACGATGCAGCCGACTGGGGTGTGACGGTGAAATCAGTCGAAATCCAAGATATCACACCATCAGATTCTATGCAAGATGCCATGGAGCAGCAAGCCGCAGCCGAGCGAGAAAGACGCGCTGTTGAAACAAGAGCTGAGGGAAGCAAAAATGCCATGATACTAGAATCTCAAGGTAAACTAGAAGCGGCAAGACTAGAAGCCACAGCCCAAGTAGCACTCTCAGAAGCATCCGCACAAGCGATTAAAAATGTCTCAGAAGCCATAGAAGATAAAGAACTTCCAACGATGTTCTTGCTAGGAGATAGGTACATCAATACCCTAGAGAAGATGACAGCAAGTCCAAATTCTAAATTTGTCGTCTATCCTGCTGATTTGCAAGGGGCTATCAAGGGGATGCTAGGTTCTGTGCTTAAAAAATAGATCTATCAAAGTGCTATCTAGTTGATAGCGCTTGTTTGCCACATCCGTGATGGATTTGTGGTTAAAAAAGCCGTTGTTGTAACAGACAATGGCATCTTTCTTCCCCGCTAGTAATCCCTCTATCCCAAAATGCACAAAACGATACGCCATAAGTCTATCTCTTGAAGTCGGATTTCCTCCTCTTTGGGTGTGACCTAGCACGGTAACTCTAGCGTCGATACCTATCTTCTCTTCAAACCATTTGGCTATCATGATAGGTGCTTCTTTGATTCCCTCTGCGACCACTGCTATGAAATATCCTCTCCCATTTTTCAAGGCATCTTTAAAAGGTTCTTCATAGGATTTTAAATCATAAGCAACTTCGGGAATCAGACAAAGTTCAGCTCCCGAAGTCAATGCTGAGACCAATGCCAAATAGCCACACTCTCGCCCCATCGTCTCGACCACAAACGCTCGTCTAAATGAGGATGCGGTATCGCGTATCTGATCGAGTGATACTTTGATACTATTTAGCGCTGTATCCACACCTAGGCAGTACTCTGTACCCACGATGTCATTGTCTATCGTAGAAGGAATACCCGCAAAGGCAACACCATGTTCTTTGTAAAAAAGATCCATCCCCCGAAAACTTCCATCTCCACCCAAGACCACTAACTTATCTATCTTGCGTCTATCCAAGTTTGCTTTGGCTTTGGCTCGAAATGAGGGTTCTAAAAAGCGTTTTGATCTAGCAGATCGTATCTTTGTACCACCCCTAGAGATAATACCCTGCACATCACTATACTGTGCTTCACAAATAGTATCATCTATCATCCCCTCAAAGCCATCATAAATAAAATAGGGAATAAGATGCTTCTCTTTTGCATACTCTACAAAATGTTTCAGCGCAGGGTTCATGCCAGAGACATCTCCACCTGAACAGAGGATAGCTATGTTGCCTTGTGATTTGTCTATCATGATAGCTCTTTTTGGGATATTATACTAAAGGAGAGGTAAAATACAAGTTGGGAAAGATATGCAAGCTAAAAAGCTTGCATAGAAGGTCTATCTAAAATCCGCGAAAGGATTGTCGATAAGTTTTGTTCTTGATGCTACATATGGAATGATAGCTGCGTGTCTTGCTCTTTTGATAGCATTTTCAACCATCACTTGGTGTTTTTTACAGTTTCCTGTTAAACGACGAGGCATGATTTTGTATCTCTCTGATAGAGAAAATTTAAATGCACTTGGATTTTTATAATCTAAAAAATCAACTTTTCCTTCACAATATCTACAATATTTCTTTGAATATTTTCTTCTTTCTGCCATAATTAATTTCCTTAAATTGTTGTCATTTTTTGTATTTAAAGCGACTAGTCGCGTGAACCCTCTGTTGAAGAGAACTTAGCGTTAGCGTAGCCATTTTGGGCTTTGCTCAAAATGCGTCTTTAAAATGGTATCTCATCATCATTGATATCTATCTCTGGGACAGTATTTGATGGTGCCTGATACGCTTGTTGTTGCTGTTGTGGCGCTGCTTGTTGTTGTGGTGCACTGTTTGATGGTTGGTTATAGTTTCCACCACCTGCAGGATTGTCACTTTTTGAGTCAAGCATCGTCATATTTTCTATTGTGACAGAGTGTTTACTTCTCTTGCCACCATTTTGATCTGTCCAAGAGTCAAGTTTTAATCTTCCCTCAACAAGGATTTTAGAACCTTTTCTTAAGTATTGATTCATCACTTCTGCTGTGCGTCCAAATGCGGTGATATCAACAAAAAGAACTTCTTCTTTCATCTGACCATCGCCACCTTTGAACTTTCTTGTTGAAGCGATACCCGTACTACCTATGGCTGTCCCACTAGGTGCGTACTTGAGTTCTATATCTCTTGTCAAGTTTCCGACTATGATTACTTTATTGAACATATCAATCTACCTTTATATTATTCAGCACTCTCTGCTTTTGCTTCGTTCTCTTGCGCTTTTGCTTCAGCTTTTTCAGCTTTTGCTGCTGATTTTTTACCAGCACCAGAAACCAATTTATTCCATTGTGCAATCTCTTTTTTACTCTCAAATTTGATATTTAAAAATCTAAGAACATTTTCATCTAGTCTCAAGTTTCTAAGGACTTCATCCATTGCTGCAGGAGGTGCTGTAAAATAGACTACAAAGTAGTACCCTCTCTCTGCTTTTTCGATTTCGTAAGCTAGTTTTCTTACACCCATCTCATCAACTGTTTTAATCTCAGCACCGTTTTTAGTCAGTACATCTTTAAAAAACTCTAATCTACCTTGCACTTCTTCTTCAGTCAGTGTAGGTTTTACTACAAATAGTAGTTCATAATGTTTCATACATTTCCTTTTGGTTTTCCAGCTTGAGCCCTTTAGGTCAAGCAAGGTTTATTCTTGTCCATTCTGTATAGACAAGTCGCGATGATACTATAACAATGTTTGAAGTTTTATTAAAGTAGAAAAAAGAAATGTATTTTTATCTAAATTTGAGAAAGTTTTGAGCTTAAACTCGGCATCGAGCAGTCCAGTGAGGAGTTGTTGATAGACTTCTAGGCGTATCTTTGTACTCTGCGCAGCGCGTTCTTTCACAAGGGCAGGAGGTAGCGGAAAGCCAAGGATTTCCATCGCATTGTAGCTACCATGCACCGTGATATAGGTACGAAACATCATCAATTGTACGATATAGGCTTGCATGGCATTGATGATGCGTATCTCATCAGAAGTACCTGCTTCAAGAAGCTGTTGCAAATCTTCTTTGATTTCGCCACCCTCTAAAAAATGTTTGATAAAACCATCCATATTGATCGCACCCATACCAAAGACATGGGTATCGATATCGCTTGCTTCTACTTTTTTATCCAAAAGTAGGAGTTTTTCTAGCTCATTGCTAGCAAGTGCGATATCTTCATTTTGCACCATATAGAGATGTTGCAAAGCAAAGTTATCGATTTCAAGCCCTATTTTTCCTGCGCGTTTGGCTAGTATACCTACCGCTTCAGAGAGATTTGGCTTGAAAAATCGCACAAAATCAGCATTTTTCTTTTTAGGAAATGACTTGGTGATATCTTTAGCCACCCTATCCTCTCCTGAAAACTCATAGACAAAAAAGCTACTGGCATTTTTCTCGCAAAATCCTACCAAAGTATCTATCTCTTTTTTAGGAATCTTTTTATTGCCTTTGATATAAAGGACTGATATATCCCCAAAAAGTGAGGGCTGTGAGATATAGTTTTTTGCACTTTCAAAATGATACTCTTCAAAATAAAATGACAAGATATTCTCTTTGTCTCCTAATTTGTTGGCGATAAATTTTGCATAAGTTGAGGCAGAAAAATCTTCACCATAAAGTAGCAAAGATTTAGGCAATTTTCCCCCAGCAATTAAACCATCTAGTTCGCGTTTATACATCGTTTTCTATCTTCTCCACAACGGTTGCGATGATTTTAGTCGTCGTGATGTGCGCCTCGACTATCTCTACTTTGACTTTGTCAAAAAGCTCTACCTCAGCCCCTAGTAAAAAGACCCTAGCACCTGGTATATCTCCCTCGATATAGGCGATTGGCACCGATGAACTCACATCGCTCACCATCGCGACAAATTCATTTCCGACATTTTCTTTTGCCCATCTAGCATACTTTCTATCAGCAAAATCCCACGCACATTTGGCACTTTCTCGTTCTAGTTCACTCACACGCAGTGCGATGACATCTGCATTGCCTACGATATAAGCGACCTTTTCTTTATCCCCACTCATGATAGCCTTGATGAGGCGATGGACAATCAAATCACTATATCGCCTGATAGGTGAAGTGAAATGCGTATAAGTGCTAAATCCCAACCCAAAGTGTCCACCCTCATTTTCGGCTGTATATTGCGCCTGTTTTTGGGTGCGGATGATGAGTTGATCGACCTCTTTACGAAGCCCTACTTTATCTGCCTTCTTTTGTAACTCACGGATCGTTTTATAGATATCATCATAACTTTCAGAAACGATGCCTATGGCTTCAAGGGAAGTGAGCAACTCCTCTATCTTTTCATAGCTAGGGATGCCATGCGTTCTAAACATCCCCTTTTCATACTGTTTGGCAGCTGCCTTATTGGCTAAGAGCATCGCATCTTCGATAAGTCCATGTGAGGGAGTTTCGCTCTCTATCTTTGTCGCGATGAGATTTTGATTTTCATCGAGTATCATCCGAACCTCTTCGGAGGCAAATTCACAGCCATTTGCCAAACGCTTTTTTTTGACCTTGAGCAAGAACTTTTGCAGCGGTTCTAAATAAGCCCAAATCGTCTCATCTATGGCTCTTTTTTGAGAAAAATCCCCCTCTAAAAAGGCATCTATCTCATCATAAGTATAACGGCGTTTAGAGTGGATGACTGCGTTTAAGACCTCTTCTTTGATTGGCTCCAAGCTCACAGGATCTAGGGTGATTTTAAAAGTAAAAGCCAATCTATCAACATCAGGCTTCAAAGAGCAGATATTTTCACTCAGACTGCGTGGCAACATCGGGATAGACTTGTGTGGGAAATAGATAGAAAACCCCCTTGCTTTTGCCTCTTTATCAAGCTCGCTATCCTCCTGCACATAGGTACTCACATCCGCGATAGCCACATAAAGCGTCGTACTCTCTACATCAAAATAAATCGCATCATCAAAATCCTTCGCAGTCGGCGGATCAATCGTACAAAACGGCAAGTGCGTCAAATCAACTCTATCAGGATACTCATCCTTATAGACGCTATCACCATGGGCTTTGGCATCCGCTTCAGCTTGGTCGGAGAAAAATTCTGTTTTGTTGTAAAGCCCTAGCGAAATCTTTTCATCGACTTTGGGATCACTTAGCGCTCCCAATACTTCCATCACACTAGAGGTAGTGTTATCTATCTTTAACACACTCTGCTTTGGCAACTCTCGTAAGTAGTTTTGTGAAGCAGCGATAGTCATAGGGAGTTCTGTCTTGATATTTTTGACAAGTATCTGTCCCTGCACCTCCTCCGTATAGGCAACACTCACAGCATGCGCACGCTTGAGTATCATGATGACCTTGGCTTTTGCCCCTTTTTTGGAAAAGAGTCGCTTGACTAGCACGATATCATCTTTGTAGGCATTGTTGAGATTAAAGCTCTCAATCGTCAAATCTTTAGACCTTGCATTGCCCAAGTCATCGAGATAGCCTGTGCCATTGCGTGAGACATCTAGCACGCCTACGCGGTACTTGGAGTCAAGCTTTGTCACACCCATCTTGGTCTTGAGTGCTTTTTGGAGGGTGAGCTTTTGTACCAGTTCTTCAAATTCTGCTGGGACTTCAGAGAGGTTAATTCCCTCTGTTAATTTTAGTAAAAATTCTTTCATAAGTTTATAGTAACGAAAAAGGATTTAAACGCTAAAATATCCAGCATAAAACTTTGTTTATGATAGTTAAAAAAAAAGATGTATAATACTCCCTCAAAGGAGACAATATGAATAAACCATCTTTTTTTCAATATGGCGAGAAAGTACCCGACTATGATGTTTTGGTCCTCAACGAGAGAGAAGCAAGAGCCGCAGCTGGAATCCTCTTTGTAGGAGCATTTTTATCACTCATGAATGGTGTGATGCTTGGCACAGCGGTGATGTCTAAGTATTTTATCACTTTTTTTACGATTGACTTTATACTTCGAGTCGTGCAACCTCGCTACGCTCCTAGCCTACTACTTGGTCGTATGTTTGTCCAAAACCAACGCCCCGAATATGTCGGTGCCACCCAAAAGCGTTTTGCTTGGGGAATAGGACTGATGTTGGCACTGCCGATGTTTTACTATCTCGTGATCGATTTTCAGCCAAATCCAATCAAAGTCTTTGTCTGTATCATCTGTCTAGCGCTTTTACTCTTTGAATCTGCATTTTCTATCTGCTTAGGATGTAAAATCTACGGACTCTTCAAAAAAGACCCTGTCACACATTGCCCAGGAGGTGTCTGTGAAATCAGAGCAAAAGACCCAATACAGCGATTTAGCCCTATACAAAAGGGGATTGTCTTACTCACTATCATGATAGCCTTCTATGGCACTTATGCCTACTTTACCAAGCTACCTACTCGCACCCCTTTTATCAAAAAGATGACACATATGATGATGTCGCAAGAGGCACTTGATGAATTGGATTATCAAAAGGGATTGGATGAGTTTAATAGCGATGATGATGATTTTTAAGTCAAAAATCGCTTTGGCACTAT
>CAZCUH010000030.1:0-13583 GCA_964501795.1 uncultured Sulfurospirillum sp.
CTGCTGAATCTCTATTATTCTGGGTACTACCTTGACCTTTCTTATGTGCCATTGAAAATCCTTAAGTTTAAAATAAAATTTTGCGTGATTATATCACTTTTATCTTAAAAATGCAATACTTTTAGAATATTTTTACGACTGATGTGAAAAAGAGTATCTCATGTTGACTTTTATCGTCAGTTTTATTATAATACATTAATTAAATTATAAAGGGTAATTATATGGCAAAAGTTTTAATATTGGGTGGTGGTTTTGCAGGTGTAGAAGCAGCGATTTTTTTAAGAAAAAGCAATCATGAGGTTACTTTGATAAGCGATCGGGAGTATATGTTTATATTTCCTACCTCTATATGGGTACCTGTTGGAATTTCATCTTTTGATGATGTCTGCATACCATTGGACGAACTCTCTCAAGTGCATGGCTTTACTTGGCACAAGGATGCAGTCACAAAGATAGATATTGAAAATAAAAAAGTGCTTTGTGAAAATGGCGAATATGGGGATTATGATTATCTAGTCATTGCCATGGGCGCACATAAAATGAGACATGAGGGAATAGAAAATACACTCTCTATCTGTGGAAAACCAGAAGAGTCACTCAAGATAAAAGAGAAGTTAGATGAATTGGTAGAAAAAAGAGTGGGAAAAATCGCGATGGGCTTTGGTGGTAATCCAAAAGATAACTCTTCTGTGCGTGGAGGACCTGGATTTGAACTACTTTTTAATGTCCACAATATGCTAAAGAAAAAAGGGATACGAAATAATTTTGAACTCACTTTCTTTGCACCGATGGAAAAACCAGGGGCAAAGATGGGAGAACAAGCGCTTGATATGATGGATGTTTTCTTTAAAAAACTCAATATCAAAAAACATGTCGGCAAAAAAATCAAACGCTTTGAAGCAGATGGTATCGTTTATGAGGATGACAGCAAAACCGAGAGTGACTTTGTGATGTTTATCCCTGCTGGAAAAGGGCATCAAGTTGTCGTAGAATCGGGACTACCTGTCTCTGAATCGGGATTTGTGAAGATCAACGATTATTGTCAAGTAGAGGGGTATGAGAATATCTTTGCTATTGGTGATACAGCAGAACTCACAGGTCCAGAGTGGCGTGCTAAACAAGGGCATGTCGCAGAAGTGATGGCAAGAAACACGGCGGCAAATATCACTAAGATAGAAAAAGGGGAGGGTGATTTACAAGGCTACCAAGAACATCTCAATATCCTCTGCGTGATGGATAGTGGCGATGGCGCTGCCTTTGTCTATCGTACGGATAAACGCGGTTGGATGATACCAATGCCATTTGTCGGACACTGGCTCAAGCGGGGTTGGGGTTGGTACTGTCGCGCAAGTAAACTCAATAAATTTCCTCGTCTTCCGGGGATGTAAGAGGCGTATCATGATAGCTTAGTGCCTATCATGATAAGAGGCTTTTAGCCAAATTCTTCTATAATAGCATCTAACGAAATCAAGGAAAGAAGATGCAAGATTTTTTAAAACATGCCAAAGAGGTCTCCTCTGTTGTCGCTACACTGAACTCTGGTGTGAAAAATAAACTTTTACGAGAAATGGCGGATGCTTTAGAGAAACATACTGAGCGAATCATTGATCAAAATAAAAGGGATATTAGTTACGCCATAGACAATGATCTTAGTAGTGCGCTCGTGGATAGACTTCTCTTGGATGAGAAGCGTATCGTCTCGATGGCGAACTCTCTAAGAGAGATTGCCGCACTCAAAGAGCCTGTGGGAAGGATACTAGAGGGGTGGCGCGTGGATAGTGGTTTGGAGATACAAAAGGTGAGTATTCCTATCGGTGTCATTGGTATCATCTATGAATCCCGCCCAAATGTCACGAGTGATACGGCCGCGCTTTGTTTTAAAAGTGGCAATGTCTGTGTGCTTAAAGGTGGCAAAGAGGCACAGCACTCCAACGCTATCATCGCGGATATTTTACAAGAAGTACTGCTAGAAAATAACTTACCAAAAGAGATCATCTCACTCTTGCCTGATGCCTCGCGTGAGGGTGTGGCACAACTCATCAAGATGGATAAATATGTGGATTTGATTATCCCACGAGGTGGAGAGGGATTGATCCGTTATATCTCCGAAAACGCTACCGTGCCTGTGGTCAAACACGATAAGGGACTTTGTCATGTCTATATCGATAAAGACGCCGATATCGACAAAGCGATTCCTATCATGATAAACGCAAAGTGTCGCCGTGTTGGGATTTGTAATGCGATGGAGACACTTTTAGTAGATAAAGCCATAGCCCAATCTTTACTGCCTAAAGTACAAGAAGCTTTTGATAAAGAGGGAACTGAGCTTCGAGGGAGCAAGGAGACGAGAGATATCATCGCCATCCATGAGGCAAGCGAAGAAGATTTTAACACCGAATATCTTGAAAATATACTCTCAATCAAAGTGGTTGATGGTGTAGAAGAAGCGATGGAGCATATCAAAAAGTATGGTTCAGGACACTCTGAAGCTATCATCACAGAAAACTACAGCACTGGCGAAATCTTTATGAATGGTATCGACGCGGCTTGTGTCTATATCAATGCTTCAACACAGTTTACCGATGGGGGAGAGTTTGGATTTGGTGCGGAAGTAGGCATCAGTACGAACAAGCTTCATGCGAGAGGGCCGATGGGGATTAATGATTTGACTACTTATAAGTATAAAATCTACGGCAATGGACAAACCCGCGCGTGAGTGAGATTTTAGAGATAGACAGGGTTACCTTTGGTTATAGCAAAGAGAGGCTTTTATATGAGGATTTTTCACTGCACTTAAAGCGTGGTGAGATTATCTCGATTGTAGGGGAGAGTGGCTCGGGAAAGAGTACACTCTTTGAACTAATAACAGGTGCGCAAAAACCTTTTAAAGGCAGTATCACAAAGGGAAGAATTTCCCAAGTCTTTCAAGACCCATATAGCTCTTTTCACCCCTCTTATACGCTCTTAAATCAAATCCAAGAGGTAGCTGGGCTAGATGATTTGGATCTCTATCTTGAAAAGTTAAATTTAGAAGCGTATCTACTAGAGAAAAAACCGCATGAATTAAGCGGGGGACAACTCCAACGCGCCTCAATCTTGCGAGCACTACTTATGAAGCCTGATATCATCCTCGCTGATGAACCTACCTCTGCGCTTGACAATGTCGTACAACTCGATGTGATGAAACTGTTGGTGCAGTTTTTGGATAGGGTAGGTATCTTGCTTATCACCCATGATGAAGATTTAGCAAAGTGGGCGAGTGATAAGATTGTGCATATAGGGTAATTTATTCAGAGAGTCTTTTTATCTTTGCCCCTAGTTGTTGGAGCTTCTTCTCTAGTGCTACATAGCCACGATCGAGATGATAGATACGATGTACTCTAGTGGTACCATTGGCAACAAGCGCGGCTAATACAAGAGCTGAAGAGGCACGCAAATCAGTCGCCATGACATCAGCACCATTGAGCGGTACTTGTCCTGTGACAGAAGCGGTATTGTTGTTGAGTGTGATATTCGCACCCATACGCGTTAGTTCACTCACATGCATGAAACGATTTTCAAAAAGTCGCTCTTCGATGAGAGAGCTACCTTCTGCCATGAGTGCTAATGCCATAAATTGTGCCTGCATATCGGTAGGAAACCCTGGGTATTCTGTTGTAATAATATTGGCATTGCGTATTTTTGGACTCGGCTTGATGGTGATAGATTCTTCATGCAAATCAAAATCAAATCCCATCTCTTGGAGTTTTAAGATGATAGAGATGAGATGTGAATGGTTCACTTTATTGAGTGTGATAGTTGAGTTTGTGATAGCTCCAGCGCAGAGATAGGTGCCCGCTTCTATGCGATCTGGAATGACTGTGATTTCTGGTATGGTTAAGAGGGTTCTGTCTCGTCCATGAATGATAAGTTCATCGCTTCCAATACCTTTGATGAGGACACCATGGTCATTAAGGATTTCACAAAGTTGTACCACTTCTGGCTCTTTTGCGGCATTGATGATTTTGGTTTCGCCTTTGGCTAGTGCTGCTGCCATGATGATATTTTCCGTGCCAGTGACGGTGATTTTATCAAAGATAATCGTCGCACCTTTGAGTCCATCAGGTGCTGTTGCGAGAACATAACCCTGTTTTATCTCGATATGTGCCCCCATCAATTCCAAGGCTTTTAGATGCAAGTCGATAGGTCGTTGACCGATAGCGCAGCCACCAGGAAGTGAAACTTCACAGTGCCCAAAGCGTGCCAAAAGAGGTCCAAGGGTGAGGATAGAAGCACGCATTTTTCGCACGATGTCATATTTGGCTTCGGTTTTATGCACCGTAGAAGCATTGACCTTGGCGCAATCACCCTCAAAAGCGTAAGTAGCCCCCAGGTTTTCTAAAAGTGTCAACATGGTTTTGATATCAAAAACAGCAGGAAGATTGCAAATCTCAACTTCATTTTCACAAAGAAGCGTCAACGCCAAGATAGGAAGCGCGGCATTTTTCGCCCCCGCAATGTCTATACAACCTGAAAGTTTATGTCCACCCTCTATCTCTAAATAATCCATACTAATCCTTGCTTAAATTGAAGAGATTGTATCAAAATAAAGATTTAAAAAAGCTATCATGATAGGAAGAAATGTTGTTTGTAAATAAAGGCTATTTAAGTGAAGAATGAGCGAAGTAAAGTGAAAGTAAATATATCCATAAAAGGGCGTTGCGTAGTGATTGAAGAGGCTTTTTTACCTCTAAAATCAATTAATGGTGGTACCGAGGACCGGACTTGAACCGGTACGATATTGCTATCATCGGATTTTGAATCCGACGTGTCTACCAATTCCACCACCCCGGCAGCTTTAAGCTAGGGCGAAATTATATCGCTCTAAGCTTAAAATTGGATTATTTTCCAGCTACTGCTTCTTTAAGTTGTTTACCAACTTTGAATTTTACAGCTGTTGTTGCAGGAACATCTACCACTTTAGTTGTACCAGGAACTCTTGCAGTTCTTGCAGCTCTCTCAGAAGTTGAAAAAGTACCAAAACCGATAAAACTAACACTTTTTTTCGCTACTAGTGCCTCTTGGATAGTCTCTAATACTGCATCTACTACACCTGAAGTATCTTTTTTTGATAAACCTGTTTTTGCTGCGACTGCATCAATAAATTCTGCTTTTTTCATAATGAAAATCTCCTTGTTTTTTTGTTACTTTTTGTAAAGAAGTAAAAATAATACACAACTTTTCTTAAAATAATAACATTTTGTTAAATTTTTTAATAAAAAAGTACAAAATTCTTTGAAATAGCCGATATTAAGGGTAGAAAAGCCCTCAAAAAGGAGAGTCGATGCGTGTATTACAAAGTGGGATATATAATAACTTCTTGCTAGACCAAGCTTCTGCCAAAGAGCAGATTGATAAATTGACAACACAAATATCCTCTGGAAAAAAGATAGAGCATGCTTATGAAGATAGTTCTGTGTATGTAGATACTTTGAGATTGGATAGTGAAATTAACGCTTTAAAGGGTGTACAAGATAGAACCCTCAAGTCCAAGGTCATTACAGATGCTAGTGACTCGGCGATGAATGATATGGATTTGACTTTAACGGATATCAAATCCAAGTTAATTCTCGCAGCCAATGGTACGCTCAATGCGGACAACTTAAAAAGTGTAGCCCAAGAGTTAGAACAGTCAAAAGAACATCTAAGAACTTTAGCAAATAGCTCTATCAATGGGGAGTACCTCTTCTCTGGTACGGCTGTCAATGTCAAGCCTATTGATAGTAATGGCAATTATCATGGCAATGATAAGAGTTTAAAGACTTTGATTAGCCAAAGTACACAGGCTTCGTATAGTATCGATGGTGCATCTCTCTTTTTGGGTTTTGATAGTGCCCTCAAAAAATCGGTATCAAGCAATGTACATCTACAAAATCAGACAAGCAATAAGACCTTAGCTGTAAGTGATAAAGTAGGAGATCTGATGGGTTCAAATACAGATGCACATTTTTATCTCAAAGGGGTAAGACACGATGGTGAAGCGTTTAAAAGTAAAATCACCCTTAATGCTTCAGATGATATCTCAAAACTTTTAACGCAGATAGAAGAGCGTTATGGAAACGATAGCATCAAAGCAGAACTCTCTAGCAATGGTACTATCATGATAAGTGATTTAAAGTCTGGAAATAGTATGTTAGACTTTCAGATGACAGCATCGAATGAGGATGTGACGGATGTATCAAGTTTGAGCACAAAGATAGATTTTACAGTAAGCAACAACTCCTCATCTGATGATAAAGCCAATTTTACGCAAAATGGTAATATCCTCTCTGGAAATATCGCTATGGTGGATGGAGATGCTTTTGCAACAAAGGCAAGCAAACTTAGTGAGATAGCTGCTAGTTCATTGGATGGTAAACAGTTTAAGATGGATATTACAAACATCAATGGTGCTGCGAAAACTGTTACCCTTGATTTAGCAGATAGTTCTAGCTTTAGTGTGGATGGACAAAGTTATACCATATATGATGCGGATGATAGTAATGGAGCACAAAGTACAAAGGCAGATGACTTTACATTAGGACAGTTAGACAATGTCATCGCGATGGTCATGGCAGATAAACTGCCACTTACCAATGACAAATCAGGGTTTGATACTGCTATTGTGGATGCTAAAAAGGAGGTAGCTGTTACGCTAAACTCCTCTGGTGCAATCCAAATAGAAGATAAAAGTGCTAAGAACCAAGCAATCTCTTTTTCTCTTTATGACAAAGATACAAATGATTTTACAAAATCTGCCTCTCTCTCTTTTATGAGCAACCGTGCTGTGATTGTAGATAATCCTAAAATAGACTTTTTTAAAGATTTAGACACGATCATTGATGCTGTGAAAAATGGCATCTTGAATGTCGATGCTAACAGTAGCGACCCTACAAATCCAGGCATACAAAATGCAATCGCAAAGATAGATAGTCTCGCGTCACATTTTTCCAAAGCACATACAAAAATTGGTTCGATGTCAAATAATTTACAACTCGCCCATGAGAAAGCCAGTACTTTAGAATTGAATGTAACGCAGTTAAAATCTGAAGTCTCAGATGTAGATATCACAAAAGCGGTGATACAGTATCAGCAAGTTTCACTCAACTATCAGGCGATGATGTCAACTATTGCTAAGGTAAATTCTCTTACCTTACTCAATTATGTGAAATAGTTTTACCAACCTTTAGATATAATTTTTAAAAACCCACGCTAAAGGTTAAGCTATTTTAAGAGAATTACTATTTGTTATCGCTGTTTTTATACTGCTGTTTTTGGGAATATCGACGATGTTTCCTGATGCTCCCATGGTAGGCGCACTGGGGACGGCTTTTGGTCATTTTAATCGAAAAGTATTTGGTTTGATTGGATTTATCTATCCTTTTTTACTCACACTTCCTGCCTATCTCATCTACAAAGATTCGCGTCTCTCACAGGAACTTTCTAAGTTTTTGATGCTGGGATTGTTGATGCTTTTTTCACTTTTATTGCTACAAGCAAAACTCTTTAATCCTCCATTTCAAGGTCTGATAGGAAGTAGCACAAATCACTTTTTAGATGATTTTATTGGCAATATTGGGATATGGCTTTTTATCATATCCACACTTTTTCTCTCCACACTCTTGATGCTCAATGCCACTTTTGAGGATATCTCTAGTTCCTTAGATATGAAAGCACCTTATGCAAAACTAAAAGAAAAAATCAATGCCCTTCTTTTTCCTCAAGAGCCAGATTATGTCGATGTTGAGAGTGATCTTTTCTATCATGATAGTGATCAAAATGTACCATTTGATAGAGATATCCAAGCTAAAACTATCCCTTTTGAAGAGCCTAAAACCACTATACCCTCTCAAGAAGTTGGCTTGGAAACTATCTCTGATATTGCAGCCTTGTTGCAAGCAGATGAGAACAGACCTCAAAAGATGATACAGCAAGATCTCCCTTTACCTCTCAAAGAGCAAGAGCCCTTAAGCAAAGAAGAGAATCCACTCGCACTTTTAGAAGAGGAGTCCAAGTCTTTGGATAAATTGCCAATAGCCCCTGAACCTCTTGATGCTGCGCCAAAGGTAAGAAAAGAGACAAAGACAAAAATCGTCAAAGAGCTAGAAGAAAATCGAAAGATTTTAGAAAAAGATATCGATAAGGGAAAAGTGAAAAAACCTAAAAATTTCAAACTACCTTATTTGGATTTTCTGAAATCTGTACCCAAAAGAAGAGGTTCTCTTGTCGATGAGAGTGAAATAGATCAAAAAATTGTAGATTTATTAGAAAAGCTCAAACAGTTTAAGATAGAAGGGGATGTGGTGCGTACCTATTCTGGTCCTGTAGTCACAACATTTGAGTTCCGTCCTGCCGCACATATCAAAGTGTCAAAAATCTTGACGCTACAAGATGATTTAGCCATGGCACTCAAAGCAGAGACGATTCGTATCCAAGCACCTATCCCTGGTAAAGATGTCGTGGGAATTGAGATACCCAATAAAGAAATCGAGACGATTTATCTCAAAGAGATTTTGGAGACAAAGCTTTTTAAATCTGCCTCTTCTGAACTGACCTTGGCAGTGGGAAAGGATATCGTAGGAAATCCTTTTATCACGGATTTAAAAAAATTGCCACATTTGCTTATCGCGGGAACCACAGGTTCAGGTAAATCAGTAGGTGTCAATGCGATGTTGGTCTCGCTACTCTATCGAAATTCACCCGATCAGTTGAAGCTTCTCATGATAGATCCAAAGATGTTGGAATTTTCTATCTACAATGACATACCACATCTGCTGACTCCCGTCATCACACAGCCAAAGCAAGCGGTAGTTGCGTTGGCAAATATGGTTGTAGAGATGGAAAAACGCTATAAATTGATGAGTAAAACAAAAACGAAAAATATCGAAAACTACAATGAAAAAGCCAAAAAAGAGGGGCGTGATGAGTTCCCTTATATCGTCGTAATCATTGATGAGTTGGCAGACTTGATGATGACTGCGGGTAAAGATGTGGAGTTTTATATCGCAAGATTGGCACAGATGGCAAGAGCAGCAGGCATACACTTGATAGTCGCAACACAAAGACCATCTGTTGATGTCGTCACAGGACTTATCAAGGCGAACTTGCCATCAAGAATCTCTTTTAAAGTCGGTCAAAAAATTGATTCTAAAATTATCCTTGATACGCAAGGTGCAGAGTCGCTACTTGGTAAAGGAGATATGCTCTTTACCCCACCGGGTACTTCCAATATCATACGACTACATGCCCCTTTTGTGACAGAAGAGGAGATAGAATCTATCGTTGAATTTTTGAAAGTGCAAAGAGAAGTGGTCTATGATCCTTCTTTCCTCTCTGAAGTCGATCCTGATGGAGGATCTGCTATCACAACCGCTGGGAATGGTGCATCTAGTAATGGTGGTTTTGATGAACTTTTTGAAGAGGCAAAGGCTATTGTGCTCAATGACAAAAAGACATCGATATCTTATTTACAAAGACGCTTGCAAATAGGCTATAACCGTTCGGCAACCATCATAGAACAATTAGAGATGGCAGGTGTACTCTCTGCCCCCAATGCTAAAGGACAACGGGAGATACTGTAACGAAATGTAACAAGCACTTTTTTTACCTGTTACCATTGGTAACTTTTAATCTATCATGATAGTATCATGATGTAAAATAATAGAACAAAATTTATGGGAGATTTTAATGGCATTACTTGAAGCGTATAAACAACATACACAAGAGAGAGCAGCACTTGGTGTACCACCCTTGGCTTTAACAGCAAAGCAGGTAGCCCAATTAGTAGAACTTTTAAAAGCATCACCAATTGTCGATGCGGATTATGCAATGGAGCTTTTTACACAACATGTACCAGCAGGTGTGGATGATGCGGCGTATGTCAAAGCAGCATTTTTACATGATATCGTACAAGGTAAAGCAACTTGTGAAAAAATCAATCCAGTCCAAGCATGTGAAATCTTAGGAACCATGCTAGGTGGCTTCAATGTCAAACCCTTGGTAGAAGCACTAAAAATTGATGGAGAGATAGCAGACACAGCGGCGACACAACTAAAAAATACACTTTTAGTCTATGACTCTTTTAATGATGTAAAAACCTTGATGGACGAGGGGAACGCCAAAGCAAAAGAGGTCATTGAATCATGGGCAAATGGTGAATGGTTTAGCAACAAGCCAGCGCTAGAAAAAGAGATTACCCTCACAGTTTATAAAGTACCTGGTGAGACAAATACCGATGATTTATCTCCTGCAAGTGAAGCATTTACACGAGCAGATATCCCCTTACATGCAAACTCTTTTTTGCAATCTCGTATGGAAAAACCATTAGAGACGATGGCGGAATTGAAGAAAAAAGGACACCCTCTAGCCTATGTCGGTGATGTAGTGGGTACAGGATCTTCCAGAAAATCGGGTATCAACTCTGTGCAGTGGCATATGGGTAAAGATATTCCTGCTATACCAGGTAAACGAACAGGTGGTGTGGTCATCGGTGATATCATCGCTCCTATCTTTTTTAATACAGCAGAAGATTCTGGATGTTTACCGATTCAAGCGCCAGTTGCTGCACTAGAGACGGGTGATGTCATCACGCTCAAGCCTTTTGATGGTGTTATAGAAAAAGATGGTAAGGTTGTTTCAGAGTTTACTTTACAGCCCAATACACTTCCTGATGAGATGAGAGCAGGAGGGAGAATCCCACTCATCATCGGTAAAGGCTTAACACTCAAAGCGAGAGAAGCCTTAGGCATGGATAAAGGTGATATATTTATTGAGCCAGCACAACCTGCAGATAATGGAAAAGGCTATACGCTAGCACAAAAGATGGTAGGTAAAGCCTGTGGTCTTGATGGTGTAAAACCTGGTGTTTATTGTGAACCACAAGCCGTGACGGTAGGAAGTCAAGATACCACAGGTCCCATGACTAGAGATGAAATCAAAGAGTTAGCTGCGCTCAACTTTGGTGCTGACTTTGTACTGCAATCTTTTTGTCATACCGCAGCCTATCCAAAGCCTGCTGATATAGAATTGCAACATACACTACCAGATTTTTGGACTAGTAGAAAAGGATTTATCCTCCGTCCTGGTGATGGCGTGATACACTCATGGCTCAATCGTATGTGTCTTCCAGATACGGTGGGTACAGGGGGAGATAGCCATACAAGATTTCCTATCGGTATCTCATTTCCAGCGGGATCTGGGCTTGTTGCCTTTGCAGCAGTGACAGGGATGATGCCACTGACGATGCCGGAGTCTGTACTCGTACGGTTCAAAGGTAAGATGCAACCGGGTATCACACTAAGAGATATGGTCAATGCGATTCCTTATCAAGCGATAAAAGATGGACTTTTAACCGTAGAGAAAAAAGGTAAGAAAAATATTTTTGCAGGTCGTGTTTTAGAAATCGAAGGTTTAGAAGATCTCAAATGTGAGCAAGCATTTGAACTTTCTGATGCATCCGCAGAGCGTTCTGCTGCAGCGTGTACGGTAAAACTTAATAAAGAGCCAATTATTGAGTATCTTGAGTCCAATATTGTCTTAATTGAAGAGTTAATTGCCCAAGGTTATGAAGATAAGGCAACCCTACAAAGAAGAGCTGATAAGATGAAAGCATGGATAGCCAATCCTGAGCTACTAGAGGCAGATAGTGATGCGGAGTATGCCGCTGTCATTGAAATCGATATGGATCAAATCAAAGAGCCAATTCTTGCTTGTCCAAATGATCCAGATGATGTCAAAACACTTACTGAGATTCATGAGTCAGGTTTAAGAACAGATATCGATGAAGTCTTTGTTGGCTCGTGTATGACTAATATTGGGCTATTTAGAGCACTAGGAGAGGTGCTAAGAGGTGAAGGTCCAGTACCAACAAAACTCTGGGTATGTCCTCCAACTAAAATGGATGAAAAAACATTGCAAGAAGAGGGGTATTACTCTGTCTTTGGTATGGCAGGAGCGCGAACGGAGATTCCTGGATGTTCACTCTGTATGGGTAACCAAGCCTCTGTGGGACAAGGTGCATGGGTATTTTCAACCTCTACTAGAAACTTTGATAATAGACTAGGTAAAGACTCCCAAGTGTATCTCGGTTCAGCAGAATTGGCTGCTGTGGTAGCACTCAAAGGAAAAATTCCTACAGCGCAAGAGTATATGGAGATTGTACCAGATAAAATCAAGCCAGAAATGACGGATGAAGTCTACAGATATCTCAACTTTAATAAAGTAAGCCAAGATGAACTTTCTGCGATGGTTCAATAATATCTGCGTTTAGATTATATGTATATAGAGCAGAGATAATCCTATCATGATACGGAAAATCTCTCTCTATCTTTTCGCATTTCTCCTTACGCTTTCTCTGATAGCTTTAGGGCTTTATCTCTATACAAAAGCGTATCTACAAACGACTATCTCCACACCTAAAGTGCTTTTTATTCCAAAAGGTTCTACACAGAGTGCCATACAATTATTTAAAAAAGAGGGGATTGATTTACATTGGTTTGATTATTATCTTATCCATATGCACGGTTATCCTCAAGCGGGATGGATTCATTTGGGTCAAAAACATCTCAGTAGAGAGGAGTTTTTTCAAAAAATTACACATGAAAAGGCAGCGTTACAAAATGTAACACTTATTCCAGGAGAAACAAATTATATTTTTTTAGAAAATTTGGCAGCGAAATTAGCGTTAAATGTTACAAAATTAAGAGATTATTATGATGCCTTTGCTCCCTATAAGGATGGTGTCATCTTGCCAGATACCTATCGTGTCCCACTTGGCATAGATGAAAAGGAATTGATAGATTATCTCGTGACACAATCACTTAAAGAGCATAAAAGATTATCAGAAAAATATTTGCATAGCTATCATGATAAGCATTGGTTTAATGAGGTAGTCACCAAAGCCTCGATTATTCAAAAAGAGGCAGCCAATAACAATGAAATGCCTATTATATCAGCTGTCATACGAAATAGATTGCAAAAAAATATGAAATTACAGATGGATGGTACACTCAATTATGGTAAATTCTCTCATGTGGCAGTGACAGCAAAAAAGATACGCGAAGATAGCTCAAAATACAATACCTACAAACATAAAGGATTACCTCCCCATCCCATCGCAGCCGTCAGTGAAGCCGCCATAAAAGCAGCGATTTTTCCTGCAAATGTTGATTTCCTCTATTTTGTGAAAGGGAAAAATGGCAAACATATATTTACAAAAAGTTATAAACAACATCTTAAAAATATGAGATAAGTGTGTAAAATTGAAACAGTATGATTTTTTAAATGTTACAAATTGTAATATATTAGCTTTAGCTATACATAGTTAAACGCTTGTTTTGTTATAATCTCCTCTTAAATATTAATATTAACTCAAGGAAAATATATGGCATCTTTACCTAAGATTATATGGTCAAAAATTGACGAAGCTCCTGCCTTAGCAACTTATTCGCTCCTACCTATCGTAAATGCATTTACAAAAGCAGCGGGAGTAGATGTTGTCACTTCAGATATCTCACTTGCTGGTCGTGTATTAGCAGCGATGGGACTTGCTGAAGATCATTTGGCAG
>CAZCUH010000031.1:0-12667 GCA_964501795.1 uncultured Sulfurospirillum sp.
CGATGAGTTAACCAAAGCACACAATAGAAAATGGCTCTTTGACAAAATCTTAGTCAATGATAAATTTGATAGAAATGGTGTTTTAACTTTTATTGATTTAGATAAATTCAAAGTCATCAATGATACCTATGGACATATTGCAGGTGATAAAGTACTCTTTTTGATCTCCAATGTCCTTCAAAAACTCGAAGGTGTAGATGTCATCCGTTATGGTGGTGATGAGTTTATCATGATAAGTTTTGAAAAAGATGTCAACTACATAGAAGAGTATCTTGCAAAAATCAATGAAGGCTTTAAAACAAAAAGTTTTAAATTTCAAGGACACACTTTTAAAGTATCCCTCTCTTCTGGATCAGCTGTGTTTCAAACTGGTCAAAATTTTCATGAAATCACAGGTATCGTGGATGAAAAAATGTACACCATTAAACGCGCCAAAAAAGAGGCAGAGTCAAAAGAGGAAGCTACAGCTTAGCCTTTGCCTCATCTATATCTTGAGAGATTTGTATTTTCAAATCTCTCAAATCATCAAATTTCCTATTCTCTCGCAAATAAGCCACAAAATAAAGTTCCACACGCTCTACTTTAGCATCAAATGCTTCATCCAAGAGATGCGTCTCTATACTAAATTTCTGATCCGTACTCACTCTTGTACCGATAAAAGTGACAGAGGGATAGAGTGCTCCTCGCACCTTGACTTTACTAGCATACACACCTTCTCTTGGTAAAAAAAATGCGCCTGTTGAAAGATTGAATGTCGCATAGAGCGCTTTTTTACCCAAACCTTGCCCTGGCACTACTGTACCTTTGATATGATAGTCACGCCCCAAAAGCATATTGGCTTTTTCAATCTCACCCTCTAAGAGTAAGGCTTTTATTTTTCGTGAATGTACAGAGATTCCTTCATAGTGTACTTCCTCTACAACTTCAACTTCACCCCTAAATGTGCTCTTTAAAAGTGCGATATCCCCACGCCTATCTTTACCAAAGAAAAAATCATATCCCACCACAATTTTTTTAAGATTGACAAATGCTGTTTGTAAAAATTGCACAAACGCTTCTGGCTGCATCTGCTTAATCTTCTCAAATTCCAACACTACACAAGGCTTATCATGATAGAGACAGCGCTCCTTGGCAGGGGTAAGTCCCACACCATTTCGCTCTATAATAAGAAGTGCACCCTTCTCATCTAGCTTGGAAATCAGTGCTTGATGGGCTAGATGCATCCCATCAAATCCCCCAATGGCGATGGATGTTATCTCATCTTTTTCTAAAGTGGTAAAAGATCTCAACATTGCCCTCTTTGCCTTTTATCTTTGATTGCACTTTGTTTTGAAGCATCCAATGAAAATCCAAAAAATGTGCTTCAAAATTTTTTTGCGCCATAATGATAGCTTCCGCATCCTTTACCACACCTTTTTTATCGCGCTTTACCTCTCGCCCCACTTCAAACTGAGGTTTAAAAAGCATGATGATATCACAAGCACTCAACCTATCAATAGAAGGCAAGATATGTTCACTCCCTACAAAGGAGACATCACAAGTGACAATGTCAAAAGCCTCACTATTGTGATAGGCTCTTATATCACAATTTTCTACACTCACCACGCGACTATCTTGACGAAGGGAGGGATGTAGCTGCGCACTGCCTACATCTACACCAACAACTTCGCGCGCACCATATTCAAGTAGCACTTCGATGAAACCTCCTGTGGAAGAGCCAATATCGAGGCAGCGTTTTCCTGCTATCATGATAGGATGTGCCAATAAAAAATTTTTGAGTTTATCTCCTGCGCGTGAGACATATTGGTGTGATGAAATTATTTGTACTTTTTGGGACTCTATCAGGGTTGAGGCTTTGGTCGTGACTTGTCCATCTACTAAAACAGCGCCTTTTAAAATCAGCTCTTTTGCTTTATTACGGCTTTGTGTGAAATCATTTTCAAAAAGAAAGGCGTCAAGTCTCATCATGATAGGGGCTTTTTTGGATTATTTACGAGTAAAATGTAACAATTTGTATAAAATATCTTCTTGTAACTTAGGAAATGCTTAATATTGTATTTTTTTTCAAATAAGTATAAACAAATCGCCACAGCACACGATGTAGTAGTATAACAAAATTAAAATATAGGGAATGTTATGAAAGTATCAAACAAAGAGATTGCAGCAGCAATCAACAAAACGCCATCGGCTATATCATATCTGAAAAAGACAAATATGGGAGAATTTCATATTTTGAAGTTAGGTGTGCTGTGTCAGAAGTTAAATCTTGATAATGAAGATTTAATGGCAATGTGGCAACTCAAGCAAATCGAACTCAAAAAGATTGCTTCATAGGTTTACAAAATAGGAGGGCTTTGCCTTCCTATCTTGTTTTAATACTTTATTCTACTAAGATACAAGCCATTAGCTCTAGCTAAAGTTCTACTATGTATCTTCTTTTTTTCTAACTGCTCTTTGAGGGCTATTTCAGACAACTTACCATCAGAAATTTTCAGTAAAAAATCGACCATCATGCGTATTTGAGAGCGCAGATAGCCATTGGCTTCAAAGCTAAATATATAAAAACCCCTATGCGCATAAAAACGACACTGATATATCTGCCTGATTGTACTTTTAGGTTCACTACCATTTTTACAAAAATAGGCAAAATCATGCCTGCCTTCAAAACGCTTTATCGCCCCTTGAATCTTTGTAACATCGATGCTATCATGATAGTGTACATAGGCTTGCGAAAAGACCGAAGGTTCCCCTACTTTCACAAGATAACGATAGACTCTTCTTTGTGCACTATATCTGGCATGAAAATCCGCCTGTACTGCTTGAATATCGCGTATCTGTATAGAGGGTGCACAGAGGCGATTGAGATAATTTTTCAGCCTCGCAAGATCATCCCAAAAAGGTGGCAACTCAACATCAATGACCTGCCTTGTTGCGTGGACACCACTATCCGTTCTACCACTGGCATTTATTTTACTATGGATACCAATAGAAGCAAAGGCATCTGCAAGCTTGTTGGCGACTGTCAATGTCCCATCATTTTGACTTTGAAAACCATGGAATTGACTACCATCATATGCTAGTGTTATTTTGACTTTCATTTAGTATCTCTTGAGTATCTTTTGTTGAAAAAAGAGCGCTGATGCGATATGAAATGCGATAATCACAAGTCCCGTGCCTAGCAGAGGAAAAGTCGTCGCTACTTTAAAAGTCAAAAGATAATAGACCAAGACAACGATAAATATATAGAGGTAGATATTGGGCTTTTCATGACGCGTATTGGCTACCCCTAAAGAGATAGCAAAAAGAAAAGTTGCCAAAGGGAAAAAAGAGATAAAGATATTGATAGAGAGATCTTTTGCGCGTGTTTTATTGACCTTACTTTGCATCCAATATGCCAACACACCTAAATTTTCCAACGCTTTGACGGTAGGCTGAAAAGACATCTTCATACCCGCATAACCAATCTCATCTAAACCTCTGTTTTTGAGATTAAAGAGCTTTCCCTCTTCAAGTTTGATACCGACAATAGAGCCATTTTTTTCGATGTGTGCACTTTTAGCGATGATAAAACGCTCCTCTTTTTTCGCTGCATCCTTGTGATAGAGAACGATATCCTTGTAAGTGCCATCATCCACACCATTGATATAGACATTCCAACCCTCAAATTTTTGCCCAAATTCTGTCGCTTTGATATTGATTTTAGATTCAAGTTTTTTATACTCTATGAAGTTTTTATTGAGCTGTTTCGCGATGGGTATCATGATAAGCGAATTGACTAACAAAAAGAGTGATGTCGCCAAGGAGAGCATAAAAAAAACCCTTGCTATTTTATGAGGAGAGAGTGTCAATGCAAAAAATACGATTGTCTCATTCTCTTTGGACATCTTAAAGATTGTCATCGCCACAGCGATAAAAAAGGTGATAGGCAAAGTATACACAATAAGCTCTGGCAAGAGATAGAGATACGCTTCCCCCAAATCTGAAAAAGTGACAGAAAAGAGTGAAGTAAGCTGTGAAATCTTGATAAAAAATATCACCGAAGCCAAGAAAAAAAGCGTAAAAAAGAGCGATAAAAAGGTTTGAAAAAAGTTGCTTACAAGGTAGCGACTCACCCTATCCATAAAGTAAAACCCAGATATCGTTAAAAAGATCACGAAACATATAGACTACAAAAAGTGCTAAGGCTAAAAAGGGGATAAAAGGGACTTCATAATCTTTCTCTTTGATATAGATAAAAACAGGCAGAGCAATAATGGCAGATAAAAATATAGTCAAAAGCCCCATCTTCACACCCACCATCGCACCGATGGTAGCGGCTATCATGATATCAGCTTCACCCAGTGCCTCTTTTTTGATAGCAAAAGAGATATAAAAACGAAGTAGTGAAAATCCTCCAGCAAATAAGAGCGCATTGACAAAATTTGTCACAATCATAGAAGAGGAAAATATCGCAAGTGTCAGTGCGGCAAGGTTGAGACTATCAGGTACCGCTTTGTAACGAAAATCGATCACCGAAAGCCCAAGCAGTAGTGCAAAAACTAATCCTACAATCACGCTATGTGTGATATCCGTGTTACGCAGGTATGCCAATAAAAACAAAAGTGCTGTAGCTAGTTCAATCAAGGGATATTGAAAAGAGATTTTATCTTTACAAAAGGCACACTTGCCACCCAAAAAGAGCCACGAAAACAGCGGGATATTGTGCCACCATTTTAAATCACTGTTGCATTTGGGACAGTGAGAAGCGGGGAAAACCACAGACTCATCTTTTGGAATACGCAAAATAAGCACATTCAAAAAAGATCCAAACAACAATCCAAACAGCGTCACCAATCCACCCTGCATCCATTCTATACTCATTTTAACCCTCCAAACCTTCGCTCTATTTTCCTAAATTTTTCGATGATTTTATCCAATTCATCATTGGAAAAATCAGGCCACAGTGTCTTGGTAAAAAAGAGTTCACTATACGCACACTGCCACAAGAGATAGTTCGAGAGTCTTTTATCGCCACCTGTGCGTATCATGATATCCACCGCGGGCATATCTTTGGTATCCAACAGAGCATCAAGCTCGGCTTCATTGATCTCTTCACCTCTCTTGATTGCCTGATTTACAGCGCGTATTATCTCATCTTTGGCACCATAATTAATCGCCAAAACTTGTGTCAAACCTTTAAAATGTGCTGTTTTCTCTTTGGTCTGTGCAATTTGCGCCTGCAAAGAGCTTGAGAGTTTTGAGAGATCACCAATCGTTTCAAAACGGATATCATTTTCCAAAAAGAGTGGCAACTCCTTTTTGAGATACTCTTCTAAGAGGTTCATCAAAAAGGTCACTTCCCCTTTAGGGCGTTTCCAATTTTCTGTACTAAAGGCATAAAGGGTGAGATATTTAATCCCAATATTAGAGGCATGAATGGTCAATTCTCGCACACGCCTAGCACCTACCTCATGCCCTTTGATGCGTTTTAAAAAACCCTGTTTTTTCGCCCAGCGACCATTACCATCCATGATGATAGCGATATGTTGTACTGACTGCATCTTACCCCTTCACATCCAAAAGTGACTCTCCATACTCATATAGTGGGGTGATTTTACCCTCTTTTTTATACAAAAAGGCTTCTAAGTCCAAATTATTTAACTCCTTTTGCAAAAACTTTAAAGAATTTTCATAATAGAGATATAAAGAGAGCTTTCTGATACCATCAATCACTTCAACCACACCCTCAATAGGACCTAGATGTTCAAAAGCTGCATAAAAGTCAATCTTGGCATTTTCAGCCTTATCCTCACTATTGTTGCCTTTTTTTCTCTTTTTAAATTGAAAAAGCGTCTCTTGATTTTCATGATTTAAAACCATAGTAAAGACATTTTCATTGATCGCTTGAAGCATATTGGAGAGCGTCATAAACTCCTGTTTACTTGTGGCATGTGCCATCTTGTCAAGCAGTGCAAACTTGACTCTCTCTTTTGGATTTTCACTGCCGAGGAGTTGTTGGAGTTTATCTAAAGAGAGCGTGGGGAGCAATGCTTTTTTGCCTTGCAAAAGGTGGGGTTTTATCAAAAGCTTTGAGAGCGAAAGGGATTTTAATTTAGGATCTTCTTTCATCTCACCCCAATACTGCTTGCCCACTTCCAAATCGACCATACTCTTGGTTGTCATCTCTTTTTTACCCACTTGCAAGAGATAAGTTTTGGGTTCTAACTTCTCTTTGACCTCGATATTGACAGGTAAAAGTTTATCAAACTTGATGGTACTTGCATTGAGTTTAGAGAGTATAGACTCTATTTTAGCTAGGGGGCTAAGATTGCCTATCATGATAGCTTATTCACTCATAGAAGCGAGGGCATCAAGCAGTGCAAGAGAGAGACTAAATTTATCACTTTGTGGTAAAACTTTTACTTGTGTTTTGGTAAAAAGGGTGATGGCATTGTCATCAGAACCAAAGCTATTGGCACCCACATCATTAAAGCAAACGGCATCCAAATTCTTTTTGATGAGCATATTTTTTGCATTTTCTTTGCCACTCTCTTTGTCCATTTCTGCTTTAAATCCCACGGCAAAGACACCCTCTTTATCGATGTTCATCAAGATATCTGTATTCTCTTCAAGCTCTAAAGACCACAGTTTACCGAGTGCCTCTTTTTTGAGCTTCCCTTTTTGTTGAAAGCGCACTTTATAGTCACTCACTGCTGCTGCCATGAAAAGATAAGGCGTCTTTTGTATCAGTTCAGGCATCCCCTCACCCATCAATGTCGGCTTTGTCATGATACCCTTTTTGGCAACGCGCAAGGCATCAGTGAGATACTCTTGCATCTCTTTTGCATCTTCTACTTCTACGGTATAAATCGCTTTTGGCAAAGAAGGATCTACTTTGGTTGTTACCAAGCAGACATCTGCCCCTTTTAAGTAGAGCGCTTTTGAGAGTGCTGCTGCCATCTTGCCTGATGAAAAGTTGGAGATATAACGCACATCATCAATCTTCTCTATCGTGCCACCCCCACTCACAACTACCCGACGATTGCTCCAAAATGCATCTTGCAGTAGCATCTGGGCAGATTTATAAAATATCTCCTCAACCTCAGCCAAAGCCCCCTCACCCACATCACCACAGGCAAGCTCTTTTGTGACAGGCTCAATGATTTGCGCATTTACCATCTTAATCATCTTCAACGAAGCTGTAGTCAGAGGATTTTTAAACATATTGGTATTTGCTGCAGGCGCAAAAAGCTTCTCTTTGGGGTAGGCAAGAATGGTTTGCGTCAAGAGATTATCCGCAATCCCGTGAGCAATCTTATTGAGTGTATTTGCCGTGGCAGGTGCAAGCACTAGCAAATCTGCCCATTTTCCTATATCGATATGATTATTATCGTTCGCCCACGATTCACTCGCCTCATGCAAGACTTCATGCTGACTGATAGCTTCAAAACTCAAGGGCGAGATGAAACGCATCGCGGATGCTGTCATGATAACACGCACTTTCGCTCCTGCTTTGACATAGAGTCGTATCAACTCTAAGGCCTTATACGCAGCGATACTTCCAGTCACACCAACAACGATCTGTTTCCCTTCTAAAAGTGCGTGATTCAAATATTATTCCTTAAAAAATTTACTAAAAAAGCCATCTACGGTTTTCATATCCGTTCGACTAATGGCTAAAGCACCACTTTTAACATTTTTACTCACAGTGGTTCCTGCGGCAATCAAGACATCATCTTCAATCGTCACAGGAGCGACGATTTGGGTATCAGAGCCGACAAAGACATTTTTACCAATTTTGGTCTTAAATTTATTTTTTCCATCATAGTTACAGGTGATTGTCCCTGCCCCGATGTTCGTTCCTACATCAATCTCCGCATCACCAAGATATGCCAAGTGTCCTGCTTTTACCCCTTTGAGTGTCGATTTTTTCACTTCAACAAAGTTACCGATATGCGTATCCATCAATTTTGAACCTGGTCGTACCCGTGCCATAGGGCCTACATCAGAAGAGATAATCTCCGCATCTTCTATCACAGAATTTGCCTTGATATGACTCTCTATGATTTTGGATCCAGAGAGCAGTGTCACCCCATTTTCGATGATTGACTCTCCCTCTATCTCCACATCTGCGTCAATATAAGTGGTATCAGGTAATCTAAAAATCACCCCCGCCATCATAAAATTCTTTTTGATGCGTCGTTGCATAATCTCCTCTGCATTGGAGAGGTCATACTTGGAATTGACCCCTTTAAAGTTCTCTTCACTGACATATAAAGGCGCTATCTTGAAGCCATCATTTTTAGCAAGCTCTATAACATCTGTGAGGTAGTACTCCTCTTGGGCATTGGCATTACTTAGTTTTGGCAGATATTTATCCATCATGCCATTGGCAAAGAGGTAGATACCAGCATTGACGGTTTTAATCTCTTTTTCTTCTTCGCTTGCATCTTTCTCTTCAACAATTTTTTCGACTTCGTCATTATCTATCACCACGCGACCATAACCAGAAGAATCCTCTAGTTTGATAACACTCATGACGATATCCGCATCAAGCTCAAAAAACTTCTCTAACTCACGCGCTTCTACCAAAGGCATATCACCATTTAATACCAGTACTTTATCGTGCTTAGTTTTGATATTCATCACCGCACCACCTGTACCGGGGTAGTTTTCATGATCTTGAATCACATAAGTAATATCATCAAAATATTTCTCCATATGCTCTTGTACCAACGAGGCTTGGTGATAGAGTACAACTGTTACATCATTACTCAATTTTTTCGCTTCTTTGATGGCGAAGTACAACATAGGAAATCCTGAGATATTATGGAGCACTTTTGGCAAGCTTGACTTCATCCGTGTACCTTTTCCGGCAGCAAGTATTATGACTGAATTATTCATATAATTTAATTTTTCCTTATTTAATTTAAATAATTTAATTTTTTTATAGTATCATACAGACTTAAAAAAAGCGATATGCCACTAGTTATAATGTATATCGTCAAAATATTAAATAATTTATCTATTTTACCGATATTCTTTTAATACAATATGATAATAAGGAAATATACGCATGGATTTAGGTTCAGTCATAGGTCTCGTCTTAACTTTCGCACTCATTTTAGGTGCTATGGTCATGGGTGTGGGAATTGGTCCTTACATCGATGTCCCCTCCATACTCATCGTCTTTGGTGGAACAGCAGGTACCCTACTTATTGGGTTTAAACTCGAGCAGATGAAAAAAGTCGGAAAAATTTTTATGGTTGCTATCAAACCTCCTGCCATTGACTCTGCAGCGATGATTGCAAAACTTGTGGATTTTTCAACCAAAGCGAGAAAAGAGGGTGTGCTTGCCCTTGAAGGTGATGTTGCCAATGAAGAAAATGAGTTTTTAAAACGCGGCCTTGGTATGGCAATCGATGGTAATGAACCCGATATTATCCGAGATTTGCTCGAAATCGATATGGAACAGATGGATGCAAGACACAAATCCAATATCGCGGTCTTTGGTCAAATGGGTGGCTTTGCCGGAGCCATGGGTATGATTGGTACACTCATTGGTTTGGTTGCGATGCTACTTAACATGGCAGATCCAGCAGCGATTGGGCCGGCTATGGCGGTGGCACTCCTGACAACCATGTACGGTGCGATTTTAGGAAATGTCATCGGTGGCCCAGTGGAGAATATCTTAGGGGTTAGAAATGATGATGAACTCACCCTTAAAAGCATGATACTAGAAGGCATCATGTCCATTCAAGCAGGGGATAATCCTCGTGTACTAGAAGCTAAACTCTTGGCCTATATGGCACCAAGTGAACGCGTGAGTCAATTTGACTAGGAGATAAGATGGGAAAAAAGTGTAAAAAAGTAGAATGTCCCAAATGTATGCCAGGGTGGCTTGCTGCCTTTGGGGATTTGATGAGTCTGCTTTTATGTTTCTTTGTACTGCTACTCTCCATGTCCACCATGGATGCTAAAAAAGTCTCTGAAGCGATGGGTTCACTAGCAGGGGCACTTTCAGTCTTGGAAGGGGGTACCAAAACAGAAGTAAGCCGTGAGAGAAACCAACAAGCTACCCCGATTCAAAGCGAAGATGAAACAGCACAAAAATTAAAAACACTCAAAGCAACGCTTGTCGAAATCAATGAGATGACAAAATCTGCTGACAACTCCCAAACACAGCTAGAAGAGGCAGAAAATGGCTTTATCATACGCCTTCCCGCAAGTTTACTCTTTAAAAAAGACTCTGCACGCATCCAAAACGATGATGCCATTTTATTTTTAAAGCGTATTGCCTTGATTATCGATAAATTACCAAAGACCATTCGGGTCAATGTGATTGGACATACTGATGATACCTACCGAAAACCAGGTGATAAATTTCCAAGCAACTGGGCACTCTCCACAGCGCGTGCCATCTCGGTTGTCCAAGAGTTGATTAAAGATAAGATAGACCCCAAAATTTTAACAGCTTGTGGAAAGGCAGAATTTGATCCAATAGCTTCAAATTTAACCCCTGAAGGTAAGGAAAAAAATAGGAGAGTTGAGTTATACTTTTTCTCATTGGAAAAAGACCAAGATCAAAAAGCCAAAAAGAGTATCTTGGATACAAAGGGGTAAATTATCAAAGCATTCGCACTCATACTATTGTTAGTGTTGAGCGCGTATGGTGTTGATATCCCCAAGATTGACCTCTCACTCTCCCCTCCCACAGAACCTGCTGATTTGGTCTCTTCACTCAATGTCCTTATCGTCCTCACCCTTCTTGTTTTAGCCCCTTCTCTGATATTGGTGATGACCAGCTTCTTGCGACTGATCGTGGTCTTCTCTTTTTTGAGACAAGCGCTGGGCACACAACAGATGCCGCCCACACAAATCCTCGTCTCTTTGGCAATGATACTGACATTTTTTATCATGCAACCCGTTGGTCAAAAAGCCTATGATACAGGTGTAAAACCCTATGTTGATAAAAAGATAAGTTATACAGAGGCTTTTGAGAGAGGGGTACTACCCTTTAAAGAATTTATGATAAGAAATACCAGAGAGAAAGATTTAGCCCTCTTTTTGCGTATAAGAAAGATGAAAAATCCCAAAACTTATAAAGATGTTCCCCTCAGTATCGCCACCCCAGCATTTATGATCAGTGAACTTAAAAGTGCCTTTGAGATAGGGTTTTTACTCTATCTTCCATTTTTGGTGATTGATATGGTGGTGAGTTCTGTGCTTATGAGTATGGGTATGATGATGTTACCTCCTGTCATGATATCGATGCCATTTAAGTTACTCATCTTTGTGCTAGTGGATGGTTGGAACCTTTTGATAGGAAATTTAATAGCGAGTTTTAAATGATGACATGTGATTATTTTGGAGTCTGTGGCTCTTGTACCCTTTATGATAAAAATTACCAAGAACAGTTGGATTTTAAAGTAGCACAAATCAAAGAGGATTTTGCACTAGAAGATGTGGATATCCTCACATCATCCCCCTCACACTTTAGAAATAGAGCGGAGTTTAAAGTCTATCATGATGATGGGAAAATTTCTTATGCGATGAGTCGATTGGATAAAAAAGGTGCTGTGAGAATCAACGCGTGCTCTATCGTTTCCCATCCCATAGCCACTATCATGACAGCACTATTAGAGACTTTACAAGCAAGTGCTATGCTAGAATACAAACTCTTTGCTATCGAATTTCTCTCCTCTAGCACAGGGGAGCTTTTAATCACACTCATCTATCACAAAAAGATAGACCAAGCATGGGTTCAAGAAGCAAAAAAAGTAGCCGAAAAATTCAATATCAAGCTCATAGGCAGAAGTCGCAAAGTAAAACTCGTCTTGGAAGATGACTTTATTTGCGATACTATCATGATAGGTACAAAACCCTACCACTACAAACTCTACGATACTGGCTTCATCCAACCCAATACGAAAGTCAATGAAAAGATGATAAACTGGGTCAAAGAAAAAATCACAAAAACAGATCGTGATTTATTGGAGCTTTACTGTGGACATGGCAACTTTACCATCCCTTTGGCGGAGAAATTTAACAAAGTCTTAGCAACCGAAATTTCCAAAAACTCTATCAAAGCTGCCAAAGAAAATTGCCTGCTTAATGATACAGATAATATCACCTTTGTACGCCTCTCTAGCCAAGAGTTAACTTCGGCACTTAAAAAAGAGCGTACCTTTAGAAGACTTGAGGGGATAGCGCTTGATAGTTTTGATTTTAGCCATGTATTTGTCGATCCACCACGCGCAGGATTGGATGCAGAGAGCTTGTCATTTATCATGGAATTTGATACAATACTCTATATTTCATGTAATCCAACAACCCTCAAACGGGATTTGGAGATTTTGAAAACGCAATTTGATCTCGATGCATTTGCTGTATTTGATCAATTTGCCTATACCCAGCACCTTGAATGTGGTGTCGTTTTAAAAAGGAAAACACCGTGACTAAAGCCCTACCCTATATATTTTTCGCCATCTTAGTTGGTGCACTCATCTTTATGGGTACCCAGATGAGCAATCTCTCTGATTTAGGCAAGACCACGACTACTATTCAAGGCAATGAGCCTTAAAACAGGCTCTACGCAGCTTATCATGATAAGCTTTTGACCATACAATTGCAAAAAAATTAAAAGATGTTTAATTTTAAACTATTTTAGTTAAAATAACTGTATGAA
>CAZCUH010000032.1:0-12369 GCA_964501795.1 uncultured Sulfurospirillum sp.
AAAATCTCCTCTTCTTTCATCTCTTTCATATAACTTGCAAATGTTTTGGCTAACAGCTTTCTATCTATCTTATGTGCAGCATTGGCATAAATATTGGCTTCTAACTGTTTCACCAAATCACGCATCTTGGCTGAGTGGTGTACATACGGCAAGAGCAGGCCAAGTAGTGCCTTGTCATCCTTGGCTTTGAGGATGCGTTCTTCTATCTTAGTCACCTGGCGCTCTCGCGCTCTAGTATGATAGAGATAAAACAACCAAGAGAGTATCACACCTGCCAAAAATGCACATATCGACGCTATCATGATAGGCCATTTTGCAAGGCTTGACTCTGTCACTTGCTCTTTTTTTTGTGGTGTTATGCTGCGTTTTTCTAGTCTTGTTATGCTCTTTTGTGCCTTGCTATCTTTGACCTCTATCGCAAATTGACGAGAGTGCAATGTCTCTATCTTGCCATTAAAAAATTGAAAATCCAAAGAGGGAATCGTAAAATTTCTATCCCCAACAATGGCAAATTTTTGTTTAAAGAGGATACTATTTTTCCCATCTTTGAGATCAAAACTCTTTTTCGCCCTATCGCTATAGACTGTTGCATGTGGGACTTTGAGCGTAAAATCATCAATATCATCTACATTGCCCTCTCCCCGTATGGTGATAGTGAGATTGACAGGTTCATTTGCCTTGGTGACATTTTTATCAGCCACCACTGTAAAAGTATAATTTCCATACAAATCAACCCCCTTTGGCAGCGCTTTGACCTTGATATGTGAGGGCTTGGTATAAAAGGTTTTCCACACTGCTCGTTGTAGATTAAACAGATCCTTTTTTTTCGTCCTCAGTATCCCCACATCCATACGCCCTGATTCTATGGTCAAATCACCACTTTTTTGAGGATATAAAAGATAGTGAATTGTATAAACGATATACGCTCCCTCTTTCGTATTGGGCACTTGTTTGGTTGTTTTTGCCCAAAAATTTTCAAATGCAGATGCGTGAAAATTTGCCTCTGTCAAATCAATATCACGCCGTTGCTTAAAGCGATAAGTCAGCACGATAGGTTCACCCACATACGCCTCTGTTTTATCAACTTCTTGTTTGAAAGAAAACGCCTCTTTACTCTCTATCATGATAGCACTCTTTTTCGCACTCTCTGCGGCTATCATGATAGAAGATAGTGTGAAAAGTAGTAATACAATCTTACCAAGGTTTCTCATCATCGCTCCTCTTTTTGGCTGGCATCTTCAGTTTCATAGGTATGGTTTTGGCTCTCGTTCTCTCTAGCTGTCTCTCCCACATCTTCTCCTCTTTTTTACTGATTACTTCTTCTTTTTGCGCTTGCTTTTGTGGACTTTTCTCTTCTTGTTTTTGCGCTTGTTTTTGCTTGTTCTTCTCATTTTTATTGGAAGCATGAGAGCCTTTTTGATCTCTCTTTTTGCCGTTTTTTTGGCTATCTTCTTTTTTCTTGTTATTTTTTTTCGTCTTTTTTTGCTTCTTTTTGAGCCTCTTTTTTGCCAAGGCTAAATTATATTCGACATCCGCATCATCTCTACTCTCTTTGGCTCTCTCATACGCTTCTATCGCTTTTTCATACTCATTAAGTTGCATATAGGCATTGCCACTATTAAAGGCTTTTTTATATTTGAGCGTTTTAGTTGTCGCGATAACACGCTGATAACTTTTTAATGCCTCTTTATAGTGACCTGTTTTATACTGTGCATTGGCAAAATTATAAATACTCTGTGCACTTTTATTGGAGCGTACCAACTCTTCATAATGCGCTTTGGCCTTTTCATACGCACCTTTGTTATAGGCCTCTCGTGCTTTATCAATCTCAAAAAAATCAAATACCCGTGCCTGAGCCCCCTTGGGAGTAGCTATCATGATAAGGGCTATCATGATAAGGCTTTTTCGTTGTGGTAGGGAGGAGAAAGCAAAGAGCATAAACAAGATAGCCAGTGTTAGTGGATAATAAAAAAGCTCACGATAACGCTTCATCTTTTTTGCCTTTGCCTTGTGCATCTTAAACTTATGCTTGATATCAGCGACAAGCAGTTTGATGCTCTCATCATCATGATCTCCCACGATATACGCACCTTGCGTCTCAAAGGCGAGCGTTTTTATCTTCTCATTCAATCTTGTGATGACGATATTACCTTTCTCATCTTTGATTGATTCTCCCTTTTCTTTGATTGCAGCTCCTTTGCTTGTACCTACCGCATAGATATAGATATGCTCCCCATACGCCTTTGCACGCTTGATCTCTTTTGAGAACGATTTTCCATCACCACCATCTGTAAAGAGTATGATGATTTTCTCTTTAGTATCTTTTAAAAGTCTCTTACCTTTTTCAATAGGCACCCAGAGATTTGTCCCCTTGACACTCATAGACTCCAAAGAGAGATGATCCACAAGGTACTTGAGCGTCGTACTATCTTGGGTCATAGGAGAAACTAAAAATCCTTCACTCGAAAAGGCTATCACCGCAATATTTGCCTCTGTAAAACGATCGAGCAACTCCATAAAGCGTCTCTTTGCAAATGCCAATCGCGTCGGATAGATATCTGATGCTAACATAGACTTTGAGATATCCAAAGCCACTAGGATATCAATACTTTTAGTTTGTATCGCTATCTCACCCTTTTCAATCACAGGCCGCGCCAAGGCAATAATCATCATGATAAGCGCTACAAAGAGCATCATATTGCGCCCCACTCTCCCCAAAGCATTGTTATCAAAACGCAGTTTTTTGAGTATCTTTTCATCAAAATAGAGTTCAAGTGCAGATTTATTGCTGATAATCAGATAAAATAGTACCAAAGTAGGAATCAACATCATCGCCAAATATTCAGGCTTTAAAAATATCATATTGTGCCCCTACGATTGAGTAAAAAGCTATAAAAAAGAAGTGATAAAAATGCCAAAAAGAGTGGATACTCAAAATAGTAAGACTTTTTGATATATTTTTTCCCCTCTATTTGACTCTTCTCCATCGCATCTATCTTCTCATAGACCCCTTTGAGATCCGCTTTGGAGTGTGCTGTAAAAAAGTGCCCCCCAGTCGCATCTGCGATGGATTGTAGATGCTTTGCGTCAAAATCTTTATCTTTGCCTATCCCAATAGTATAGACTTTGATAGCATATTTTTTCAATAACTTCATCGCAACATTAAAAGGCACATTGTCCCCTCGACTCTGACCATCGGTGAGCAAAATGGCAATTTTTGTTTTGGCTTTAGAGTGCGAAAAAAGTTTCGCCGTTTGAAAAAGCGCATCATTGATCACCGTATAGTTTGACCCTGCAATCCCAGCATAGAGCCTTTGCATCAGCGCTTGTAAAATCGTTTTATCAAAAGTCAAGGGTGAGGCAACATAAGCAAAGTTCCCAAAAACACTCAAAGCAAGCTGATCATCATGTCGTTTTTGCACAAAGGCCTTTGCCAACGCGATAGAGACATCAAACTTACTCTCACCCACCTTTACAGGCGATCCATAGTAACGCTCCCCAAATCCATACTTCATCGAACCACTCGCATCCAGCACCAAGGCAATGGCATAGCCTTCTTTTTTCTCCAACGCTACTTTATCTTCTAGTATCGGTGATGCCAATGCTAGGAGAGCAAAAATAATAGCGAGCCATTTGAGCACGACTATCCATCTTGTCTCTTCACTCTTGCTCTCTTTAAAGATATCAAGATGCGGAAAGAGTATCGCTTCTGATCGTGCTTTGCAGTAACGCGCACAGAGTAAAAAAAGCCCTATCAGTAGAAAAACTGCAGGATACTCAAATCTCCATTCAGCCATCAAGCGACTCTAAAAACAGATGAAACTCCCCTATCGTATCATCATCAAACGCGGGAGGAGTTGGGGTAAATTTATACTTCAAAAGCTTCTTTTCTAGCTGTACAAAAAGCTTTTGGCTACGCTCTTCTTTCGCGAGATATCTGCCATACTTGGTGATTTTATAAGCGGCATCTTTAGGGTTGTCAAAGGTGATATTTTCAAGCCGTTTTAAAACCTCTTGGCGTGTCAAATCTCCATGCCGCTTTCTAAAATGTCGCCCTATCATGATAGCAATCCCCACCACAAGCAACACACCCACCACTATCATGATAACAAACAGATAAAATGAGACATCAGGAATCTCTTCTAAAGTGCGTATATCTCTTAACTCTTGCATCTTACCTCTTTAAAAATAGTTTTGATAACTTCACAAAAGGATCTTCATCCGTATAAATCTTCGTAAATGCCACACGATTTTTACGACAATGCGCATAAAAATCATGATCTCTTTGTTGTAATTTTTCTCTATATCTTTTCACCGCTTTACTATCAAGCTGCATCAAACGACTCTCATAAGAGCTTGGATCAGCGAGATTGATACTCCCCAACTCGGGTGGATTTTCTTCAAATTTATCACGCACGATAATTGCCACCACCTCATGCTTTTTAGAGAGTAGTTGAAAATCAAACTCCTCAAAAAAATCCCCTACAATAAAGATAATCGAACGCCTTGTGATCCGTTCATACAGCTGCCTTCCCAAGGCCTGACTATCCACTTTTTTTCCTAGCACATTAAAGTCAAGTAGCGCTTGTGTTGCTTTATGCACGGCATGGATATTTTTTGTAGCTCTCATTGGCTGTTCTATCCCTTGTGCATAGAGATATGAGGCAAAGGTATCTGTATTTTTCACCGCTGAAAATGCCAACAGTGCCAATACCTCTGCCATCACCTCTTGTTTAAAGCGTTTTTGCCCAAAATAGACCGAACCACCAAGTAATGAGACAATCGCGATATTTAACTCCCGCTCTTCTCTAAATATCTTGACAAAAGGGTGTTGCATGCGGGCAGTGACATTCCAGTCAATCTTACGCACATCATCACCATAATTATACTCACGAAGCTCTACAAAATCAAAACCTTCACCCTCAAAAAGTGAGCTATTATTGCCTGAAACTTCAGAAAATATCTGGCGTTTGGTCTTGATTAAAATCTTTTTTAAAGTGCTCAAAAAAGATCCTTATGGTAAATCAACCGCAGCCAACACCTTCTCAATCACATCTTCACTGCTCACCCCTTCAGCTTCTGCTTCATAGGACATAATCACACGATGACGAAGCACATCTTTTGCCATCATTGCCACATCCACAGGTGTCACAAAGCTCTGACCTCTCATATAGGCATAAGCTTTGGAAGCATTAAAAAGGTTGATTGAAGCGCGTGGACTCGCTCCAAACTGAATATAATCTTCCAACTCTTCTAAACCAAAATCAGATGGATTTCGCGTAGCAAAAATCAAGTCAACGATATAAGCCTTCAACTCTTCATCGATATGAACCTGCTTCACTTCCTCCTTTAACACTTCCAAATCTGCTGGTGTTGCCACAACGCTCACCGTATCAAACTTCCCTTCTGAAACGCGGTTAATAATCTCTAACTCCTCTTTTTTAGAGTTATAGCCCACCACGACTTTGAGCATAAAACGATCAAGCTGCGCTTCTGGTAGCGAATATGCTCCCTCTTGTTCTATCGGATTTTGGGTCGCCAAGGTTAAAAAGGGACGCTCAATCCTAAAAGTCTCATCCGCGATAGTCACCTGTCGCTCTTGCATCGCTTCTAGCAAAGCAGATTGGACTTTTGCCGGCGCACGGTTTATCTCATCTGCGAGTAAAAGGTTGGTGAAAATTGGTCCTTTTTTGACACGAAATTCATTGTTTTTAGGATCATAAATCTCTGTCCCGATGATGTCTGATGGCAGTAAGTCAGGCGTAAATTGCACCCGCTTAAACTCCAATCCTAGCGTCTTTGCCAAAGTATTCACTGTCGTCGTTTTAGCAAGTCCTGGTACACCCTCTAATAAGATATGCCCCTCGCACAATAATCCGATGAGAAGAGAGTCTATCATCTCATCTTGTCCTACGATGACTTTTTGTACCTCTTCTTTGATTTGTTGTAGTGTTGCGCTCATAGATACTCCCAATTTGTAGTTAAACCCGAATTATACAAAACTTAAGCTCAAACGGCTTCACGCTGGGTAGCCCTTGTAAAGGTTGTTCGCCTAAATGTTGTATATAGAGAATTAAGTCCTATAAGTATATCAAAAAAAATTATGGTTAAAGGGTTCAGTTTTCATAAATAGTGCCGATTTGTATATCAAGTAAAATAAATTTATCTTTTATAAAAAAACTATACTTGGAGCAAGCGTGATACAAAAACACTTTTTAACCATCTTATTGTTATCTCTTGTATCACTGCATGCGCAAAGTGATGCATACTTCTTCCAAACCCAAGCAGAGATGGGTTTAGAGCGAAGTATGCTAACTGGGCATATCAAAATTGGTGTAGATAACAACAGCTCTGACATAAATCTCAAAAATGATTTAGGAATCAAAGGCGCAACACAAGGTCTCAAGACGATGCTTAGCCGTTCAACGACCCATCATAAATTTGGCTTTAAACTCGAAAAATATCAACACTCCGCAAGTAGAAAACTCTCCCAAAATATCCTCTACAACGGTTCACACTATGCAACAAGTTCACTAGTAAAGAGTGAGATATCACTTCGTTGGGCAAAGGCAAAATATCGCTATCGATACACCAAAACCCTCTCCTTTGGCGCAGATTTAAACGCCCTACGCTTTAAAACCATGCTCAACGATAATGAAGTGAAAAAAACACTTATTCTCCCCGCGGTAGGTTTTGATTATGAGAGAGAGTTAGAAGAGGGGCTAGGCTTCATCACCAAAGCTTCTAGCACCCTAGCTAGTAGATCAAAGTATCGTTATGCCTATATGGGATTTGCCTATCATCTGCCCATACAGCATTGTACCTGTCTGCATATAGGCTACCAATATAAAAATCTAAACATCCATAGAGACCAGATCGCGATGGATTTAAAATATCAAGGATTATATGCGGGCCTTGCCATGCAGTTTTAAGAGAAGATGCTCTAAAAAAGTATCAAAACTTTTCAACTGCATGCTTGCCTCTCTCTGTCTCTTACCCCACATCGGTTCAGGAAAGTACGAATCCTCCGCAAAGCGCGCCATGATATGAAAATGCACGCGCGGTAGATAGTTTCCAAAAGAGGCGATATTGATTTTTGTAGGCTGATAGTAGGCAAGCATCTCTTTTTCGATGATATCGAGTTTTTCAAGCAGTTGCACCTTCACCCTAGCTGGTGTCTGTGAAAACTCCCTAAAAGGCTCTTGTGTAAAGATTTTCAACCAAGGGATTTCACTCTCCTCAACCTCTATATACAAAGCCTCATCTTCATAAATCCTATTTTCCTTCATAAATCTCATCTATCGTATAAGGTTTTTTATTTTGCGATCCATAATAAGTCCGTGTAATCAACTCTGCCAAAAATCCTGTCACTACCAATAAAATCCCGATAAAAGTAAGCATCACACCCAAAAGCAAGAGTGGTCTCGTGCCGATGCTATAACCAAAAATCTTCAATAAAAGCATATAAAAATTAATCACCATCCCCGCGCCAAAGGTCATAATCCCCATTGTGCCAAAAAGGTGCATCGGTTTTTGACGATACTTCTCCATAAACACCATCAACAGCAAATCACTCATCACACGAAATGTCCGGCCCAATCCATACTTGCTCTCACCGTGTACGCGTGCGTGATGTTTGACATCCACTTCAGTAATCTTAGCCCCATTGAGTGTCGCAAGCACAGGAATAAAACGGTGCAACTCCCCATAAAGCTCCAAGTTCTTTGCCACTGATTTTTTAAATATCTTGAGCGTACAACCATAATCAGAGATATGCACTCCTGTGAGTTTACGAATCAATTTATTTGCCAGTTTACTAGGCAATTTACGCAAGATAAATCCATCTTGTCGTTTAGCACGCTTCCCTGCGACTACATCCCAGCCACCCTCTTCTAGAAGCTTAATCATCATCGGTATATCACTCGGGTCATTTTGCAAATCACCATCGATGGTCGCAATCAATTCACCCTGCGCGATATCAATACCTGCTGCCATCGCTGTGGTCTGTCCATAGTTTCGTTTAAAAACTACCACCTTTGTGCGTGCATCCGCCTCCGCTTTCATCCGTTCTATCGTCTGATCTGTGGAGCCATCATCCACCAAGATAAGCTCATAATCTATCTCCCTTAGCGCCTCACGCACTGCCTTAAAAAGAGGTTTGACATTGTCCTCTTCATTCATCATCGGGACAACTAGCGATAATTTTCTCATAATTCTTCTACCTTCACGAGGGCAACGCCTCTATTTTTATAAATAATATCATATTTTTTTAGTAAGTTTAATTTATTGCTTTTAGTCAGCACCACATCACCCACACGCAAAGCACCACGACGCACTTTTTTCTGCGCATAAACGATAAATGTTGGCACATTGATATGCCACATCGTTACATTGAGATCTTCTTTTTTGGCAATCAACGCTGCCTCTTTGATCGGTGTCTGCTTGGCATGCGCTACGAGTGGCATCACGACAAAATTGACACTCATGATAAAGAGTAAACCCATGCCAATCGTCTTTGAAAAGAGTGACCCATGTGCCCTTATCATGATAACAGACAAGACAATCGCCCCTATCAAAGCCAGATAATACACCCAGTCAAACAAGACTAAAGAATCTCTTAAAATTGCAACCGCATACGCATCTCGTATCACTTCCAAGCCACCAAAGTTTAAAAATAGTGGCAAAGCCAACAAAAGAAGATAGAGCAAGATGGAAGGCACAATCAACCAGACACTACTGACCTTCTCCTGCCACAAAAGCCCCACAAGTACAAACAGTGGGGTATAGCCATAGATGACATAGTGTGGCAACTTCGTGCCTGAAAAGGAGAAAAAGATAAAGACAAAGAGAAACCAGATGATGAGAAAAAGGTGTAAATCATTTTTAAAAAGTTGTTTTACACCAGTCAAGACTTTGATATACAGTGTGGTAAAGGGCAAGAGTCCTATCAAAAAGACAGGGATATAATAAAACAGTGAGCCATAATGCCCCTCCATCGCCCCAGAAAAACGGCTGATATTGTGTTTGAAAAAGAACCCATCGATAAATTTCTCCCCTTGATCTAAATACTCCAAGATATACCAAGGCGCTGCCACCAGTAAAAATATCCCAATACCTAAAGGATTAAAAACAGACTTGAACCAAAATCGCCACTCGCCTTTGATGATAAAAAAGAGAAAACTCACCACCAAAGGTATCATGATAGCCACAGGTCCTTTAGTCAGCGTACCAAGTCCTACGAATAGATAAGTCAAATAGATATATCTCTTCTCCCTTGTCTCATATAAACGATAAAGCGTGAACATAGATAGAGCAATAAAGAGATTGAGTAGTGCATCCGCAATCGCTGCCTTGGCGATGATTGTGATTTGCAAAGACGCTATCATGATAAAGCTCGCAATAAATGCTCTTTTACCATCACTGTAATGCTTGGTAAAAAAATAAGTCGCCAAGACCCAAAGCGATGCAGCCATGGCAGAAGGCAGACGCAGGGAAAATTCATTTAAACCAAAAAGATGCACACTAAAGGCTTGAAACCAGTAAATAAAGATAGGCTTATCAAAGCGTAAATCACCATTGAGGTAAGTCGTGAGATAATTCCCACTCTCAAGCATCTCACGCGTCGCCTCAGAAAATGCCCCCTCATCCAAATCAAAAAGAGGAAGCCAACCTAGCGTGGCAAAAAAACTCAAAAAAAGTGCCAACAACAGTATCACTCTACGCTGCATCTTCTATCTCCTGCTTATAGTATCGCTCATAAAGCAGATATGAGGTCAACACCCCTAGCAAAGCCCCTATCAATATATCACTAGGATAATGTCTCACAATCACCACACGGCTTATCATGACAAGCAGACCAAAGCCATAAAACAAAAAACGATATTTAGGAAATAGCAGTGCACATGCAGCCGCTGCTCCCATAGCAGTCGCAGAGTGCCCCGAGGGAAACGACATCATCGTCTGCTTCACATGAAAGAAATCAAATCCAAAATCATGCGCTTTAAAATACATCTCAGGGCGAAAACGCCCCGCTAGCATCTTGATGAGAAGCACAAGGATGCCAGAAGTTGCCAAGGAGATAAAGACAAATCTTGCTTTTAATGCTGCAATGCTATCTCTTTTTCGATAATAGAGATAGACCCCCAAGAGTGGCACGAGATAGTACTCTATCTGACCAAAGCGTGTTAAAAAGTGAAATATCTCATAAAGTCTATCCCCTTTGTGATGTTGAAAATAAGTCGCCACAGGCAAATCTGCTACAAAATAAGAACCAAATGCGGCTATCATGATAAGCCCACTAAGCACTATCCTACGCAAGAGATGCTCCCTTTTTGTAAAAGAGATAATACAGCACCTTTAAAACTATAAAGTTGACAATAAAAGCAAAGACCACATCAGAGAGAAAGTGCCCACCCTGCACCACACGCGTCAATGCCATCAACGCACCAAAAGAGAGACCTAAAAAAAAGAGTTTTCGACTCCGATACACATAACCAAATGCCATAAAGAAAAAAGCAGCAGCGGCATGTCCACTAACAAAAGAGCAATTTGTTTGACATGCGCCAGTCAATTTATAATAAGGCGTAAATGCTTTATCCCCTCCAAATTGCACGATATGCACAGGACGCACACGCCCTGAATGTTCTTTGAAAACGACATTGGTAATCAGCCCTGGTCCAAGCAAAAGAAATGTCAATAAAAATCCTGCTGCCTTTCTATCAAGGTAGCGACTCTTTTTGGGATATAGGAGAAAAACGAGAAGCACCAAGACTGTCACAATCAAAAGTGGTCTTATCGCGTCATGCATAAAGCTAAAAAATGGCGCATTTTTGAGATAAAAGCCCCCATTTTCATGATAAAAAAGCCCCGAAACCTCCAAATCAATCTCTGGAAAAAATGCAAAAAGTAACACACTCGCAAGCGTAAAAAAGATAAAAAACTTTGAAAACCCCATCAATAGCCCTTGAAGTTTTTCAAGTAAAAAAGCTTATAAGAGCGATTATAGTCAGGATACATGACGATATTGATACGACCAGCAGGCTTGATAACATCAAAATAACCATCCATACCCGCTGTACCTTTGTCGGTGACAAAAAGGAAATCTTTGCCTTTTTGGGTATTTAAATCCCGCGTGATGTGGTATTGATTTTTCATCTCATGCTTTGGATTCCAGATATAAGTCTTCTCTTTAGCATAATAATCAAACTGTGCCACTTCGGTACGCCCATCACTTAAAAGCACTGTATTTGGATAGGATTTATGTGCCTTTATAATCTGCGCACCCACTTCATGCCAACCGCTCACCCTTTTATAAGGATCCGTTTTTCGAGTCAGCTCCACACCAGCCACAGCGGCGATAGTCTCGTAGTGAAAAAAGACAAGAGCCAAAAGCGTATGAATCAACACAGAGAGCTTCAAAAGCCACTCTTTTTTCTGCGCGATGAGATATGCCACCACCAGTATCGTCGCCGAGACATAAGTCACTGCTGCCCAGTTTCCATAAGCCCGAGATTCAAAGGAGAGTATCATGATAGTACCCAGTGTCGTAATCGCAAAGAGAAAAAGAGTGAGATAGCGTTCATCCCTCACGATCTCTTTTTTAAAGACCATCACCCAAAAATAAGTAAATAAAATAGGGCCAAAGACGACAAATTGTAAGGCAAAAAACTCAAAAAATTTATTGGGATGAAGGGTATGCTCTTTGACACCAGAGAGGTCAGAAGTATGCACAAAAGAGACAAAATCATGCTGATAATTCCAAATCAAATTGGGCAAAAACACCACAAAAGCTATCATGATAGCGATATATAAATAGCGATTTTTAAGATGTTTGCGATATTTTGGAATCAGTACTAAAATCAAAAAGACAGAGAGCAAAAAGAAGATAAAGTTGTATTTACTCAGTAAGCCCAAACCTGAAAAAATCCCAGCCCATATCCACGAACTCGCCTTATCATGATAGAGGGCTTTGATGAAAAAAAGCATTGCCAAAGACCAAAACAGAAGCAACACCACATCAGTTGAGATAATCATACTAGACATCCACACAGAGGGAAGCGTAAAAAAGATCAATGCCGAATAAAGCGCAATGCGTCGATCAAACATCTCTTTAGCAATACCATAAATCACAAAGGTTGTGATAGGATAAACCAACATCGCCCCACTCTTGATAGCCACTTCTGAGTCACCAAAAAGTGAAGTCGTAAGCCAAATGAGCCATGAAAGCATCGGTGGTTTGGAGTAGTATCCCCAGTCCACATGCTCTGCCCAGTTAAAATAGTAGGCTTCATCCAAATAGAGGTCATAAGGAGAATGTAGCAAGACAAAAAGACGATAAACCCAAAATAGCACCATCAGTGAGACAATCAC